>CAZANW010000023.1:0-26985 GCA_964486625.1 uncultured Halobacteria archaeon
TTGATGGCTACCGATGCCTGTTTTCTTCCGCATAATCGAATTTAAACCGACTTACGCGGGGGTTCCGAAGGGCCACGGGCGTGGAAAAAACTGGCGATTTGGCCGGTGAGGTCTATCCGGATAGAGGTCCCGCCGGTTAACCGAGACTTCGGAGGGTCAGCGCGCCCCGGAAGGCCCTCGGGGTCCCCCGGCCCCCAGCGAGGGGCGCCCGATGCACTCCTTGGCGTTCGGCACGACGTTCCCGTCCACGCAGAGGTAGCCGACGACCCGGCCGCAGAGGGAGGCGTTCTCCGCGTAGAGCCCGTCATTGCAGGCGTAGCCCCAGACGTAGGGTTTGGCCTCTTCCGAGACCGAGGCGGCCGCCTGCTGGGGGGTGTCTGAGGTGGCCTGCTGCATCGAGACGAAGTTAACGTTGAACGACTTGAATGGGGCTTCGTAGATGAGCGAGTAGGTTGGGACCGTGGAGGTCTCCGGGATTTTGAACGCGAGTTGCCCTGAGATTCTTCCGCCGCGTTGGAGGGTGACTGTCTGGAGCGGCTTTGCAACTTGCGTCGAGGCGAAGTCGGAGCCATACTGAACTCCCGCTACGACTGCTTTGAAGGAGAAGAGGACGTTGACCGGGAACTCGTCGTAATCGCGGTTCTCGATGTCGAGGTCAACAACCAAATAAGTGAAGCCCGGCCCGGCACGGGTGGGTAATTCGGACGGCCCCACCACCGGCATCACCTGTGCTTTGTGCCTTATGATGGCCCCCGCTTGAGAGGGAGCCGAAGCCTGGGAAGGTGTGGAGGTTCCGGATTCGACCTTGGTGCTGGGAGGCCCCGCCAACGCCGCCAAAAGAATCAGCAGAACGAACGCCAATAAAACTCCCAGGAGTATCTTTCCCGTCCGTTTCATCGCTCGGAGAGCGTCCTCATTGACTTAAATATCACGGGTAGTTTACGGGTAACGCATAACGGGTTTCCTCCGCCGCCTGAGTCGCCCCCATGCCCCGGAAGCGATACGGGACCATCTCCCTGCCGCAGGAACTTCTGGACCGCATCGAGGAGGTCGTGGACTCGGGTAAGTTCGGTTATGCCAGCGCCTCCGAGTTCGTCAAGGAGGCCATCCGAGAGCGGCTCCGCGAGTTGGGTTACAAAGCGTAGCCCAGCCGGTCCCTTGTTGTCTCGTGCTCCTCGCGCGGCTTAAGTTAGGAGCCCCCAAACTCCCTGGATGGGAGCCGACGACGTTCTCGACGTTCCCCTCGACGGCGGCCGGGCCGAGGCCCCCGTCGAGGTCTCGGAGGCCCGGGAGGCCCCAGCGGGTCGGGTGGTCCTCCTCCGGGCTCCGGAGCCCCCCATCGAGGAGAAGGTGGACGACTTCCTGCGGGGCCTCAACGCGGAGGCCTGGAGGATGTTCCGGGGTTTCCTCCTCTGGGTCGTGGCGCCCGTCATCCTCTTCGGGGTCCTCCACCCCGTCGCGGCGGTGGCGTGGCTCGGGTTCTGGGTTTGGAGGCGCCTTCGGTGAGCGCCCGCCGTGCGCCTTAAGTCGGGAAGGGCGAATATTTAAATCGCGAGCAACATGCGCGAAGAGATGCCCGGAGAAGAGGTTCTGGAGATGCTTCGACGCCTGGAGGACGATATGGAGTGGGTCGCCCGGGAGTTCCCGACCCTGGGGCGGAAGTATCTGAACGAGGTCGTCGCCATCCGCGACCGGCGGGTCCTCGCCCACGCCAAGACGATGAAGGCCCTCGTGACCGAACTCACCTCCCGAGGGCTCGACCCTGGGGACCTCTACGTGACCTCTTTCCCATCCGAGGACTCGGCGTTCATCCTTTGACCCGCATCCGCCTCTCCGTCCGCCCCCACTTCGTGGGCGCGCGACTCGACCCTTCAGCCCCCTTCGCCTCTGCCTTCCTTCTTGCTCCGAAGCACCGGGCCTACCACAAGTCCCTGGAGGCCCTGGTGGATACCGGGAGCCCCTTCACCACCCTGGCCCCGAGGGACGCCGAGCGGTTCCAGATACCGGTGGACCGCCTCCCTCCTTTCACGCCCTCCCCCAAAATCCGGGTGGCGGGCTACGCCTGCCCCGCCCATGTGATGAACGAGGCCCGCCTTCTGTTCCGGGACGCGAAATGGAGGGCCGCCGCCTTTCCGGTCCAAATGGTCGTCCTCGGCTCCCCGCCCAAGTCCCTGGGAATCGAGGCGGTCCCCTCCATCATCGGCATGGACTTCCTGAAGCAGAACCGGGTTGCCCTCCACCACGACCCCGCGAAGGGGGAGAGTTGGCTGGAGGCCCCGGACCCCCCCGCGGCGTAGGCAGGGTCCCCTCGCTCCGGGCCGAAGGGAAATAAAAAGGGGAAGGGTGGAGCCGCGCCGGTCCGGGGCAGAATCCGTCACCTTGGCCCGCCGTTTCCGGTCCCTGTGCTACCTTGGCGGGCTGCACCGAGCCCAACCCCGTTCCATTGCAGAACGCGAGGGCTCGGTGCGGCCCCGTCCCGACAGGGGGCGCGGCCTCTTATCCCTTTTGCGCCCCGGCCGCGAGCCCCTCTTCCCGCAGCAGTTGCGCCCCCAGAACCATCGCCCACGCCGACATCAGCCCCGCAGAGAGCGCCTCCGGGATGGCGACCCCCTTTCCCGGGTAGGGGAGGGCCCAGACCGCCCCGGCCCCGAGGGCGAACCCGAGGGAGAGGAGGGCCCACCCCCGCTCGGCCCGGAGGGAGCCCGCCCCCAGGAGCAGCAGGCCGACGGGGGTCAGGGCGTAGAACGCGACCGAGAAGGGGACGTGGAGCCGCGCGGAGCCGGGGAGGCCGTTCCCCGACTCCGGGAAGAGGCCGATGCCCGCCAGGGAGAGGACTCCGGCGCCCAGGACCAGGACCCCGGCGCGCCCCACCGGGCCCCGGACGCGGGACGGAAGGGAGGCGACCAGCGGCAACTCCAGCAGCGCGGCCCCGGCGAGCCCCGCGTCGAACAGCAGGTGACTCGGGCTGCGGGCGGAGTCGCCGAGGTCGCTCAGGGCGTTGTCTGTCCAGGAGAACCAGGAGGAGTTGAGGCGAATCGTGAAGAAAATCAGCGCGAAGGCGAAGGGGGGCGCCGCGAGGCCGCAGAGGCCGGCGAGCCTCGGAGGGACTTTCATCGGCCGGGTGGGGTGGAGATTTCAAGAAGGTTCCCCTCCGGGTCGAGGAAGTAGAGGCAGGTGTGGTCCCCCCAATCCACCGGGCCGTGGACCGCGATGCCTTTGCGGGGCCACTCCCTCCGCGCCGCCTCCAGCCCCTCCGCGGTGGTCCGGAAGCAGAGGTGGCCCTTGCCGAACGGGCTTGAAATCTCGGCCCGCTTCTCTTCCTCGCTCCGGAGCGGGGCCCGCGGGTTCCTCATCAGGGCGAGGACCGTGGAGCCGCACCGGAGGAGGACCTGCTCGCTCCCGATGCGGGTGGCGACCTCCATCCCCAGGACCGAGGCGTAGAACCGCTCCGCCCCTTCGAGATCCCGCACCTCGACGGCGAGGTGGTCGAGCCCCTCCGCCACGGACGCCATGGAGAACCTTGGGGTCCGGCTCTTTGAACGTTTCTTCAAGTTCCTGCGCGCCCGGCCGCGGCGGGAACCCGCTCGCGGGAGGGACCCGCCCGGAGGACCTCCCGCACCCACCCGTAGACCCTCGGGTGGAGGAGGAGCCCCAGGTGGCCGCAGGCCCAGAGCATCCGGTTGTCCGCCCCCGGGAAGCGGCACGACCAGAAGGGGATGCACGCCTCGTCGGCGGCGCTGTAGATGGAGGTGTAGCGGGTCCCGTTCTGCCGGAAGGAGCGATTCAGGTCCTGGAGGAAGGGCGACCCGTAGACGATTTGCCGCATCGAGGCGAAGGGCCAGGCGAGGGCGGAGGCGAGGGTCCCGGAGTGGGGCGTCCCGAGCGTGATGAGGTTCTTCACCACCTTGTGCCCCCCGAGCCGCTCCACGTAGTAGCGGAGGATGATGCCGCCGAGGCTGTGGCCGACGACGTCCAGTTCCTCGGCGCCGCTGTTCTCCATGACGAACTCCGCCTTCCTCGCCACCTTCGCCGCCGAGCGGCGGACATCCACGAGGTTGAACCAGGGGAAGTTCTTCACGTAGACGTGGAAGTCGTCGTCCACCAGGAAGCGGCTCATGGCGCTCCAGTAGGGGTAGGCGAACCCCCCGGTCCCCGGGACCAGGAGGACCGGGCGCGACTTCCTGCGGCCGTTGGACACCGCCCCCATCCTTGAATTTGGACTCGCCCCGTGATATATCTTGCCCTCGGTGCAAAACTGGGGGTTCCTGGCCACCGATGGCGGTTTTCGTTTCTGGCCCCGCTCCGGGAGCCCCGGGGGCAGGTTCAATAGGGGTCCCCCCCACCGCTTCGATGCGCATCAAGAGGGTCCGGGTCGAGGAACTCTCCATCCCCCTGCCGAAGCCATTCCGCGCCGCATGGCGGGCGGGGGTCCCCGAGACCCGCTCCGACCTCTGGGTGGTCCGGCTGGAGGCGGAGGACCACGAGGGGTTCGGCGTCGGCCTCTCCCTGAGCCAGGGAGAGGCGAGGATGATGGAGAGGTATTTCCGCGCCCTCCTGGTGGGGCTCGACCCGGAGAAGCGCGACATCGCGCGCCCCCTCCTCCGGTTCATCGCCTTCCTCGGCTCCCGCCTTTGGCCCGTGGAACTCGCCCTCTGGGACCTGGCGGCCCGGGTCCGGGGGGTCAGCGTGGCGGAGATGGCCGGCCAGGTCCGCGACCGAGTCCCCGCCTACGCCTCCACCGGGGAGGTGAGGCCCGCCCCGGAGCGGCTGAAGGACGTGGTGGAGCTCCGCCACCGGGGGTTCCGGGCGGTCAAACTCCGGGCCCACTCGATGAAGTGGCAGGACGACCTCGCCACCCTCCGGGCGGTCCGGGAGGCGAACCCCGGCCTCACCCTCATGGTGGATGCCAACCAAGCGTGGAACCTCCCCCCCGGGCCGGTCTGGGACCTGGCGGCGGCCCGGGAGTTCGCCAAGGGGTGCAACTCCCTGGGAGTGCTATGGCTCGAAGAGCCCCTCGACCGGGACGACTGGGCCGGCCTCCAGAAGTTGCGGGCCGAGTCGAAGCCGCTGCTCATCGTCGGCGGCGAGTTGGACACGGCGGGCCCGCCCCAGTTCCGCCGGTATCTGGAGATGGGAATCTACGACGGCGTCCAGCCCGACCTGACCCTCTCCTCCGGGTTCGGCGGCGGGCTGGAGATTGGAAAATTCGCCCAGCAGCACGGGGCGCTCTTCACCCCCCACACCTGGACCACCGGCTACGGCCTCGGCGCCGCGCTCCACCTCGCGGCCTGCTTTCCCGCGGAGGTCTGCCCGTGGCTCGAATACCCGGTGGAGCCTCCGGGATGGTCCGTGGAGCACCGGGACCGCTTCCTGAAGGAGCCCATCCGGCCCGACGGGGAGGGGAACCTCCGGGTGAGGGGGCCGGGCTTCGGGATGGAGTTGAACGACGCGGTGCTGGAGGAGTTCCGGGTCAAAGAGTAGGCTCAGACCACCCTCCCGACCAGGACCAGCACCCCCGCCGTGGCGAGCCCCACGGCCGCCATCTTGGCGCCATACCTCCAGGGCACGCCCCCCGCGACCCGGGCCAAGTAGAACCCGAGGGCGAGAAGGGCCCCGAGGGCCGCGGCGAGGGAGGCCGCCGCTCCCGACGGGGCGGGCAGAAGGAGGAATGGGGCGAGGACCACCGCCGCCCCCAGGGCCGGGCTCGCGCCGTCCACGAGGGCGGTGACGGCGGCCGAGGTGCGGGCGGCGCGCCCGTGGACCGTTCCGCCGAGGGGCCGGAGCATCGCTCCCTCCAGCTCCTTGAGGCTCCGCTCCCGCTCCGCCGACTCGGTGAGGAAGGCCCCGGAGAACCCCGAGGCGGCCATCGCCACGGTGGCGCCGAGGGCGGGGCCCACCACGGAGCCGGGCCCCAGGCCCGCCCCGTGGGCGCCCACCACCAGCCCCAGCATCGTAAGGATTCCATCGAACGCGTTCATCACGAAGTAGCGGCGCGCAATCTCGCCGGCCCCCGACAGCCGCAGGGCCTCCCGGAGTCCCATGGACTACTCGGACTTGGAGGGGAGGGGCTTGGCCGGGGGCGCGGCCGGGGGAACGGCCGGGGACTCCACCAGCTTCCGCCCGGCGGAGACCTGGTCGATGGAGTGGAGCGCCCCCCCCGCCTCCTGGATGACCCGCTTGACCTCCCCGAACTGGATGTCGCTCCCCTCGATGGTCACCTTCACGGTCTCGGTCTTCCGGTCGATCTCCTGGACGTCCACGTTGACCCCCGAGACCCCCTTGAGGCTGCTGAGGGTCACCGCGAGGTCGAGGACGCTGGGCTCGTGGGGCTTGAGGACGTCGAGAACCAGCCGCTTGATCATGCCACCCTACCCGTCGGCGCCCGGCTCAAGAACCCTCCTCACGGGGGCAGGACCCACCACCCGGCGTACCAGAGGAGGAAGAGCACGTTCGGGATGAGCACCACCAGGGCCATCACCGCGTTGGAGAGCCAGAAGTTCCTCGGGTTCAGCGCCCGGACGAACCAGACGTAGAGGAAGACCGGCCCCACGGCGACCGGCCACACCTTCTGGACGAAGGGCCAGGCGAAGAGCCTCGCGGGCGCGCCGCTCCAGTGGCTCATGAGGCCGTCGAGAAGCACCGCGCCCGCGGCGACCGAGAGGGCCGCCGTCCCGAGGGCGAGGGAGGCGCGGGGCCCGATGGCCACCGTGATGGATTTCACCCCGGTTAACTCGTCCGCCTCCCGGTCGGCCAGGGTCGTCACCATGTAGGCCGCCGCGACCCCGGGGGCCGAGACAAGCCAGTAGTAGGCGGGGAACGACCCGAGAGCCCCGCCCCCGAGGGCCCACCCCGCCCAGGGGGCGAGGATGCCGAAGCCGGCCACGTTGGCCGCGAGGTCCACCCCCGGGATGCGCTTGAACCGCGCCGGGGGGGCCGAATAGAGCACCGAGAGAAGCAGGGCCGCCCCGACGACGAGGGCGAAAGGCCTCGAGATGGCGAGGGCGACCCCGAGCGCCATCAGGTGGAGGGCCACCGCCCCGTGGAGGGCGTTCACCGGGGCGAACTCGCCCGTGAGCAGCGGCGAACCCCGCTTCCTCGGGTTCTCCGCGTCGAGGGCCCGGTCGAAGTAGTCGTTCAGCATCAGGGTCCCCCCGAGGGCGAGGGGCCCCATGGCCCCCAGGCCGAAGAGGCCCGCCACGTCGAGGGTCAGGGCGCGGCGGGCGAGGGTGTAGCCCGCGTAGCCCATGAAAATCACCCCGGGCCAGAATCCGGGGCCGGTGAGTTTCCAAAGCGACTTGAGGGCGACCGAGAAGGTGATGGGGCGCTCGGCCCCCGGGAGGCTACCGGGGCCGGAACTTGTAGCCGTAGAGCGTCACCCCCTTGTCGCGGTACATCCGCCGGAAGACCGCCTCCACCCCCATCCCGACCTTGACCTCCTTCGGGTCGCAGTCGGTGATTTGGCCCATGGCCTTGGTCCCGTTCTCCAGCTCGACGAGCGCGATGGGGAACGGGCCCGTGGCCCGGACCTCCTCGGCGTGCTCCGAGGCGGTCGAGGGCTCCGCCACCACGGTGAAGGAGTGGACCTTGCCCCTCCTCGGAAGCGGGAGGCCCTCCATTTCGGAGGAGCCGCACCCGCATCGGGGGCGGGGCGGGAAGTGGACCGTCTTGCACTTCTTGCAGCGGGCCGCCACCAGGCGGTACTTCGCTTCCCGGGCGCGGGCCAGGGAGGGGAGGGAGATATTGGCCATCTCAATCCTCCTCAATGAAAAATGAAAAATGCAAAGTGCAAAAATCAAAATTTTTCATTTTACATTTTCCACTTTGCTTTTTACGCTCCCCCCTCATAGGACCCCCCGCCACCGGAGGTAGGAAGGGGCGTCGATGGCGCGCGTCTGGGCGAGGTCGAGGAGCGGGGCGTTCGGGGGGTTCTCGACCCGGACGAGGAGGGCGTCGCTCCCTCCCCCGGGGGCGTAGGACGCGGCCAGCAGGCGGTCCCCCTTCCGGGACCCTTCGAGGGCCCGCAGGAGCCCGAGGAGGGGCGCGGCGCACCCCGCGTCCCCGACTTGGCCCGCCAGGCCGATGGGCTCCATCTGGGCCCCGGAGAATCCGAGGCCCTTCCCGAGCCGCTGGGCCGCCCTCGGGTCGGGGGCCTGGAGGAAGACGCGCGCAAGGTCCGCGGGTTTGACCCGTTGCCTCTCCAGCAGCCCCCGGACCGAGCCACCGACGAGGGCCTCCAGTTCGGCCCGGGGGACCGGGGGAATGGAGGTCTCCCTCACCGTGCCCACCTCCACCACGCGGCTGGGAACGGACTCTTCGGAGAGGGAGAGGGCGCCTTCGAGGGCGGCGATGCCGGCTCCGGGACCCGCAAGCAGCGCCGCGCACCCCGCCCCGAACCCCCCGTCCGCCTCGGAACCGGGCGGGCCGCGGGGTGCGTCGGCGACAAGAACCAGGACCCTCTCCGCGGCGCGGGCCGCTACGAGCAGGGCGGAGGTCCCGGCCCGCGGGCCCGAGAGCTCCGCGGTCGGGGTGTGGGCCGGAAGCCCGAGGGCCTCCACCAGGATGGGGGCCGCGGGCCGCTCCCCCGGGACCGAGGTGGCGAAGAGGAGCAGGTCGGGCTTTCCGGCGTCGATTTTGCCGGCCGCCTCCACCGCCAGGGTCACCGGGTCCTCGTCCCGGGCGGCGACGGCCCGGGACTCGACCCCCGGCGGAGCGGGGAGGTTGAACCTGGCCATCTCGGTCCGGGAGAGCCGGGCCCGGGGGAGGACGCCGCTGGCGGCCAGGATGGCCATGGCCCCTCTTCCGCCCTGCGGTTTTGAACCTTCTGGGCTATCGTGGGAGGGCGAGGCGGGCCAGGGCCTCCGCGGCCCCGGGGTTTCCGCGGTAGGGGAACTCCACCACCGGCTGCCCCAGGAGGCGGCGGAGTTCCCGCGCGTTGCTCCTCTCGGCGGGCCCCCGGGGAGGCCTTGGATGGTTCAGGACCACCGCCGCCACCGGAACCCGGGCCCTCTCCAATCCCTCCACCGCGAGGAGCGTGTGGCTCAGGGCCCCGAGGCGGTTGGCCGCCACCACCAGGGCCGGGAGGCGGAGGGCGCGGGCCAAGTCGCGGTTCGTCGCCCGCCCCGTGAGGGGCGTCAGGAGCCCGCCGGCGCTCTCGACGAGGACGAAGTCGAACCTCCGGGCCAGCCTCCGGTGGCCCGCGACCATCCGCTCCACGGAGAGGGGCCGCCCCTCCAGCCGCGCCGCCAGGGCGGGCGCGACCGGCGCCCGATAGGGGAAGGGGCACACTTCGCTCAACTCCAGGTCGGCCCCCGACGCCCGGAGGAGTCGGGAACCGTCCCGGGGGAGCCACTTGCCGCCGCGCCTCGGGACCCCGGTCTCCACCGGCTTGTAGGGGGCGACCCGGAGGCCGCGGGCGCGGAGGGCGCGGAGGAGGGCGGCGCCGACGCAGGTTTTGCCCACGCCGGTGTCGGTGCCGATGAGGACGAGTCCGCGACCCGCGGTCACCCCAGCACCCCCTCGATGCCGGACCCCGCCGCCTCCACCAGCCGGTCGAGGTGGCGCGTCTCCATGGCCAGGGGCGGGACCAGGGTCACCACGCTCCCCAGGGGCCGGATGAGGACCCCGCGCTTCCGGGCGGCGAGGCAGACCCTGTGGCCGACCCGCTCCCGGGCCGGGAACTCCTCCCGGGTCTCCCGGTCCCGCACCAGTTCAATCCCGACCATGAAGCCCACCTGCCGGATGTCGCCGACCCACGGGGAGTCCCGCAATCCCTCCAGCCGGCGGGCGAGATGGCGGATTTTGGGCTGGAGCCGCCGCAGGGTCCGCTCCTTCCTGAAAACCTCCAAGTTCGCCACCCCCGCCGCGCACGCCAGGGGGTTCCCGGAGTAGGTGTGGCCGTGGAAGAATGTCTTCGCCTCGTAGTCGCCGAGAAACTCCTTGTAAACGTCGCCGGTGGCGAGGGTCGCCGCCAGGGGAAGGTAGCCGCCGCTGATGCCCTTTCCGAGGGCCATCAGGTCGGGCTCCAGACCCCCGTGCCCGCAACCGAACATCCTCCCGGTCCGTCCGAATCCGGTGGCGACCTCGTCGGCGATGAGCAGGACATCCTCGAACTCCTCCCGCAACTCCCCGACGCGCCGCAGGTAGGAGTCGGGCTGGACGACCATCCCGGCCGCCCCCTGGACCTTGGGCTCGAGGATGAAGGCGGCGACCTCCCGGTGGTGCTTTCTCAGGAGGTCCCGGGCCGCCTCAGCGCACGCCCCGGCGCACCGCCCGGGGTCGTGGTCATGGAGTTCGGAGCAGCGGTAGGGGTGGGGCGCCGGGGCGCGGAATCCCCGGAAGAGGAGGTCCCGGAACCTCTCGTGGAACATCCCGATGCCCCCGACGCTCACCGCCCCGAGGGTGTCGCCGTGGTATCCGTTCTCCAGGGAGAGGAAGCGGCTCTTCCCGCGGACCCCCCGGTTCCGCCAGTGCTGGTAGGCCATCTTCAGCGCCGCCTCCACCGCCGCGGCCCCGGTGTCGGAGTAAAAGACCCGCTCCAGGCGCCCGGGGGCGATGCGGGCCAATTGCTCGGCGAGGAGGGCGGAGGGCTCGTTGGCGACCCCGAGGAGGGTCGAGTGGGCCACGCGGTCCAACTGCGCCCGGACCGCCCGGTCGAGGGCCGGGTGGCGGTGGCCGTGGAGGTTGGTCCAGAGGGAGGAGACGCCGTCGAGGTATCGCCGCCCGCGGGAGTCCCAGAGGTGGACGCCCCGGGCCCGCACGACCATCCGGGGCTCCTCCCGGAGATACTCCTCCATCTGGGTGAAGGGGTGCCAGACGAACCGCCGGTCGGCCCTCTCGCTATCCGACAGGGTCGAACGCCTTCGCGGGGATCTTTCCATCATCGTTGACCGTCCGAAGGGCGGAGCCCTTCTTCGAATGCCATGAAGCCCGCCTCTCCGCTCCTCACTTATGGGCTTTGGGTCCCCACGCACTCCGGAAAATCGACAGGGCCTCCTCCAGGTCAGCCCGGGCGTGGGTCGCCATCGGGGCGCTCCGGAGCCGCGAAGTCCCGGGGGGGACCGAGGGGGGGCGGATGCCTTGGATGAAGAGGCCGTCCGCGAGGAGGCGGCGCGAGAGTTCGACGGCCCGCCGGGCCCCCCCGACGCGGACCGGGATGATGAAGGACTCCGCAGGCCGGGTGTCGGCCCCCGCCTCTTCGAGGCCGCGCCTCCAGAACCGGCCGTTCCCGTGGAGCCTCCGGCGGAGGCGCGCGCCCTCGGGAGAGGCGACGATGCGGAGCCCCTCCAATGCCGCGGCCGCTGCGGGGGGCGGCGGCCCCGTGGTGAAGATGAAGGCGCGGGCCTTGTTCACCAGGTAGTCCACCACCTCCCGGCTCCCGGCCACCAGGCCGCCGGAGGAGCCGAGCGCCTTCCCGAGGCCCGCCATGACCACCAGCCGGTCCGGGTGCTTCCGGGGGTCGAGGCCGAAGCGCTCCAGGGCGCCCCGCCCCCCGGGGCCGAGGGTCCCGACGGCGTGCGCCTCGTCCAGGTAGAGCAGCGCGTCGTGCTCCCCGGCGAGTTCCAGGAGGCGGGGCAGGTCGGCGAGGTCCCCGTCCATCGAGAAGAGGGTGTCGGAGGCAATCAGGCGGCGGCCGCTCTTCGATTTCTTGAGCATGGCTTCGAGGGCGTCGAGGTCCTTGTGCGGATAGACCCGCTTCCCGGCCCCGGAGAGGCGGATGCCGTCAATCACGCTGGCGTGGTTCAAGGCGTCCGAGAAGACGGTGGTCCCGGGGCCCGCCAGGGCCGTGAGCGCCCCGAAGTTGGCCTGGGTCCCGGTGGGGAAGAGGAGGGCCGCCTCGGTCCCGAGGAACGCGGCGGCCTCCTCCTCCAGTCGCCGGTGAATTTCGAGGTTTCCCGCAATGAGCCGCGAGGCGGTGGCCCCGGTCCCCCACTCGGCGGCCGCTTCCCGCGCCGCCCTCGCAAGCGCGGGGTGGGTGGCGAGGCCGAGGTAGTTGTTGCTGCAGAGCACGAGGACCTCCTTCCCGTCCACCACCGCCCTCGGGCCCGGCGGCGAGGAAATGGACCTCATCCTCCGCCGCAATCCTTTGGCCTCCAGTTCCCGGAGTTCCCGGGAGAAACTCATCCCCGGACGGGCAAGGAGGTCGTCCGCGGGGCCTCCGGGAGGGGCGCGTGCTCCTCCGGCTCCAGCCCCAGGTCCCGGAGCATCTGGAGGTCCTCCTCGGTGGAGCGGCCCCGGGTGGTGAGGTAGTCCCCGAGAATCGTCCCGTTGGCCCCGGCCATGAACATGAGGGGCTGGAGGTCGCGCAGCACCCGCTCCCGCCCGCCCGCGACGATGAGCGTCTGCTTCGGGAGCAGCAGCCGGCAGAGGGCGATGGTCCGGAGAGCCTCCAGGGGCTCCAGCATGGTCCGGGCCCCGAGGGGCGTCCCGGGCCTCGGGTCGAGGAAGTTGAGGGGAACCTCGTCCACGTCGAGGGCGGCCAGGTCGAGGGCCATGTCGATGCGGTCCTCGGAGGTCTCCCCGAGGCCGAAGATGCCCCCGCTGCACACCTCCATCCCCGACTCCTTGAGGTGGCGGATGGAGCGGACGCGCTCGTCGTAGGTGTGGGTGGTGCAGACCCGGGGGAAGAAGCGGCGGCTGGATTCCAGGTTGTGGTTGTACCTCGTCGCCCCCGCCCCGGCGAGGGCTTTGGCCGACCCCCGGTCCACGATGCCGAGGGAGAGGCAGATTTCGAGGCCGGTCCTGCGACGCAGTTCCCGGACCACCTCCACCGAGCGCTTCAGGGCCGGGCTCCCCTCGGCGAGGCCGCGCCACGCCGCCACCACGCAGAAACCGTGGGCCCCCTGCGCCTCGGCCCGGAGGGCGCGCTGGAGTATCTCCTCCGCGTCCAGCAACGGGTATTCTCCGGGAAACTGGACCACCGGGGTCTCGTAGTGGGCCGACTGGGCGCAGAAGGCGCAATCCTCCGAGCATCCGCCCGACTTGGCGTTGCCGATGGCGCAGAGGTGGACCTTGTTGCCGAAGACCCGTTCCCGGACCCGGTTGGCGGCGGCGAAGAGTTCCGGCAGCCGCTCCCGGGGCAGGCGGGTGAGGGAGAGCGCCTCGTCGCGGGTGAGCGGGTGCTGGAACGGGTCTGGGATGTCCATGAAGAACCCATCCGACCCGGGCAAAAAGCGTTTGCTTCCGCCGCCACAGGGCCTCCATGGACCTCACGGTTCACCCCGCGGAGCGGCTGGAGGGGACCCTCCGCCTCCCCCCGAGCAAGTCCACCACCCACCGGGCGCTCCTGGCGGCCGCCCTCGCCGACGGGACCTCGGAGATTCAGAACTGCCTCCGGAGCGACGACACCGGGGCGACCCGCCGGGCCTGCCGCGCCTTCGGCGCTTCGGTGGAGGGGCCCTGGGAGCGGCTCCGGGTCGGGGGCTTCGGGGAGAGCCCCCGCCGCCCCGCCCGGCCGGTGAACGTCGGGGAGTCGGGGACGACCCTCCGCCTCCTGCTTCCCTGGCCGGGCCTCGTGGAGGGGCCGGTGGTCCTCGACGGGCGGGGCTCCCTCCGGAGCCGCCCCAACGGCTACATCCTCCCCGCCCTGGCGTTCATGGGGCTCCGGGTCCGGGGCCGCGGGCCCGGCCACTTCGTCCCCCTCCGGGCCGAGGGGCGCGGCTCCCTCTCGGGGGCCGACCTCGCCCTCCGGGGCGACATCTACTCCTCCCAGTTCCTCTCGGGCCTCCTGCTGGCCGCCCCCCGGGCCCGCGGGGAGACCATCCTCCGCATCCCGGGCCGCCTCGTTTCCCGGCCCTACGTCTCCCTCACCCTCGACGTGATGCGGCGCGCCTCGATCCGTGTCCGGGCCCGGGAGCGGGAGTTCCGGATCCCGGGGGACCAATCCTACCGCCCCCTCCAGCTCCGGGTCGGAGGCGACTGGTCGGCGGCGGCGAACTGGCTGGTGGCCGCGTGCCTGGTGGAGTCGGACCTCCGCCTCGACGGACTCATGCCCGACGCCCAGGGGGACCGGGCGGTCCTCCGGTTCCTGGAGTCGATGGGGGCGGAGTTCCGGGTCGGGCGCGGCTTCGTCCGGGTCCGGGGCCCGTTTTCGTTGAAGGGGACCCGGCTCGACCTCTCCGACCACCCCGACCTCGTCCCGCCCCTGGCTGTGGCCGGGGGGTTCGCGTCCGGCACCACGGTCCTGCGCAACATCGGCCACCTCCGCCTCAAGGAGAGCGACCGCCTCGGGGGGCTCGCCGAAAAACTCCGGGTCGTGGGCATCCGGGCCCGGGCCACCCGGGATGTCCTGGTGATTGAGGGGAGCCGCTCCCGGCCCCACGGAGGCGCTCTCTCCGCCGGCGGCGACCACCGGGTCGCCATGGCCCTCGCGGTGGCGGCGCTCCGGGCGGGGCCGGTCACGGTCCGGGGATTCGGGGCGGTCTCCAAGTCCTACCCCGAGTTCGCATCGGATTTGCGGGCCGTCGGGGTCGCGGTCCGGTAGATTTTCAAGTTCCATCCCTCATTTCGGCCGATGCTTGAGGAGGCCCTCTGGAGAATCGGCGCCATCCGGGTGGACTTCGGAAAGCCCTTCACCCTCGCCTCGGGCCGGACCAGCCCGCTCTACGTGGACTGCCGCTCCCTCCTCTCCCACCCGGCGGAGAGGGCGGAGGCCGTGAAGGAGTTGGTGAAGATGGCCGCGCCCCTGAAGGCCGACGGCGTCGCCGGGTGCGAGACCGCCGGAATCGCGTGGGCCGCCCTCCTCGCCGACGCGCTCGGCCTCCCCGCGGCCTACGTCCGGAAAGCCCCGAAGGGCCACGGGCGGAGGCAGCGCGTCGAGGGCGCCGTCCGGAAGGGCCAGCGGTGGCTCCTGGTGGACGACCTGGTCACCGACGGCGGCTCGAAGATGGAGTTCGCGGAGCCCCTCCGGGAGGCGGGGGCGCTCGTCAAGCACTGCCTCGTCCTCTTCGACCGGCAGGCGGGGGGGCGGGCGTTCCTCAGGTCCCGCGGCATCGAGCTCCACGCCGTCGCCACCCTCCGGCGGGCCCTGGAGGTCGGGCAGAGGGAGGAGCGGGTCACCCGGGAGCAGGCGGCCCTGCTTCTCCGGGAGGTCAACGAGTGAGACTCCTCTTGGTCGGCGGCGGCGCCCGGGAGCACGCCGTCGCGTCGGTCCTGAAGGGCCACGACCTCTACGCGGTCTCCCAGAACCGGAATCCGGGCATCGCGCGGCTGGCGAAGGAGCACCTGCGGGCCAGGGAGACCGACGTCGAGGCGGTCGCCGCGTTCACGAAGTTACACCGGGTCGAGGGGGCGGTCGTCGGCCCCGAGGCGCCCCTCGCGGCGGGGCTCGCGGACCGGCTGGAGGCCGACGGGGTGGAGGTCCTCGGGCCCCGGAGGGAGCCCGCCAGGGTGGAGTGGGACAAGGCGTGGGCCCGGAACCTCATGGCAAAATGGAGGATTCCCGGCCTCCCCGGCCACCGGCTCCTCGCTTCCGAAGCCGAAGCGGGGCGGTTCTTCGGGGACCTTCCCTGGGAGCCGGTGGTGAAGCCCCTCGGGCTCACCGGAGGCAAGGGGGTGAGGGTGATGGGGGACCATTTCCGGACCCCCGCCGAGGCGCTGGCCTACGCCCGGGAGGTCCTGAAAAAGGACGGCTCCGTCCTGGTGGAGGAGAGGGTAGAGGGGGAGGAGTTCACCCTCATGGCGCTCACCGACGGACAAGACCTGTTGGTGATGCCCGCGGTGCAGGACCACAAGCGCGCTCACGAGGGGGACCGGGGGCCCAACACCGGCGGCATGGGCTCCTACTCCGACAAGGACCACCTCCTGCCCTTCCTGCGGAAGTCCGACGTCGAGGAGGCGGTCGCCATCCTGCGGAAAACCCTCGACGCCATCCGCGCGGAAGCGGGCGCCCCCTACCGCGGCGTCCTCTACGCCGGGTGCATGGCGACCGCCGGCGGGGTGAAAATCCTGGAGTTCAACTCCCGTTTCGGCGACCCCGAGGCGTGCAACGTCCTCGCGCTGCTCGACGGGAACCTCGGGGATTTCTTCGAGGGCGGGAAGTGGAGGAACCTCCGTTTCCACAATCGCGCGACCGTCTGCAAGTATCTGGTTCCCGAAGGATACCCCGAGAAACCCCGGAGTGGAGAGGCCATCCGGGTTGAGCCCTCGACCGAGGCGCTCTTCTTCTTCGCCAGCGTGGATGAGCGGGATGGGACCCTTCTCACCACATCCTCCCGCTCGGTCGCGGTGGTCGGCGTCGGAGACTCCCTGGAGGAGGCGGAGCGAAAGGCCGAGGCGGGCCTGGGGCGTGTCCGCGGGCGGCTCCACGCCCGGCACGACATCGGGACCCGGGCCCTGGTCCGGAGGCGGGTGGAGCACATGACGCGGTTGCGGGCCGGGCGGGAGCGGAGGCCCGGGTCGGACGACGTAGAGCCGCCCGGGATGCGGGGGTTCTGATGGCGAAGGTCCGCCACCTCCTCTCCGTCGGGGACCTCTCCCGGGAAGAGCTCGCGGCGCTCGTCGCCCGCGGCCAGCAGGAGAAACGGGGCCCCGTGAGCCGCCACCTCCTGCGCGGGGCCACGGTGGCGCTCCTCTTCGAGAGGCCCTCCACCCGGACCCGGCTCAGTTTCGAGGCCGCGGTCGCGGAGCTGGGGGGCCACCCGGTGACCCTCGGCCCCTCCGAGACCCAGCTGTCGCGGGGCGAGACCCTGGAGGACACCGCCCGGACCCTCGGGCGGCTCGCCCGGGCCGTCGTGGCGCGGGTCGCGAGCCACGAGACCCTCAAGGCGCTGGCGCGGGCCAGCCCGGTCCCGGTCGTCAACGCCCTCTCCGACCGGGAGCACCCCTGCCAGACCCTCGGGGACCTCCTGACCGTCCAGGAGAGGCGGCGGAGGCTCGCGGGCCTGAAGTGGGCCTGGGTCGGCGACGGGAACAACGTCTGCCACTCCTCCATCCTCGGGGCCGCCCTCTCCGGGATGGAGATGGCCGTGGCGACCCCCGAGGGCTACGCGCCCGACCCGAAAATCGTCGAGGCGGCGCGGAGGCTCGGGGGAAAGGTCGAACTGACCCGCGACCCGGCGGAGGCGGCCGAGGGCGCGGACATCCTCTACACCGACGTCTGGGTCTCCATGGGCCAGGAGGCGGAGGCCGCCGAGCGGAGGCGCGCCTTCCGGCCCTACGCCCTCAGCCCGGCGCTGGTGAAGCGGGCGCGGGACGAGGTCCTGGTGATGCACTGCCTCCCCGCCCACCGGGGCGAGGAGATTGCGCCCTCGGTGATGGACGGCCCCCGCTCGGTGGTGTGGGACCAGGTGGAGAACCGGCTCCACGCCCAGAAGGCCCTCCTGGCGTGGCTCCTCAGGAAGTAGTCTTTTAAGGCCAGGCCCCCCATTCCCATCGATGAAGACCTACCTCGTCGTCATGTTCAACAGCGACGGGGCGAAGCCCACCGAGGTCACCAAGCGCCTCCTGGGCCTCGGCTTCCGGCCGGTGAGGGGGAACTACGACTACGTCTACGAGTGGGACAAGAGGGCCCGGACCGACGACGTGATTCGCTTCGGCGACAAGGTCCAGTTGACCCTCCAGGGCCTCGGGGTCATGTTCCGCCTGGAGACCGTCGGGGCCGAGGCCGCCGCTGCCGAACCCGACGAATAGCCGTGGTGGATTTCGCCTTCTCCAAGGAGTTGGTGGGGCTCCAGTCCATGGTGCGCTCCCTCGCCCAGCACAAGTTGCGCCCCATCGCCCGCCACTACGACGAGCACGAGCACGAGATTCCCTGGAAACTGATCAACGAAGTGCACCAGATGCTGAAGGCGATGGGGGGGCTCCGGGGGAAGGAGGCCGAGAGAAGCGGCGCGGCGAGCGTCGCGGGGACCAAGGGGGCCAGCGACGGCATGAACTCCTTCTACGCCGCGGTCCTCGCCGAGGAGATGACCTGGGGGGACGCGGGGCTCGCGGTCTGCCTCCCCGGGCCCCAGGTCGGGGGCGCGGCGGTCATGGCGGCGGGGAGCCCGGAGCAGAAGGCCCGGCTCCTCGGGAGGTTCCCGGGGGAGAAACCGACGTGGGGCGCCTTCGCCCTCACCGAGCCGGGGGCGGGCTCCGACAACTCCGCGATTCAGACCACCGCCCGCCGCGACGGCGACTCCTGGGTCCTGAACGGGGAGAAAATCTTCTGCACCAGCGGGAACCTGGCGCTCGAACACTCCAACGGCTTCGTGGTGGTGTGGGCCACCGTGGACCCGAAACTGGGCCGGGCGGGAATCAAGCCCTTCATCGTCGAAGCGGGGACCCCGGGCTGCCGAATCTCGAAAATCGAGCGGAAGATGGGGCTCCGCGCGTCGGCCACCTGCTCCATCTCCCTTGAGGATTGCCGCATCCCGCTGGGCAACATCCTCGGGGGCCCCTCGGTCCTGGAGCCGAAGACCACCGGCTTCAAGGGGGTGATGGCCACCTTCGACCTGACCCGGCCGCTGGTCGCCGCGTTCGCTCTCGGGGTGGGCCGCGCGGCGCTCGACTTCACCCGCGACCTCCTGAAGCAGCACGGGGTCCAGGTGCGCTACGGCCCCTCATCACCCGCACACCTCACCGCGGTGGAGCGGGATTTCCAGCGGATGGAGGCGGAGCTGCACGCGGCGCGCCTCCTCGCGTGGAGGGCCGCCTGGATGGGGGACAGGAAGCAGCCGAACGCCCTCGAGGCGGCGATGGCGAAGGTGAAGGCGGGCTCGGCGGTCTCGCTCGTCACCCAAAAATGCGCGGAAATCGCAGGGTGGTATGGCCTCTCCTACAAGTTCATGCTGGAGAAGTGGTTCCGGGACGCGAAGGTGAACGACATCTACGAAGGCACCGGGCAGGTGAACACCCTCATCATCGCCCGGAGGATTCTGGGATACAGCCGGGAGCAGTTGAAGTGAAGTCCGTTGCCGACGGGACGCGGACGATGTGGGGGAGGACCGGCGAGGGCCTCATCCTTTGGCTGCCACGCGAGCCGAAGGGCTCGCGGGATAGAGGCCCGCGCCGACGGGGCATGGGGAGCGCGAGGGGAGCGGCAACAAGAGCGTCCGCTCGGCCGCGTGAAAAATAAAAAAGAAGAGGGCGTCCTTCGCCTTTTCCCTCTACGCGCAGGTGATGCTCGAAGAGAGGGTGGAGGGCGCCGTCACGGTGGCGATGATTCCGCCGGTCTTGGAGTCGGACAGGGTGATGGTGTTGCCCGGCGCGATGGCCAGGGTGGTCACCTGAATCTTCTCCCCGGTCCGGAAGTAGGTCTGGCCCACGGCGCCGGCCGCGGTCCTCCAGGCGGGCGGGGAGATGATGGAGCCGGCGACGGTCAGCCGCACGTTGGCGAGGGTGAGGTTGTCCCCTCCCTGGGCGCCGCCCTGGCTCTCCAGGCAGATTTCGGCCGGGGTCGCGTCCTTCAGTGCAATCCTCGCCTGGGGGGTGACGCCGGGTCCGGCGCCGAGCCCGAGGACGAAGGCCGCGATGATGGCCGCGAGAATCACCGTGATGGCGACCATCAGAATCACGCCGATGACGGGCGAGACCGCCTCCGGGTCCTTCACGAACTTTTTCAGGTAGTTCTTCATGGTATCACCTCCTCTCCAGTTGACGGTCTGGGATTGGAGGGGAACTATATAAAAGTCTTTGACTTTTTGAAAAATAGTTTCAATTTTAAGTGAAAAATAGAATAAAATCCTCAACCCGCCCGCGGCCGCGCGGGCTGGGCGGCGGTCCAAAAGGCGCCCCGGAAATGTTTATTCGGGCCAAAGGCGTGGAGAACGGGGGATGGCACCCCCCGGCGCCCCGGCGCGCCCCGGACCGGCGACTCCGCTCCGGGGGCGGGGGTTGGAGCCGGAGACCCGCCGGGCGCTCCAGGACCCCGCGCTCGTCGAATACCTCCGCCGCACGGTCCAGCCCGACGGGGTCCGCGTCCTGAACGCCCTCGCCGCCGCGGGGGAGGGGACCGACGAGAAGATTGCCGAGTCGTCGGGCGTCAACCTCTACCTGGTCCGGAAGATTCTCTACCTCCTCTACGAGATGCGCCTCACCGAATACCGGCGCCAGAGGAACGAGGAGAACGGGTGGCTCACCTACCACTGGAGCGTCAACTGGAGGGAGGTGGAGGCCCACTTGGCCCGGGAGGTCAAGAAGCTCGCCCGCTCCCTGAGCGTCCGCCTTGAGCACGAGCGGGAAAACCTGTTTTACGCCTGCCCCCAGGAGGGCTCGCGCCACCTCTTCGGGGCCGCCTCGGAGTCGCAGTTCAAATGCCCCCAGTGCGGCGCCACCCTCCAGGCGGTGGACAACCAGGCCCGGGTCGTGGCCATGGAGAGCCGCCTCGAGGCGCTGCTCCAGGCGTGGCCGGGGGCGCTGGACGGAGAGGCGCAGGCGGACTAGTTTCGGATTTGGGGCTTCGGATTCGGGACCGGAGATTCGACCGCAATGACCGTCTGCCCCGCTAACACCCGCTGCCCCGTTGCCACGGCCAGCGTGAACCCCGGCGGGATGGTGACGTCGGTCCGGGAGCCCAGGAGAATCCGCCCGATGCGCTCCCCCCGGGCCACCGCCTGACCCTCTTGGACCGAGCAGACGATGCGCCGCGCGACGAACCCCGCGACCTGGGTGACCCGGACCTGCCCCGCCTCGGTGTCGAGGTCAATCTCGTTCCTCTCGTTCTCCCCCGTGGAGCCGAAGGCGGGCTTGAACTTCCCGGGGGTGTGGGTGATGCGGGCGACGGTCCCGCCGAGGGGCGCCCGGTTCACGTGGACGTCGTGGAGGTTGAGGAAGACCGCAACGCGGCCGGGCTCGGCGACGATGACCCTCCCGTCGGCGGGGCTCACCATCCCGGGGCCGTCCGGCTCCCGCTCCGGGTCGCGGTAGAAGAGGAGGAGGAACCCCCCCAAACCCGCCCCCAGGCCGAGAAGGATTTCGAGGAGAACCATTGGGAGAGATGGCTCCCGACAAAAGGATGAGGCTCGCCGTGACGGGCCCTCCGGGGTGCGGCAAGTCAACCCTCTGCATCCGCGTCGCCGAGGCCCTGTTAGCCCGGGGGGTCCGGGTGGGCGGCTTCACCACCGCCGAGGTCCGGGACCCCGGGGGCTCCCGGACCGGATTCGAACTCCGGGACCTGGCCACCGGCTCCTCGGCCCTTCTCGCCTCGGCCGGGTTCCGCGAGGGGCCCCGGGTCGGGAAGTACCGGGTGGACCTCGCCGCGGCCCGCTTCGGCGCCCGGGCCCTCCGGGAGGCGCTCGCCCGGTGCGACCCGTGGCTGGTCGCAGACGAGGTCGCCCCGATGGAGTTGGCGAGCCCCGACCTGGAGGCCGCCCTCGCCGCGGCTCTCGATGGGGCCCCCTCGATGGTGGCGAGCCTCCACCTCCGGGCCGCCCATCCGCTGCTCCGGAGGTTCCGGGAGGGGTGCGAGGTCCACATTCTCGACCCGCGGAACCGCGAGGCCGTGGCCCGCCTCCTCCTCGACAGGGTAATCCGCGCCGCGGAAAGAGCGTAGGGCGGATGGAGACCCTCTGGGCCCCCTGGCGGATGGAATACATCCGCTCCAAGAGGGGCGGCGCCGACGGCGGGTGCTTCCTCTGCATCGGCTCCCGTCAGGGGCGGGACGAGGAGAGGCTCATCTTGCGTCGGGGCCGGAAGTGCTTCGTCCTGATGAACCTCTACCCCTACAACAACGGCCACCTCATGGTGGCCCCCTACCGCCACGTCCCCGAGCTGGACGACCTGACCCCGGCGGAGGGCGGTGAACTGATGGCCCTGACGCGGCGCTCCATCGGGGCGCTCCGGAAGTGGGGCCGCCCCCAGGGGTTCAACGTCGGCTTCAACATCGGGGCGGTGGCCGGCGCCGGGGAGACCCACCTCCACCAGCACATCGTGCCCCGCTGGGGCGGCGACACCAACTACATGCCGGTGCTGGGCGAGACCAAGGTGGTCGTCCAGCACCTGCGGGAGACCTACAAGCAGCTCAAGCGGCGGATGTGACCCCTCTCCGCAGGCGGCTCAGGAAGCGCCGCGCGCCCTCCGCGGTGTAGTCCCCGGCGGAGGCCATCCGGGCCGCCACCTCCTCCACCTCGCGCCCCCGGGCCCCCGCGGCGGCCGCCACCGAGCGGGCGTGGAGCTCCATGTGGCCCCGCCGGATGCCTTCGAGGACGATGGCCCGCAGGGCCGCGAAGTTGCAGGCGAGGCCCGCCGCCGCCATGACCCCGGCCAACTCGGCGCTGGACCGTGCCCCGAGCATCTTCAGGCAGGCCCGGGCCCCCGGGTGGGCCTCGATGGGCCCCCCCACAGTACCCACGGCGAGGGGCACCTCCAGTTCGCCGACCAGGTGGCCGCGCCGGTCGGTCCGCCAGGCGGTGAGCGACGAGTAGCGCCCGGAGCGGGCGGCGTAGGCGTGGGCCCCCGCCTCGACGGCCCGGGTGTCGTTCCCGGTCGCCACGGCTACCGCGCAGATTCCGTTGAGGATGCCCTTGTTGTGGGTGGCGGCCCGGTAGGGGTCGGCCTCGGCGAGGGCCCCCGCGTCGAGGATGGAGCGGACCAACTCCGGCCCCAACTCCTCCCGGGGGAACGCGGCCCGGGCGCGGACGGTGCGCCGGTCGCAGAGGTTGGTCAGGATGCGGAGGACCGCCCGCCCGCCGGTGAAATCCTCCAGCAGCGGAGCGGTCGCCTCGCAGACCGCGTTCACCGCGTTGGCCCCCATCGCCTCCCGGACATCCACGACGAAGTGGACCACCAGGTGGCGCCCCCGCCGGGTCCGGACCCACCGGGTCTCCACGCCGCGGACCCCGCCTCCGCGCTTGACGATGGAGGGTATGGAGCCGTTGCCGACGGCCATCAGGGCATCCTTCCGGGCGGCGACTGCGGCCGCGGCCCGGGCGGGGGCGCCGGCCAGCTGGACCTGGCCCACCATTTCCGGCCTCGACGTCCAGGTCCGGAACCCCCCGAGGGAGCGGGCCAGTTTGGCCCCGTGGCTCGCCGCCGCGACCACCGAGGGCTCCTCGATGGCCATCGGAACCAGGAAATCCCGGCCGTTGATGTGGAAGTTGGTGGCGATTCCGAGGGGGACGGAGTAGACCCCGACGACGTTCTCGACCATCCGGTCGGCCACCTCCGCGTCGAGACCCTGCCGGAGGGCCCGGGCCTCGGCGGGGGTCAGGCGGGCCCACCGGGCGGCGAGGCTCCTCCGCTGCCCGGGGGTGAGCCGGTGGAACCCGGGGAGGCGGGAGGAGGGCATGGTCCCTCCATGGCTCGGAGTGCCCAAAAGGGTTCAGGGACCCGGACGAAAGTTTTCTACCTTTGTTTCTTTTGGGGTTTCCAAAGACCTTTTCTTTAGGCGCGGGCCCGTAGGGCCCAAGCGCCTAAAGAAAAGGGATTTGGGCCGCGGTAACTCAGTTGGTAGAGTGCCTGGCTGTTAACCAGGTCGTCGCAAGTTCGATCCTTGCCCGCGGCGACAAGGGCAAAACCGATATCGTGGCCCGCGCGCCAGGGGAGGGATGTCCTCCCTCTTCGGAAAGGCCTTCGTCGTGGCGACCTGGGGCGAGTCCCACGGGCCCTCCATTGGCTGCGTGGTGGACGGGTGCCCCTCGGGCCTCGCCCTCGCCGAGGCCGACATCCAGCGGGAGTTGGACCGCCGCCGCCCGGGGACCTCCGAGGTGGTGAGCCCCCGGAGGGAGGGGGACCGGGTCGAAATTCTCTCGGGGGTGTTCCAGGGGCGCACCCTCGGCTCCCCTATCGCCATGCTCGTCCGGAACGTGGATGCCGACTCCAGCAAATACGAGGCCATCCGGGACCTAGCCCGCCCCGGCCACGCCGACTACACCTACGCCGTGAAGTACGGCCACCGCGACTGGCGCGGCGGGGGGCGCCAGTCGGCCCGGGAGACCGTGGGGCGGGTCGCGGCCGGGGCGGTCGCCCGGAAACTCCTGGGCCTCTTCGGCGTCGAAGTGGTGGCCTACACGGTGAAGATCGGCCGGGTTCGCCTCTCCGAGAGTCCCCGAGCGGTGATGAGCGGCATTCCCGGACTCCGGCGGCGCATCGAGGCCTCCCCGGTCCGCTGCCCCGACCCGGGGGTCTCGAAGCGGATGGAGGCGGAGATTCTCGCGGCCAAGGAGGACGGGGACTCGGTCGGCGGCGTCATCGAGTGCGTCGCCCTCGGGGTCCCCCCGGGCCTCGGGGAGCCGGTCTTCGACAAACTCGGGGCCGACCTCGGCAGGGCGCTCCTGAGCCTCCCGACCGCGAAGGGGGTCGAGTTCGGCGAGGGGTTCGCCATCACCGACCTGCGCGGCTCGCAGGCCAACGACCTCTTCAAGAGGCGCGGGGGCCGCATCGTCACCCGGACCAACCGCATGGGCGGCCTCCTCGGCGGCATCAGCAACGGCATGGAAATCGTGGTGCGGGCCGCCTTCAAGCCCGCCTCCTCCATCCGGAAGGAGCAGGAGACGGTGGAGCTCAAGAGCGGGCGGAGGGCCCGGCTGCGGGTCGAGGGGAGGCACGACCCCTGCGTGGTGCCCCGCGCCGTCCCCATCGTGGAGGCGATGGCGGCGCTGGTCCTCGCGGACCACGGCCTCCGGAGCGGGTTCATACCGAGGAAACTGGTCTGAGCCGGGCCCCCTCCGTTACCCGGGGGAAAGGGAACCCGGGCCGAACCCGTAAGGTTTAAATCCCCCCCTCCCATCTGCTCCGAAGCTATGGGAGCAGTGGACGAAATCAAGCAGATGATTGCCGCGAAGTCCTTCGACCCCAAGAAGTTCCCGGTTTTCATCCAGGCGATGCAGGAAATCGCGGGCCGCAACGCCGACCTCCAGAACGAGTTGAAGAACATCGAGAACACCGCCATCAACTTCACCATCCCGGGCGTCGTGAACGGCTTCATGAAAATCGAAAACGGCCAATTGACCGGCGGCGAGGGGCAGGTGGCGGATGCTCCATTGACCATCGAGATTGCGGAGCAGGTCGCCCGGGGCATGGTCACCGGCGAGAGCGACATCGCCTCGGCCTACATGGCGGGGGACGTCAAGCTCATCGGGGACATGGCCGAGGCCATGAAGCTCCGGCCCATCATCGAGATTGTGAACCAGGAGCTGGGCATCTCTTCGGGCTCCTGAGGAAACATGAAACGGGAGAACGGCGAAGTCGAGGAGTCCACCGAGGAGTCCCTCATCCCGAAGAAGCTGAAAGTCAAGATGAAGCAGCCCGGCAAGGAGGGGCGCATCGAGTTCCTCAAGGACTACCTCGACTTCCTGGTCCGGGCCCAGAGGTCGTTTCCGCCCGACTTTCCCACCTTCGTCCGGGAGGTCCAGGGGGCGGACGACCGGGGGGGCTTCATCCACCTCAAGGTCTGGTCGGAGGAGTGCGACTTGGTGAATTTCGCGAAGGCCCGGGGCTACGAGCACCGCGTGGACCAGCACGACTAACGGTCGCCGGGAGGGGGGAGGGGCTTTGCCCCTCCCCCCTCCCGTTCACAGGCCCGTTCTCCCCCCGCCCCCACGATGCTCATTCTTTTTCCCGGGAAGCGCTGTTGGCCGAGTGATGAAGCCCGAACCCCGGGAGCCCCTCATCCTCGTGGGCGAGGCGCTCGTCGGCGACGAGCCCGATTTGGCCCACGTGGACCTCATCGTGGGCCCGAAGAGCGGCCCCGTGGGGCAGGCGTTCGCGACGGCGATGGCCCACCCGGTCCAGGGCCACACCGCCATCTCCGCGGTGGTCCGCCCGAACCTCCCGGTGAAGCCCTCGACCCTGATTGTGCCGAAGCTGACCATCCGGAACCTGGAGGACGCCGACAAGATTTTCGGGCCCGCACAGAGCGCGGTGGCGAAGGCCATCGCCGACGCCGTGGGGGAGGGGCTCTTCCCGCAGGAGAGGGCCGAAGAGTGGGTGGTCATCGCCTCGGTCTTCATCCACCCCCGGGCGAAGGACTACAACCGCCTCTACCGCTACAACTACGGGGCGACGAAACTCGCGCTCCGCCGCGCCCTCACGGGGTTCCCGAGCGTGAGCAAGGTTCTTGAAGAGAAGGACAAAGCGCTCCACCCGAGCATGAACTTCCGCCCGAACAACCTGAGCGAGCCCCCCCTCCTGGAGGTGGCCATCGACATCCCGGAGTGGCGGCGGGTCGAGTCGGTCGTCGCCTCGCTCCCGAGGAGCGACGCCCTGGTCATTGAGGCGGGGACCCCGCTGGTCAAGCGCTACGGCGTCGAGGTGTGCCAGAAAATCCACCAGATGCGCCCCGAGTCCTTCGTGATTTGCGACCTGAAGACTCTCGACACCGGCCACCTTGAGGCCCGCATCGCGTCGGACGCCACCGCCGACGCGGTCACCGTCTCGGGCCTCGCGTCGCGGCCCACGATTGAGAAGTTCATCGACGAGTGCGTGAAGGTCGGGGTCCACTCGATGATCGACATGATCAACGTCGCCGACCCGCTGGCCCTGGTGAAGTCGCTGCCGGTGAAGCCGGGCATCGTCGAGTTGCACCGCGGCATCGACACCGAGGGGAAGGGCGGAAAGGCCGCCCGGGGGCTGGAGTGGGGGGACATCAAGGCGCTCAAGGCGGCCGGGGGGCCCCAGATGAAGGTCGCCGTCGCGGGGGGCATCCGGCTCGACAAGGTCCCGCTGGCGCTCGACGCGGGGGCGGACATCCTCGTCGTGGGCCGGGCCATCACCCAGGCCCGGAACGTGACCGGCGCGGCGTGGTCGTTCCTCCAGGCGATGCGCGCGGAGGAGATTGACCAGTTCCGGGTGATGACGGACTTTTAGTGGCCAAGTGACGAGAACCCCCCGGGATTTATCCCGGGGATGAATCGTCACAAGGGCGAACAGGAAAGCCTATAGCCCGGGCGCACGATAGCGAATTTGGAGGCCGGTACGACCGGCCTCCCCACGAGAAACCAAGCTTCGGATAGCGTGGCTTCTCGCGGCTGAAAAACATTCCGGAGGTGATGAAAGTGGAGCAACTCACGCACTCAGCGCACGCCGTCGGCGGCGCGAACTGGCACCTCCAGTTCACGCCCAAGCATCGGAGGC
>CAZANW010000024.1:0-26134 GCA_964486625.1 uncultured Halobacteria archaeon
GGCCGGGAGGGGGGCGGCCCGGGGAAGGGGTGCGCGGGAGCCTCCGGCGGCAGCCTCGGCCGCGTAAAAGAGGACCGGCGAGCCGGGGTAGGCCTCGACCAGCCCCCGGACCCTCAGGGACTCGAGGACGGGGTAGAGGGCGATTTTATCCATCCCGGCGGCCTCCGCGAGCCGCCCGGCGTCGAGCCCCTCCCGGACCTCGGCGAGGACCTGGTGGACCCTCCGCTCCGCGGGGGAGAGGTCCCCCTGCCAGACGCGGGTCGCCGGTGCCGTTTTCATCCCCGGAAGGGGGGATGTGGGTCGCCCTCCGACGATATACTTTCCAGCCCGCCGGCGGCGATGGCTCCGCCTCAGCCGAGTGAATATAAAAAAAGAGAAAAAATCCGGGTTTCCCCGGCTCTCGCTTACCGCTTGCGTCTGTTCACCAGGTAGGCAACGGCGAGCAATCCCGCAATGGCGAAGACCGCCTCGAAGCCCGGAGAGGGCTTGGGCGTCGCGGACGGGGCGGCGGTCGCAGCACCGGTGGGGGCGGGCGTGGCAGCTCCGGACGGAGCCGGAGTCGCCGCAGCCTTGCCCACGGTGACGGTCGCTGTCCCGTTCGCAGTCGCAGCGCCGCGCGTCGCGGTCACCGTCACGGTGTAGGAACCGTCGGCCGAGGCCGAGAAGTTCCCCGTGACGTCGGCGGAGCCCTTCGCGGGGACATCCGTCGAGGTCTTGGCCCAGGTGACCTTGGCCGTCGCCGGGGTCGCCGACGAGGTCAGGGACGTGGCTGTGCACGTCTCGTCGCCCGAGTTGCTGACGGTGGCCGTGAGGGCCGCGGTCTCGTCCTTCTCGACTTGCGCCTTGGAGGACTTGACGGCGACGCTCAGGCTGCACGGCGTTCCCGCGATGACGCTGCAGGTGACGGTGTCCTTCTGTCCCTTCAGGTCGTCCGCGGTGACCGTGTAGGTCCCGACGTCCGCGCCGATGTCGCTCGCCTTGAAGGTGGCGGTGTAGGTGCCGTTCTTCGCGGTGGTCGTCACGGGCGCCAGCTCCTTCGGTCCGACGGCCTTCACGATGATGGTCGTTCCGTCGGCCCGGTTGGTGGTGCCGGTGACGTTGAGGTCGGAGCCCTTGACGGCCGCGGGGCAGGCGTTCAGTTTGGTGGACGGAGAGACCACCTTGAACTGAATCACCTTGTAGACCTTCTGGTCGTCCGAGCCCGCCTTGCTCAGCGCGTTGTCCTGCAGGATGGACGAAATCTGCGAGCCAATCTTGTTGTTGAAGCCGCTGTTGACGACGTTGGTGTCGTCGTTGCACTTCAGGTTGGCGTTCGCGCCGTTCCCGGTGGTGTCGACCGGCTGCAGGTTGATCTCGTTGTTCTTGTTGCCAATCTGCTTGCCGTCGGAGTAGATGCCGTCCCGGCCCAGCGACTGCACCACGAGGGTGTAGTCGCCGGTGTCCTGGGTGACCTCCGACTTGCCCACCTCCTTGTCGAAGGTGAAGCCGGTGTCCTCCGAGGAGACCGAGATGGTGTCGGCGTAGCAGGTGCCTCCGCTCGTGGTCCCGCCCGAGTTGAACACCCAGACGTTGACCTTCGAACTGGAGGCCGCGGGCGCGGTTCCGGTGATGCGGAACTTCTCGCCCTGCGCAATCTGCTGGCCCGACGCCGGCGAGGTCACCGTGACGACCTGGTCCTTCATCGAGATGGACCAGGAGGCGTCCGGGGACTTCTTGTCGGCGGCGTTGCAGACGGTGCTGATGCCGCCCGCAGCGTTGGTCTTGCAGAGGCCGTCCTTGGAGTCGGTGACGGTCAGCCGGTTGTCCACGGCGGCGTCGTCTTGCGTGTAGATTCCGTTGGCCGCGTTGGTGCAGTCGGAAGCGTCCTTCCCTTGGATGGTCTGGGGGCAGACCCAGACGTCAACGTTGACGCTCCCTTCGGAGTATCTCTGCGTCCGGCTGGCGGACCAGGTGTACTTGAAGGTCTTGTCCGCCTGGACCGAGGTGTTGGTCTCCATCTTGTTGTTGATGGAGATGAGCACCTTGGTGCCCGCGGTCACCGTCCCGGTGACGTCGACGTCCTGACCGAGGTAGGACGTGGTCTTCGACGTCTTGACGGTGGCGCTGACCGGCTTGATGGTCACCGATGCCTTCTGCGACTGGCTGCCGCCAGCGGCGTCGGTCACCTTCGCCTCCAGTTCGTAGGTCGAGTCCGCGTTGAACTTCAACTGGAGCGAGAACGAACCGTCCGACTTGGTGGTCACGATGGTCGAGGCCGGCAACAGGGCGTTCTGGCCAGTGATGACCGTCTTGCCCTGGAGTTCCAGCTGCACGTTGGCCGTGGTGTTGTTGAGGGCCTGGGCGTCGAGCGCGGCGAGTTCGATGTTGGCGGCCGTGCCCGAGGTCACCGTGACGGTGGCGTTCCTGAACGGGCTCGTCTTGCCGGTGAAGGTCACCACGTCGGCGACCGACGCGGTGGACTTGTCCACGGTGAACTGGACCCCCGACGTGGTGACGGTGAGGGTCTTCAACACCGCGGAAGGCGCGTCCACCCCGTTGCACGACGTGGAGTCGGGGTCAATCAGGAACTCGTAGGTTCCCGCGGACCACGACTGGGTCGGCGTCAGGTTGAGGATGGTCTGGGCGGCAATGCCCGAGCTGATGGGTGTGTTCCAGTAGATGGGGTTGATTGCGCCGGCGGCGGTGTAACTCTGCTGAGTCCCCAGGTCGGTGACGTTCTGCCACCACGGCTGGACGTTGGCGAGTTTGTTCGCCACCGTCCCGGAGAGCCTCATGACGAGGTCCACCTTGCACGGGGTGGTGAGATCGATGGGTCTCATGCCGAGTTGGTCGTTGATGTTGTTGGTGGTGTTGATGGTGAAGGAGTCTCCGGAGGCGACGCTGGTGATTTCATTGCCCCAGTATCCCTTCTGGTTCGACCGCACGGTCACGCTGTAGGCTGGCGCGACCGCGGTGACCACGCCTGTGCTGATGCCGGTGTAGCCACCGGTCTGGGTGGTGCACTGCAGGGTGTAGGGCCCGGCCACGAGGCCGGACCACCCGGCGGTGCTCACGTTCTTCGTGACGGAGAACGGGCCTGCGCCTTGGGTCGAGGTCGAGGGCTGGCCGACGAGTTGGCCTGTGAGGCAATCGGCGTATGTGACCACTGCCCCAATTTGTGTGGGGTAGTCGGTGAATGTCAGGTCGGTTTCACCGATGACGAAGGTAGAGGTGTTGGCCGCTGTGGTGTTCGCGTATCTGGCTGCGATAGAGCGGTTTCCTGCCGCTTCCGCAGCGCCGATGAGGGCGACTGCGAATATCAAGAGGATTGCTCCCTTTACTATTGTTTTCATTTTCCCTCCTATTTTTTTTGATTCGGCTCCGCCGCCCCGCCGGAGCGGGTCGGCAGATGCCGAAGTTCGGTTTCGCTTTTTGCGAATCCCAGCCTCCGTAGAGGCTGGCCCCGATACTACAGCGCGGACTTAAATCCTTTGTGTCCTTTTTCAGAGTATGAACCGCTATCGGTGGCCATCGCCCCGCGCGATTGTTCACGATTTATTTAGATTGAGTCTGCCCCGACGATATCGGCGCTGTTTCGCTATGGGGAGGCCCGGTCGGTATTTGACGAAGTCGGCGGGGAGGCTGGCGCTGCTGGGGATTTGACCCGGGGAGGCCCCTTTCCGTTTGCCGAAAAGTATATATGCCAACTTCTCCGGCGCGCCGTTCTATTTTACGATTTTGTCAATCCCCAATTCAAGGATGTCTTCCGCCCCCGCTCTTTTCAACCTCGGCAGCAGGTCATTCACCCTCTCCCGGGGGACGACGGTCTCCACCGCGTAGTAGTCGGGAGCGCCCGCCCTCGCCCCGGGGGTGTAGAGCGGCGAGACCGTGGGCCGCTTCATCGCCGGCAGCGCCCGGATGACCCCTTCGAGCCGGGGGGCCGGGACGTTCATCACCAGGAGCACCTTGCCCCGCGCCTCCACCACCCCGAGGAGGAGGGTCCTCAGTTCCAGGATGGCCCTCCGCCTCCTCCTCCACGCGTCGGGGTTCGCCAGGAGCAGCGCGGTGGATTCGACGAGGGTCTCCGCAATGCGGAGCCCCGCCCTCCGCAGGGTGGTGCCGGTCTCGGTGACGTCCACGACGCCGTCCGCCAGTTCGGGGACCTTCCCCTCGGTGGCGCCGTAGGAGAAGGCGACCTCCACCGGGACGCCGAGGCGCCGGAAGTGGGCCCGGGTCAGGTTCGGGTATTCCGTGGAAATCCGGGCCCCGCGCTTCACCCTCTTCCCTTTCCATGCGGCGGGGACCGCGAGGACCACCCGGACCGCCCCGGGCCCCCCCTTCGAGTATCCAAGGTCGGCGACCCGGACCAGCCCCTTCCCGGGCGCGGGGAGGCGGCGCGCCTCCCCCGGCAGCGCGAGTTCGAGCCCCGACTCCACCACCCAGTCGAGGCCGCTGATGCCGAGGTCGAAGTGGCCCTGGGCCACGAACGCGGGAATCTCCTGGGGGCGGAGGAACTTCACCCGGGCGACGCGGGGGTCGCGGACCGACGCCGCGTAGGAGCGGTCGGCTCCCCGGACCTCCAGCCCCGCCTGCCGGAAAAGCAGGAGGGTCTGCTCCTCCAGGCTCCCCTTCGGCAGGACGATGGAGAGTCCGGCGGCTTTTTCGGGCATGGCCCCCCATGGCCCCCCGGGGATATTATTACATCCCCGGCGCGGCTTCGGGGGGATGGTCCAACGCCCCCGCGGCACCCGCGACTTCCCCCCCGGGGAGATGGAGCCCCGCCGGCGCCTTGAATCCCTGCTGCGGCGGTCCGCTTCGCGCTGGGGCTACCGCGAGGTCCAGACCCCCGCATTCGAGGAATTGGCCCTCTTCACGGCCCGCTCGGGCCCCGAGATTGTCCGCTCCCTCTACGCGTTCAAGGACAAGGACGGCCGCGACCTCTGCCTCCGGCCGGAACTCACCGCCCCCGCCATCCGGTTCTACGCGGCCGAGAGGAGCCGCGACCCCAAGCCCCTGCGCTGGTTCTACTTCGGCCCCTGCTACCGCTACGAGGAGCCCCAGAAGAACCGCTACCGCGAGTTCTGGCAGTTCGGGGTCGAGGTCATCGGGGCCCCGCTGCGGGAAGCGGAGGCGGAGATTCTCGGGCTGGCCTGGGCGATGCTCGGTGAAGCGGGGGTGGAGGGCGCCGAGGTCCGCCTCGGCCACGTGGGATTCCTGAAGCACTACCTCAAGGGGCTCGACGACGGCGCGCGGGGCCGCGTCCTCCGGGCCCTCGACAAGGGGGAGTTCGCCGCCGCCCGGAAAGAGTGGGAGGGGGCGAAGGCCCTGGAGGGCGCTCCGACCTTCGACTCGGTCGAAAAGGGCCTGGGGGCCAACCCCTTCCGCAAGGAGGTCGAGGACCTGAAAACGGCCCTGGGGCCCTACGGGGTCCGCTACAGGGAGGTCCCCTCCATCGTCCGGGGCCTCGACTACTACACCGGCCCCGTCTTCGAGATTCACGTCCCCCGCCTCGGCGCCCAGAGCCAGATTTGCGGGGGCGGCTCCTACCGGCTCGGGGAGGTGGAGTCCACCGGCTTCGCCTTCGGCTTCGACCGGCTCCTGTCGGCCTCGTCGCTCCCGGAGGCCCGGGAGGTCCGGGTCGCGGTCTGCGCCGCTCCCGGGGCCCGGGCCGAGGCGCTCCGGGTGGCCCGCGAGCTCCGCAAGCAGGTCGTGGCCGAGACCAACCTCCTGGGCCGGCCCCTCGCCAAGCAGCTGGAGCACGCCGCCGCCTCCGGGGCGACCCACGCCGCCATCGTGGGGGAGAGGGAGGCGCGCGAAGGCAAGGTCACCCTGAAGGACCTGAGGGCCGGAACCCAGGCGACCCTGACGCTGGAGGAGGCGGCGAGGAGCCTCCGGGAGGCCCGGCCGTGAGCCTCTTTCGGAGGGCCAAGGTCATCCACGAGAAGCCGAGGCCTCCGGGGGTCACCGCGGCCGGCGCGGCGGCCCTCGTCCTGGGGGGCGCGCTCCTCGCCTCCGTTCTTCCGGCGCTGCTCCGGGAACGCGACCTCCCTTCCCTGGAGCCGCTCCTCCCGCCGCTCGCCGCCGGCCTCCTCCTTCTGCTCGCGGGCGCGGGCCTGCTGAGGCGGTCGAGGCGGGCCCTCCTCCTCGCCCTCGGCCTCGCCCTCGCCGGCTCGGCGGGGAGCGGCGCGGGGCTGATTCTGGGGCTGCCCATCGCCCCCCTGGGGGCCAGCTCGGCGTGGGGCTGGCTCCTCGCGCTCTGGTACTGCCTCCTCGCCTTCTTCTACCTGCGGCAGAAGCGGGTGGTGGAGACATTTTAGCCCGCCTCCCGTCCCCCGCAGCGAGAGGAATTTACCTGCGCAAATGTGATTTACGGACGGGAAGGGGACCGGGCATCATCTTTAAATTCTCCTCTCGAATCGGGCCCCATGGGCCGCCTCGACGGTCAGGTCGCGGTTGTCACCGGCTCGGGCCGGGGCATCGGCAAGGCCACCGCCACCCTCTTCGTGAAGGAGGGGGCGAAGGTCGTCATCAACGACGTGGACCGCGACGTGGCCCTGGAGGCGGTGGACGAGTTGAACACGGTGCGCACCGAGAGCGCGGCGGCCTGCGTGGCGGACATCACGAAGCCCGAGGAGGCGCAGAAGTTGATGGACTTCGCGCATTCGACCTTCGGGCGGCTGAACATCCTGGTGAACAACGCCGGCATCACCCGGGACGCGCTGGTCCACAAGATGACCGACGCCCAGTTCAACCTGGTCCTGAACATCTGCATCCATGGCGCCTTCTACTGCTCCCGGGCCGCCGTGAAACACATGCTCCCGGAGGACCCGAAGAAGCACTTCGGCTCCGCGGGCAAGATTGTGAACGTCTCTTCGCTGAGCGGGGTCCTGGGGAACCTCGGCCAGATGAACTACTCCACCGCCAAGGCCGCCATCATCGGCCTCACCAAGGGGCTCGCCCGGGAGTGGGGCCCCCAGAAAATCAACGTGAACGGCGTGGCCTACGGCGTGATTGACACCCGCCTCACCCGGGAGAAGAAGGAGGGCTCCGAGATCGGCCTCCCGAAGCAGATGCGGGACATGATGGTCATGGCCTACCCGTGGAGGCGCTTCGCCACGGTCTACGAGGCCGCGGGCCCCATCCTGTTTCTCGCCTCCCGGGAGTCGGACGTCGTGAACGGCCACATCATCTACTGCGCCGGGGCGGGGATGGCGACATGAGCCGGTTCCAGGGCAAGAGCGTCCTCATCACCGGGGCCGACGACCTTGGCAGGACCGCGGCGCTCCTCTTCGCGAAGGAGGGGGCCTCGGTGGCGCTGAACGACGTGGACCCGGCCGCGTCCCAGGCGGCGGCGGCCGAGGTGGAGTTAGTGGCGCCCGGGAAGTCCCTCGCCCTCTCCGGGGACGTGGCGAAGCGGGAGGACGCGGTCCGTGTGGTCAGCGAGGCCGCGAAGAAGTTCGGCAAGATTGACGTCTTCGTCTTCAACGAGCGGGTCACCGCCGACGCCCCGGCGAAGGAGATGGCTCCCGATGTGTGGCTCAAGGTCACTGACACCACCCTGCGGGGCATCTACCACTGCGCCCAGGCCCTCCACCCGCTCATGGTGAAGGAGGAGGTCAAGGACAAGGCGAAGACCTCCACCGGCAAGATTGTGATTGTCTCCTCCGTCGCGTCCTTCATGGGCCAGGAGGAGCGGCCCAACTTCGTCGCGGCCCAGGCGGGGCTCCTCGGCTCCACGAAGATGCTCTCCAAGGAGTGGGGCCGCTACAAAATCAACGTGAACTGCGTGGTCCACGGCTTCGTCGAGGGGAAGCTGGGCCGCGAGAAACTCGCCCCGGACCTGGTGGTGAGCAGCAAGAAGGCGCGCCCCATGCTGAAGATGCCCGCCCCGGGACCCCTGCTCTGGGGGCGCTCCGCGAGCCTCGAGGAGGTCGCCAAGCCGATTCTCTTCCTCGCCTCCGACGAGGCGGAATACATCACCGGTGAGACCCTGAACGTCACCGGCGGCATGGGAACGGGACTCATTTAATTCTTAACCAGGGCGGGCAGAGTGGTGGTGATGGACTACGAGGCCCTCCTCGACCGGGCGCTGCAGCGCCTCCCGGAGACCGCCCTGAAGAAGGAGCGGTTCGAGACCCCCGCCTGGGAGGTGGCCCGGGAGGGGAACCGGACCTACCTGAAGAACTTCGCCGAGGTGTGCTCGAAACTCGACCGGGAGCCCCTCCTCCTCCTGAAGTTCATGGTGAGCGTCATCGGGACCAAGGGCTCCCTGGAGGAGCGGAGGGCCCTCCTCGTGGGCAACTTCAACACGGCGAGCCTCCAGAAGGGACTCGAGGCCTTCGTCCAGGAGTTCGTCATGTGCCCCGCCTGCCACCGGCCCGACACCCGCCTCCGGAGGGAGGGCCGCGCCCTGGTGATGAAGTGCGACGCGTGCGGGGCCCGCCACGGCCGGAGGAGCCTGTAGTGTATCTGAAAGTCTACCGCCAGGACGGCCACGTCGTCGTGGCGGCCTGCGACCGGGCCCTCCTGGGGCGGACCCTCCGGGAGGGGGGGGTGAAACTCCAGGTCTCGGAGGCCTTCTACCGGGGGGAGGTCGCCGGCCCGGAGGAGGTCCGGAGGGCCCTCGCCGAGGCGACCACCGCCAACCTCGTGGGGGAGGAGGCGGTCGCCTGCGCCAGGGAGGCGGGCCTCGTGGACGACGGGGGGGTCGTCCGCATCGAGGGGGTCCCCCACGCGCAGTTTTTCAGGCTCTGACCCCATCCGGGCGGATGGCCCGCCACCTCCGCGCCCGCGTCAACGGCGTTGAACTTCATTGCGTCCGCGAGGGGCGGGCCGGAGCCCCTCCGCTCCTCCTCGTCCACGGCTGGCCCGGGTTCTGGTTCGAGTGGCGCAGGGTCATCGCGCCCCTGGCCGAGAGGTTCGACGTCGTGGTTCCCGACATGCGGGGATACGGCCTCTCGGAGAAGCCCGACTCGCCGCCGCAGGTCGGATACAGCGACGCGGTGATAGCGGAGGACCTCCGGGGCCTCCTGGACCACCTCGGGTGGGAGAGGGCCGCGGCGGTCGGCCACGACTTCGGGGCGGTCTGGCTCCAGGCTCTCGCCCGGGCCCATCCAGGGCGGCTCGCGAAACTGGTGCTCTTCGACCCGCCTTACGGAGGCATCGGGCTCCGCGCTCTCCGGCCCGGGCGCGCCCGGGAGTTCTGGTACATCCTCTTCCACCAGATGCCATTCGCCGAGGCCCTGGTCGGGTCGAGCCCCGCCATGGTCCGGAGGTATATCGGCCACTTCCTCTCCCGCTGGTCCCGCCGGAAGGACCTCTGGACGAAGGAGGAACTCGACGAATATGTCAAGGTTTACACCCAGCCCGGGGCCCTCCGGGGCGGGTTCCACTGCTACCGCGCCGCGGCGCGGGACCTCCGGCGGCTGATGGACCCCGGGCCGCGCATCGCGGTCCCGACTCTGGTCCTCTGGGCGGAGAACGACCCCATCCTCCCGGCGGAGTGGGCGGACAACCTGCCGAACTTCTTCCGGGACGTGAGGGTGAAGCGGGTCCCGGAGTGCGGCCACTTCATGATGAGGGAGAGGCCGGAGGTTGTGATTGAAGAAGTGTCGGAGTTCGTCCGGGACTGACTACGGCGGAGTCTCCAGCCCGAAGTAGAGGGTCAGCCTCGGTTGGGTCGTGACCACATACATCTGCCCGAGCAGCAGCCCGGGCGAAACCTCCCGAATCTCGTCCCTCACCCTCCGAATCACGAACGGGTTCCCGGGCTGGTCGTAATCCAGGAGCAGGGCCGGCTTCCCGTCCTCCAGGGAGGGCTCCTTCCGGGTCTCGAACCTGAAGAGCCGGAACTGCAACGGAGTGATGCGGTTGATGCCGGAGCCATCTTCGAATGATTTGCCTTGCCAGGGGAACCACGGCTCGCCCGCGATTCCTTCGAGCGCCTTCCAGAACCCGGCCATGTGGCTCCTCGGGTTGGTGGCGAGCATCCTCCCCCGGCAGTCGCCTTCGACCTTTGCGGGAAACTTCGCCTTCCGGTAGAGTCCGCCCAGTTCCACGAAGTCGAGGGCCGCCAACTCCTCCAGAGTGCGGGCCATCGACCCCCCGCGGCCCCGGGAAAAAGAACCTGTCGCGCTACTCCAGAATCGAAATCTCCTCTCCCCGCGCCTCCGGCTCCCGGACCTCCCGCGAATCCACGGGCAGTTCCGCCTCGTGCTCCTTCACCCACACCGCCGCCTCGGGGTTCAGCGGGCTCTCCAGGCCGTAGTCCTTCAACTGCACCATCTCCGCGAGCCGCACGACGAGGTCGTCCAGGAACTGGGCCGGGGTCCACGGCCCGAGGCAGACCTTCCCGGGGTGGTAGGGGTGGTCGCTCCCGAGGATGTTGGGATGGAAAATGGGCGTCAGCCACCGGACCTCCGGCGGCCGCGCGGGGTATTCGGCGGGGAGGAGAATCAGCGCCTCGTGGCGCTCCGGCCGCTCCATCTTTCCGTCCGATTTCGCCAGTCCGCGGCAGAGGAACTCCACCCGGTATTCGTCGGGCGGGTCCCCCTTGGCCCCGAAAACGATGAGCGGGGAGCGGAGCCGCCCCAGCCGGAGCCGCTCGTTCCTCAGGCGGCGGAGGCGGGGCGAGGGGCCCGCGCCGGCCTCAATCCGCGGGAAGACCCGCAGCACGTCGCCGTTCTGGACCCCCGCCGCCTTGAGAGTCTGGTCGGGCCGCAACCGCTTGCCGGACTGCTTGTGGTCCAGGTGGTAGGTGATGGGCTGGCCGGCGGGGTCCACCGCCGGGAGCCCCATCCTCTCGACGAGGGTGGCCAGGATTCGCTCCACCGTCATCGAGTCTGGAATCTCCGCCTTCCTCCGCCGGGAGGCGGTGTGGTCCACGACCTCGACGACCAGTTTACCCACGGCGTCCTCCCGAGAGTTCGACCCACGTCGAGCGCCCGCTCCGCACCACCTCGACGATGTGGCCCGGCGGGACCCCCAGCGCCCGGAGGGGGCGCGCCGCCAGCGGGTCCCCCGGCGAGACGCGCCGCACCGTCTCGGGGTGCATCTCCCGGCCGCATTTGCATTTCAGCATGCCTGCGGCGGCTGGAGAGTTCACATGGTTGCGCCGGCCCCTCCGGGCCGTCGCAACGGACGATTCCGCCCCGTTCAATTGGAAGCGGGGGAGGAGGAGCGACCTCCTCCGGCCGCAAGCGCACGCGAGCCCCGTCACCACGTCCCGGTCGAGGAAGAGCGTCCCCGGGTGCTCCGCCAGGAGGTCCCGGACCCGGCTCTCCGGGGTGAGGCGCGACCGTTCCACCCGCCCGAGGGGCTCGTGGGCCGGGCAGCCGGGCCTCCGCTGGAGGCGGGAGCGGACCGTCTCGCCGTTGCGGCAGTAGAGCGCCTCCGCCTCCCGCGGGAAACCGAAGAGCCCGAGTTGGGACATCATCCCGCCGACGATGGCGGCCGCTGTGGGGGAGGTCGGGACGCCCCCGGGGGCCGCGGGGCGGGCCGGGCACGAGTAGCGTCCGGCCACCGCGGCGTAGTCCGCGCCGGTGAAGGAGCACTCGTAGCACGCCCCCCGGCCCGGGTAAAATTCGACGAGGCCGTCCCAGCCGTCGAGGCCGCCGTTGACCCACGGGACCCCCGCGGCGCAACACATCCGGTTCAGGGCGAGCCGCGCCTCCCGGTTGTCGAGGCACCCGAAGGCCATGGCGCATCGGCGCAGGGTCCCGAGCCCCAGGTCCCACCGGAGGTCCCCCTCCACCGCCTCCACCTCCAATGCGGGGTTCAGGGAGCGGAGGGCGCGGGCCGCGGCCCGGACCTTGGGCCTCCCGACGTCCCCCGGCCGGAAGAGGACGGAGCGGGAGAGGTTCGATGCCTCCACCCGGTCGGGGTCCACCAGCAGGAGCCTTCCGGCCCCGAGGAGGGCGAGGTCCTTCGCCACCTCGTTCCCGAGCGCCCCCACCCCCGCCACCAGAAAAGTCGAGGAGGCGAGGCGGTTGCGGTCGTAGCCGGGGAGGGCCCGGAGGCGGGCGTAGCGCTCCTTCATGGCCTACAGCAGGCGCAGGCCCCGGCGGCGCCGCTCCGCGGAAGGGGGCTCGGGGGGAGAATTCGTCCTTTCCAGTTCCACCAAGCGCGCCTCGACCCTCAGGAGCGCTTCGGCCATCCGGGCGGGGGCGTGGGCCTCCAGCGCGTAGACCCGCTCCCCGAGGCTCTGGAGCCGCTCCCGGAGGGGCTCCACCTCGGGGGCCGGGACCGGACCGGGCAGGGGCTCCGCTTGCGGGCTTGCGGGTGCGGAGAGGCGGGCCTCGACCGCCCGGAGGCGCCCCTCCAGGGCCCGGAGGCGGTGGTCGAGGGCGTCGAGGCGGGCCTCCTCCATGCGGAGGCAGGGTCGCCGGAGCCCCATTTAACGGTTCCGGTCCCCCTCCGGCGGGGGGCCGCCCCTCTGAAACTTTATACCCGGCCGGGGGCCTCAAAGGGGCCATGGCCAAATCGCCCTATGTGAAGTTCGAGGTTCCCCCGGCCCTGGAGAGCGGCCTCCTCGAACTCCTCTCCGAGGTCAAGGAGTCCGGGAAACTCCGGAAGGGCATCAACGAGACCACCAAGTCGGTGGAGCGGGGGGTGGCCAAACTGGTGGTCGTGAGCGAGGACGTGGACCCGCCCGAGGTGGTCATGCACCTGCCCGCCCTCTGCGAGGAGAAGAAAATCCCCTACGGCTACGTGAAGAAGCAGGAGGACCTCGGAAAGGCGTGCGGCCTCACCACGAAGTCGTGCGCCAGCGCCGCCATCCTCGACCCCGGGGCCAAGGCGAAGGCGACCTTCGACGATGCGGTGAAGGGGCTGGACAAGCTGCGGAAGGGCGGCGCCGACGGCGGGGCCAAGGTCTCCTGAGGTCCCATGCCCGAAGAAGTCCCGTCCCCGGCCGAAGTGGTCGAGGTGGTGGGCCGGACCGGGATGCACGGCGAGGTGACCCAGGTGAGGGTGAAGGTCCTCGAGGGGCCGAGCCGGGGCATGGTCATCACCCGGAACTGCTACGGTCCCGTCCGGACCGGAGACGTCCTGATTCTCATGGAGACCGCCCGGGAGGCGAAGAAGCTCATCTCCCGGTAGGGCCTCGGCGATGGATTGGAAAACCTGCTCCTTCTGCGGCCAGCCCTTCGAGCCCGGGACCGGGAAGATGGTGGTGAAGAAGGACGGCGCCCTCCTCTACTTCTGCTCCTCCAAGTGCGAGAAGAACCTCGCCCTGGGGCGGGTCGCCCGCCGGGTCACCTGGGTGCGAAAGAGCCGGAAGGGACGGGCCGCGAAGGCCTGAAGTCCCGGTCCTCTCGGGAGCCCTCCCGTCTCGCCGGGACTACCCTTTCGCTTCCACATACCGCACCTTGACGGCCACGCCCCGCTTCGCCCTCTCCATCTCCCACCCCGCCATGGCGGCCCGCCCCACCCCGAAGGCGCGGGGCCCTTCGAAAATGGCCTCGTCCCCGGGCCGCAGGGCCCCGTCGGCCCCCACCACCCCCGGGGCGAGGACCGAGCCGGTCGGGACGAAGTCGTCAATCTCGACCTTGAGGCCCCCCCATCGGGCGTCGGCCAGGGCGCGGGCCCCCTTCAGGGTCAGCGCGAGGAGGCCCGATGGGGTCAGGGTCGCAACGTCGCGAATCGCCGCCACCGGAGGTCCAGCCCGAGCCCCGCGCATGGTGGGCTTCCCGTGCCGCATGAGCAAATCACCCGCCCCCGGCCCGAACTGGAAGTCGGCCACCGCCCGCAAACTCCGGCCGAGCCTGTGGTCCGCCGGCCGGAGGCCGAGGGAGGCGACCGCCTCGCGGAGCGTTTTCAGGGCGGGGTCCGCAGCGGGGTCGCTCCCGGCGGTCTCGACCGCCTCGATTCCGAGCCTCCGGGCCTCCTCCCGCGCCGCCTCGCCGGGGGCCCCGCCGATGTGGATGACGAGGCGCGGGGGCCGGTGCCTCTCCAGCAGGGGTCCGAGGCACTCGCGCAGCCAGCGGACCTCCTCCAGGTCCCACCGCCCGGTCACCGGCGCGTCGTAGTGGGCCGCGGGGTAGGTCCGTTCCAGTTCCCGGGGGACGACCCCCAGCGGCGACGTGAGAATCACCTCCTGGAGCGAGCCCCGCCAGGGCTCCAGGGCGCGCTTGAACCTCCGGTGGCTCTGGGAGAGCGAGTAGGGCTTCCGGGCCGAGCAGGGGAGGAGGACCCAGGGCCCCGGGGCCGGGGTGAACCGCTCCCTCACCCGCAGGGCGAACCTCCGCACCTCGGGCCGGAAGAGGGACTCCATGGAGTTGGCTTCGAGAACCGACTCTCGGCTCACCGGAGCCCTCCGCTCCAGGTAGGTCGGGTGGAAGTCGAGGTTGCGGAGGGCGGCCACCTGCCACGGCTCGCACCGGACCCGCTCCTCGGCCCGCTCCCGCATCCGGCCCCGGCGGATTTCGGCCCGGGCGGCCCGGAGTTCCATTTCGAGGGCGGTCTTGTTGTGCGCGGCCAGAGCCTCGGGGTCCGGGCCGTTCCCGGCGCTCTCCATCCGGCGGCAGGCGTCGCAGGGGCAGGGCAACTCCTCCACCTCCCCGGCGGGACGCGCCCCGGCCGGGGTGAGGTAGAGCCCTTCCCGCGCCGCCAGGAGCGGAGCGACGTCGTCCACCAGGTCCACCCCGGCGTAGGCGAGGAGGGCGGCGTTGGCCGGGGTCGCCAGGGCCGGGAGGTAGAGCGCACCGCCGGGCCCCGCCGCCTCCCGGAACTCCACCAGCGCCTCGGCGAACCGGCGCGGGCGTCCCCCGAGGAGGCGGGCCTTCGGGAGGATGTAGAGGTCGGCCTCGGGGCGGGGCGATGCCGAGACCCGGAGTTCCCCGGCGCGGAACTCCTCCTCCCCGCCGAACTGCCAGCGCCTCCGGAACTCCCCCATCCAGGGGGTTTTGGAGACGTCGAGGATTCCCGGGGTCGCGAAGGTCGCGCCCTCCAGCCTGAGTTTCCCGAGGCGGGCGGGGCCGTCCCGTCGCACCACCTCGAAGACCGGCGGGCCTTTACCCACGAAGCACCACCTCCGCCCCCTCCTTCAGCCTCTCGACCCACGCGGGCTCCCACGACGAGGGGCCGTGGACGCTCCACCGGACCCCGGGCCTCGCCTCCATCAGGGCCCAGAGGTTCTCCAGGGCCGCCCGCCACGACTCCCGGTCCTCCAGCAGCAGGGCGGGGCCCGCGGGGGAGGTCTCCTCCAGCTCCGCGGGGACTGGTCCGAAGAGGGGCTTCAGGAGGAGGACCGAATCGAAGCCGCTCGCGCCGCCCGGCCACGGCGTCACCAAAACGCGGCCCTCCAGGGGCAGCGCCGCCATCCTCCGCAGGTGGCGCCCCACCTCGGGCCTCAGGGCCGACTCGGGGCCCCGGTAGTGGAGCGGCTCGGCCGTGTTCGGGTGGTGGAACTCCAGCCAGTCGCCGTGCCCCTCCAGGAGCCTCCGGTATCCCGCCAGGAGCGCCGGGTGGCTCCGGCACCGCACCTCGACCAGGTCGAAGAGGGTGTGGCTCCGGATGGCCTGCCGCGCCTCCCGCACGGCGGCGAGGGCCACCCGCAGGTTGTGCTCCGCCAGCAGCGGCTCGTCCAGGTCCCCCGGCCCGCGGGCGGCGCAGACCGGGCATCCGCACGGCAGGTCGCGCAGTTCGTCGAGATGGAGGGTCCCGGCCGGGGTCATGTAGCGCTTCTCCCGGGCGTAGAGGGCATAGGAGGCGGAGTCGAAGAGGTCGCACCCCAGCGCCGCGGCCAGCGGGAAGGTGGCGGGGTGGCCCGCGCCGAAGAGGTGGACCGGGACTCCCGGGCCGAGGCCCCGCTTGGCGGCCACCACGACGTCCACGAGGTCGGCGAAGCGCTGCGATTCGAGGAGCGGCACCACGGCGCCGATGGGGGCGACGCCGGGATTGAGCGCGGCCACATCCTCCCCGGCCCGGCGTCGCAAGTGGGGGTGGAGGCCACCGTGAACCGGCATGGCGAGGAGTCCAGGTCCGTCGGCCCAGATTCCGGCGGCTTCGCGGATGCGCGCCTCGGTCTGCCGCCACTCCTCCGCGGCCCGCGCTTCGTCGGCGTCCGGCGGCGTGGGCAGGTCGAGCGGCACCGCGATGTCCACCCCGATGCGCCTCTGGAACTCCACAATTTCGGCGTTGGTCACCCCGGCGTCCCCGTAGCGCGACAACTGGAACGCCCCCGAGTCGGTCATCACCGGGCCGTCGAACCCGAGGAGGCCGTGAACCCCCTGGGCCTCGGCGCGGGCCCGGAGGTCGGGGTCCTTGAGGAGGACCGGGGCGTTGGTGATGAGGGCCCGGGCCCCGCACTCCTTGATTCTCTCGACGGAGAGGACCGGCACGTGGGGGTTCACCACCGGGAGAAGGGAGGGGGTCTCTAGGACGCCGTGGGGTGTTTCGAGCCGCCCGAAGCGGCCCGCCATGTCCTTGGCGAGGATTTCAAAGACCATCCCCCCTCCTGCGGCCCCGGGAGATATGCCATCCCCGCCGGGGCGCCCGAGGCCTCTATTTCCGGAGGGCCTCGCCGACCTTCCCCACCAGCTTTTCCGAGGGCTTCAGGGTCTTCTGCCCCCGGGTCCACTTCGCGGGGCACGCCTCGTCGGGGTGCTCGGCGAGGTAGGCGTTGGCTTCCATCTTCCGGAGCAGTTCGGCCGCGTTCCGGCCCACGTTGTAGAAGTTGACCTCGCTGGCCACCAGGACCCCCTCGGGGTTGATGACGAAGGTCCCCCGGAGGGCGAGGCCGCTCTTCTCGTCGTAAACCCCGAAGAGCCGGGCCACGGCCCCCGTGGGGTCGGCGCCCATGGGGAACTCCACGTTGTCGATCTCCTTCTCCGCGTCCCTCCAGGCAAGATGAACGTACTTGGTGTCGGTGGAGACGGAGATGACCTCCGCCCCGAGCTTCCGGAGCGCCCCGTGGACCTCAGCCGTGTCCCGGAGCTCGGTGGGGCAGACGAAAGTGAAGTCGGCCGGGTAGAAGACGAGGACCACCCACTTCTTCTTTTTCAGCGCCTCGCCCAGAGCGAAGGTCCCGAAGCCGCGGGTCTTCGGGTCGTAGAGGTCGAGGGAGAAGTCGGGGACCTTCTGGCCCACCCGGACCGGCGCGGCTCCCTCCATGGCCTACTTTTTCCTCGCCAAGTAGGCCACGATGGCGCCCGCGACGACGATGGAGAGGACGAGAATCGAGAGGGAGGAAACGGGCGGCATGAACCCATGGCTCGCGGCCCCCATCATGAAGAGCATGGGAATCGAGAGGATGAAGTTGAACCGGGAGGCCAGCAGCGCCTTCTTGGCCCACTTCGGCTGGTCGGCGGGGGCGGGGGTCCCCTTCTCCAGCGTCTCCTTCGTGGCGGCAATGACCTTCTTCTGGAGGGGCCAGATGATGGCCCAGACGTTGAAGAACATGATGAGGCCCATCACCATCCCGGCCAGGATGGTGTAGCCGCCGTTGGTCGCCATGGCGCCGGTCGCGACGTAGTTGGTGTAGTAGACCGCGAAGCCCGCCACCACGGTCATCAGGGCCGCGTAGCGGAACCAGAAGAGGGCCATCGGGATGAGTTTCGTGACGTGCTGGCCCCGCGCCGGGGCGTCGTAGAGTTTGACGGCGGGCACGTTGACGATGTTGAAGAAGTAGAGGAGGCCGATCCAGAGGACTCCGAAAAAGAGGTGGAAGAGCCGGACCGCCGGCGCCAAGACCGGGGCCGACGGGGTGGCCGCGGCGAGGACCAGGACGAGGACCGCGAGGCCGAGAACCATCGGCACGTGCCTCTGCTCGATGGTCTTCGCCGGTTTAGCTTCGGCGGCCATGGTGGGTAACTACTCCGAAACTTTCTATTTAAAGTTTGTTGAAACGATGAATTTCCGCTATTTTCGCAACCGAAGTTTTCCCCTCAGCCTTGCGCCCGCCGCCGGAGGTTCCAGGGCTCGAACAGGAGGAGCACGCCCCGCAGTTGCGAGAAGAGTTCCCACGGGTCGCTCTTGAACTCGATGCGCCAGGTGGTGGAGTGGCTGGAGCGCGCCTGCTCGGAGATGGAGAAGACCGAGGAGTCCCGGAGGGCCCGGAGGTGGTTGGCGACCTGCCGGCTGGTGGCCCCCACCTGGGCGCCGATCTCCTTCGCCTTGAAGAAGCGTCGGCCCCGGAGCAACTCCTCGGCGAGGTGGCGGGCGATGCGGTGGCGGGTGGCCGCGGGGGGAGGCGGGGTCCCCTCCGCCGCTGTGACCTCGTCCATCCCCCCATCCAGCGGCACTTCTCGACCTTAAGTTTCCCTATTCAAAATTAACAATCGTGATTGACTTTAAATCCATTCGCACGTGTTCGATTTTGAGACAGGCGCCTCAGACCGCTTCGACCCGCTGAATCTCCGGGACCATCTCCCGGACGATGCGCTCGATGCCCGCCCGAAGGGTCATCCGGGAGGAGGGGCATCCGCCGCACGCCCCCTGCATCTGGAGGTAGAGGACCCCCTTCTCGGCGTCGATGTTGACAATCTCCACGTTGCCCCCGTCCGCCTGGACCGCGGGGCGGATGCGCTCGAGGGCCTGGTCCACCCGGGTGTAGAGGTCGGAGACCGCCTCCTTCGACTCCCGGAGGTTCTTCTGGAACTCCGACACCGCGTCGTTGGCCATCCCATCTCCTCTGCTTCCGGGTCCTTAAATATCCCTCGCTCAGACGGCGACCACGGCCCGGACTCCGGGCACCCGGGACTTGAGGGTCTTCTCCAGGGAGGAGAGGATGGCGACCCGGGTCGCGGGGTCCCCCGGGAACCCGAGGCGGACGGCCACCAGGTCCCCCTGGACCGAGACCAGGTCGAGGTCGCCCCCCTCCGCCTTCACCGCCGGCCTCAGGGCCTCGATGCACCTCGCCACCGCCTCTTCCGGCACCCGCGGGCCCGGGGCGGGGGGCGGCGGAGCGGGTTCGGCGGGTGGAGAGGCGGGCGGGGCCTTTCCCCATGTCTTGGAGTGGACGGCCTCCACCACCTCTTCGAAGGCCTTCGCCGCCGGCCCGCCTTGGAGGAGCACCAACCGCCCCCGGTCGCACCCGTCGGCGACCTCGCGCGCCAGGGGGATGCGGCCGAGGAGGGGGAGGCCGAAGTCCCTCGCCATCCTCTCGCCGCCGCCGGGCTCGAAGAGGTCCACCGGTTTCCCGCAGTGGGGGCAGGTGTAGCCGCTCATGTTCTCCACCACGCCGAGGACCGGCAGGCGGAGGAGTTCGGCGAACCGGACCGACTTCCGGACCGCCTGGGTCGAGATTTCCTGCGGCGTCGTCACGATGACCGCCCCGTCGGCCCGGGGGAGGACCTGGGCGATGGAGAGGGGTTCGTCGCCGGTCCCGGGGGGCAGGTCGAAGAGGAGGTAATCCAGGTCGCCCCACTCCACGTCCTCCAGGAACTGGCGGATGGCCTTCATCTTGATGGGGCCCCGCCACACCACCGGCGTGTCGTAGGTCTGGAGCATGTAGGCGATGGAGATGACCTTGACGCTCGGGGGCACGTGAACCGGCTTGATTCTCGGCCCCTCCGGGGTCTCCAGGTAGGAGAGCTGCTCCCGGTCCGCCCCGAGCATCCTCGGGATGGAGGGGCCGTGGAAGTCGGCGTCCACGACCCCCACCTTGAACCCCCGGAGGGCGAGGCCCAGGGCGAGGTGGGCCGTCACCGTGGACTTGCCCACGCCCCCCTTGCCGCTCATCACGACCACGATGTGCCTGACCCGCGCCATGTTCCGGGCGATGCGGTCGGCCTCGCCGGGGGCGGCGGGATGGGGCCCCTCGAAGGGCCCCGGAATCTGGGCCGCCATCCACCTCCGCTTCCCGCGCCCTTATATCCCATTCGCCCCGCCGGCGACTCCGCGAGGTTCTTATGCCCCGGGAGGGTCATGGGCGCGATGGTCACCGTCCCCAAATCGGTCCGGACCCACTGCCCCCACTGCCGGAAGCACACCCCCCACACGGTGGAGAAGGTGAAGAAGGGGCAGGCGCGCTCCATGGTCCGCATCACCCGCCAGAAACTGCGCCAGTCCTACGTGGGGAACCGGGGCAAGTTCTCCAAGGTTCCCGGCGGGGAAAAGCCCACGAAGCGGACCCCCATCCGGTTCCGCTGCTCCAAGTGCAAGAAGGCCCACACCCGCCCCATGCCCCGGGCGGGCAAGTTCGAAATCGAGGAGCAATGAGTTTGACTTTCGACGCGACAAGCGCGTCGTTCAGCCTGCCGACCGCGGCCTTCGGCCGCGTTCCGGCCAGTCAACGATGAGAACCGAGACCCGCTCCAAGTTCCTCAAGGTCCGCTGCCCCTCCTGCGGCCAGGAGCAGGTCCTCTTCGACCGCGCCTCCAGCGTCGTCAAGTGCCTCCAGTGCGAGGGGACCCTCGCCGAGCCCGCGGGGGGGCGCGCCCGCCTCGCCCCCAAGGTGGAAAGGCTGGCGGAGCTATGAGCAACGTGCCGGGGAGCCCCGGCCCGCGAGCGTCCGGTCCTTCGTGGCCGTCCGCCGGAGACCTCGTCCTCTGCACGGTCCGGGACGTCCAGGAGTTCGGCGCCTTCGTGACCCTCGACGAGTTCGGGGACCGGAAGGGGTTCATCTCCATCTCCCACATCGCCCGCGGGTGGATCCGGAACATCCGGGACCACGTCCGCAGGGAAGGCAAGGTGGTGGCCCGGGTCCTCTTCGCCGACCCCGCGAGGGGGCGTATCGACCTCTCCCTGAAGGACGTGAACGAGCACCAGCGGAAGGACAAGGTGAAGGCGTGGAAGAACGAGGAGCGGGCCCTCCGGTGGCTGGCCCAGAAACTCCCGAAGGAGAGGGCCGAGGCGATTCGGGCGAAGTTGAGGGCCGCCGTGGGGGGTCTCTACCCGGCCCTGGAGGAGTCCCTGGCCCGGGGCCCCGCCACCTTCACCGGCGCGGGCCTCGACGCCGAGACCGCCGGGGCCCTCCACGCCATCGCCCGGGAGAACATCGCCATCCCCGAGGCCCGAATCTCCGGCGTCCTGGAGTTGACGGTCCCGGGCCCCCGGGGGGTCGAAGTCCTCCGGAGGGCCCTCACCGAGGCCGCGAAGTCGGCCCCGGGGGTCGAAATCACCTACCTCGGCGCCCCCCGCTACCGGGTGGCGGTGAGGGCGCCCGACTTCCGGAGGGCCGAGGCGGCGCTGAAGAGGTGCGCCGACGCGGCCCTCGCCGCCGCGCGGAAGTCGTCGGGGAGCGGCCAGTGGGTCCGGGCGAAGTGAGGCGCCGTGGTTCAGACCAAGTTCTGGAAATGCCCCGCCTGCGGCCTCTACACTCTGAAGGCAGCCTGCCCCCAGTGCGGGGGCCCGACCCGGAACCCCCTGCCGCCCCGCTTCTCCCCGAAGGACCCCTACGGGAAATACCGGCGCGCGTCCGCAGACCCCTCTCCGTCCCGGTGATAGCAACTTGCGCCGGAGGAGGCGTTGAGATACCCAGCCGCGGATAGACCGGGCCCATCGCCGTCATATCACTTCTCTCGCTCTTTTACGCCCGCGCCGACGCTGGAGGCGCGGGCGCGGATTTATCTCCCCCTCCTCGTTGGAAAAATCTCCCATGACTCGGGCGAATAGAAGGGGCGGGAAACGGCCCGGGCCCGCCCGGCCCCCCGGGGCGCCGGTGGCCGACAAGGTGCGGGAGATGGTCTTCGAGAAGTTCGTGGAGGAGGTGGATGTCCTCCAGGAGCACCTCGACAGCTACATCGGCCGCAAGTATTTCGGCTCCCTCTACGTCCTCTTCCGCGCCCTCTTCACCACCCTCCGGAAGCACACCCGGAAGGTCTTCGTGGACCAGTTGCGGGCCTTCGTGGAGAGCGTGGACGAGCCCGCGGGCCCGGTCCTCCTGAGGAAATTGATGGCCCACGACATCGTGACCCTCTACCTCCGGGAGTCCCACCCCGACTACTCCGCGGTCCGCAAACTGTCCGAGGAACTGGCCCTCTCCAACCGGGCGTTCCTGGTGGACCTGGTGAAGGCGGGGGTCCGGGCGGGGGCGAAGCGGTGGCCCCTGACCTACGAGGAGATTCACCGGGTTGCATTCCCCCTCCGGAGCGAATCGAAGGCGCTCCTCCTGGAGCAATTCCGGAAGGCCCAGCGCATCATTGACCGGGTCCAGAGGGACCCGAAAATCGTGAACCTCCCCCTGGGGCGGGGGCTCATCCTGGACGTCCTCGCGGAGGGGGTCCGCTACTCCCGCCACCGCATCGACGAGCGGCTCGACGAAATCTACGGAAGATGACCTACCTCGGAGTCGAGCACGGGACCCGGGCGGTCCGCTTCTCGACCCTGGAGCCCGCCCGTTCCTGGGAGATTCCCCGGGAGAGGGCGGCCCGACTCTCCTCCGGCGGGTTGCTGGAGTCCCTGGAGAATGGGTTGGGCCTCCCCCTCGATTCGGTCCGCCTCGCCGCCGTCGCCTACGGGATGGGGGACGGCTTCTCCGAGGTCCGGCCGCTGGGGAGCCTGCGGAACCGCGGAGTCCTCGGTCCCGCGGGCCCCCGGACCGGCGGCGGGGCGCGGGTCTTCGACGCGCTCCGCGCATCCCCCATCCCGGCGGTGGCGGTGCCGGGCCTCCACCGGGGGACGCTGCCCCGGGGGTTCCGCTTCTTCTCCCACGGGGCGGCAGCCGACAAGGTGGGGACCGCCCGGGCGGTGGCCGAAACGGCGGGGCGGGAGTTCGTCGTCGCCGACGTGGGGGGCGCGGCGGCCTTCGTGGCGGTCTCCCGCGGCCGGATGGCGGGGGCGCTCGACTCCCCCCTGCTCGCCCCCGGGATGCTCCTCGGCCCCCTCGACCTGGAGGCCCTGCGCTCCGGAAGGGACCCCATGGAGCTCTTCTCCCGGGGGGGCGCGGTCCCCCGGCTCGGCCTCCGGGGGCCCCGGGAGTTCCTGGAGGGGCGGACCCCGCGCTCCCGCGAGGCGCGGCGCGCCGTGGCGCTCTCCGTCGCCCTCGGCCTCGGGGCCCTCGGCTCCCTCTTCCAGGGCCCGTGGTATGTCGCGGGGGAGGCAGGGGAGGCGCTCCGCCCCCGGATTCAGCGGTGGCTGGGGCGGGAGGTCCGCTCCGCGGGCCCTCACGCCTCCGCCCGGGGACTCGCCCTCCTCGCCCGGGACGTGGCCCGGGGGCGCCGGGGCGTCCTGGGGATTCCGGTCCGAAGGCGGTCCTGAGGGTTCAGGCCACGGCATCAACCGGAGTTGAAGGGACCCCCATCCTCCCGCGTTTTACGGCAACTGCCGTTGTCCGTGGATGTCGGAGCGAACAATCGTTTGAATTCATGCTGAAAATATCGGCATCGGCGAACGAATTTTGATGAAGAAGGAGAGTATATACCCGAGCCGCAATAGAGCAATTGACGAACATGGTGACGGGATTCACGGTCCGCATCGGGGGCGCGGCGGGCGACGGCATCGCGAGCGCCGGAGAGTCCCTGGCCCGGGTCTGCAGCCGGAGCGGCCTCCACCTCCTCGCCTACAACTCCTATCAGTCGGTGATTCGCGGGGGCCACTCCTGGTTCCAGGTCCGCGCCTCCGATTCCGGGCCGGTGGAGAGCCTCGGCGAAAAGCTCGATTTGCTCATCGCGCTCAACGAGGAGACGGTCGCTTACTGGCTCCCGCTGGTGAGGCCCGGGGGCGGCGTCCTCTACGACCGGGGGGGATTCCAGCCCGAGCTCCCGGGCGGGGCCCGGGACCTGGGGATGGACCTGGCCGAGACCGCCCGGAAGTTCTCCGAGGACACCATTCTCCGGAACACGGTGGCGCTGGGGGCCGCGGTCCACCTCCTCGGCCTCCGGGTCGAGACCCTGGAGGAGATGGTGGAGCAGACCTTCCGCCACAAGGGGAAGGAGGTCATCGCGGCCAACGCGGGCGCGGTGCGGGCGGGCCACGAGTTCGCGCGGGCCCGGTTCGCCGAGCCGCTGGCCCGACCCCGGCTCGACCCGTCGAAGCGCCGCCCCCTGCTCACCGGGAACCAGGCGGTGGGCCTGGGGGCCCTGGCCGGGGGCTGCAAGTTCTACGTGGCCTACCCGATGACCCCCGCCTCCACGGTCCTCCACTACCTCTCGGTCAAGGGGCCCCCGCACGGGATGGTGGTGAAGCAGGCCGAGGATGAACTGGCGGTCATCAACATGGCCATCGGCGCGGGCTTCGCCGGGGCGCGCCCCCTCTGCGGGACCAGCGGCGGCGGCTTCGCCCTGATGACCGAGGCGGTCGGGCTGGCGGGGATGGCCGAGGTCCCCGTGGTGGTCTTCGAGTCGCAGCGCGGGGGCCCCAGCACCGGGCTCCCCTGCAAGACAGAGCAGGGGGACCTGAACCAGGTCCTCGGCGCCTCCCAGGGGGACTACCCCCGGTGCATCATCGCCCCCGGGGACGTGGCCGACACCTACCGGGCCACCGCGGAGGCGCTGAACATCGCGGACAGGTTCCAGATGCCGGTGGTCGTGATGGGCGACTTCTACCTCTCGGAGCATTACCGGACGGCGGACGGGCTCGACTTCCCGCTCCCCGTCGAGCGGGGGCCGCTCGCCGCCGGCGGCAACGGCGACGGGGAGTACAAGCGGTATGCGTTCACCGACTCGGGGGTCTCCCCCCGGGCCCTCCCGGGGACCCCGGGCCGGATGTTCGTGGCGGGGAGCGACGAGCACGACGAGTCTGGCCATCTCCTGAGCGACGTCCTCTCGGGCCTCCCGGGCCACATCGAGACCCGCTCCCGCATGGTGGAGAAGCGGATGCGGAAGGTCGAGGCGCTGAAGAGGGAACTCCCGCCGCCGAAGCTGGAGGGGCCCCCGAAGGCGGAGGCGACCCTGGTGGGCTGGGGCTCCACCCTCGGGGCGATTCGCGAGGCGGTCGGGCTGCTGCGGGAGGCGGGCGTCAAGGCCAACCACCTCCACCTCCGCTACGTGGTCCCCTTCCACGGCGGGGAGGTCGCCCGGATTCTCGGCAAGGCCCGGACCAAAATCATGGTGGAGAACAACTACTCGGGCCAGATGGAGCGCCACCTCCGGGCCGAGGCGGGCGTCGCGATGGACGGCCGCGTCCGGAAGTGGGACGGGGAGGTCTTCACCGCCGAGGAGGTGGCGGCCCGGGTCGGGGCCGTTCTGGAGGAGGTGGGATAATGGCCGCGACGCTGCCCGAGAAGAGCCTCCCCCAGAAAAGCGACTTCAGCGCCTACCACTCCGAGACCGAGGAGACCTGGTGCCCCGGCTGCGGCGACTTCGGGGTCCTCCGCGGCCTGCTGAGCGCCCTCTCCGCCCTCGGCAAGAAGCCCGAGGAAGTCGTCCTCGTCTCGGGCATCGGCTGCTCCTCCAACCTCCCCCACTTCGCCCGGACCTACGGCTTCCACACCCTCCACGGCCGGGGCCTGCCGGTGGCCAGCGGCGTCCGCCTCGCCAACCCCGACCTGACGGTGGTCTATACCGGGGGCGACGGCGACGGCTACGGCATCGGGGTGGGCCACTTCGTCCACGCCGCCCGGAGGAACCTCGACCTCACCTACATCGTGATGAACAACCAGGTCTACGGCCTCACCACCGGCCAGGCCTCGCCGACGACCGCGAAGGGGACCAAGACCAAGTCCACCCCCCACGGGTGCCCGGAGGTGGAGGTGAACCCCATGGCCCTTGCCCTCGCCTCCGGGGCCTCCTTCGTCTCCCGGGGCTTCTCCGGCGACCCGAAGCACCTCGCCGACCTGATTCGCCAGGCCATCGAGCACCGCGGCTTCGCGCTGGTGGACGTCTTCAGCCCCTGCGTCACCTTCAACAAGGTGAACACCTACCCCTGGTTCCGCCAGCGGCTCTACAAACTCGGCCCGGAGCACGACGCCGCCGACCCGGTGGCCGCCTGGGCCAAGGCGCTGGAGGGGGGCGACAGGATTCCCATCGGCGTCCTCTACCGGGCGGAGAGGCCCACCTACGAGGAGGGGGAGCCCGCGTTCGCCCGGGGGCCGCCGGCGAAGCAGAAACTGGAACTGACCGAGGCCGAGTGGAGGGCGCTGCTGGACGACTTGGTGTAGACGGCCCGGGAACCTTTAAGGGAATCCGGGCTTGAGCGCCGGGATGGCTCGAAGGGGTCTCGCGCTCCTCCTCACGCTCCTCCTGCTGGCGGGCCCGGCCGCGGCCCAGGAGGTCGACCGGGTCCTGACCGGCCACACCGGTCCGGTGGTGGCGGTGGCCTGGAGCCCCGACGGGAC
>CAZANW010000025.1:0-26054 GCA_964486625.1 uncultured Halobacteria archaeon
GGGTGAGGCCGTAGGTCTCGCCGTATTTCTTCCCCGCCCCCGTGACCACGTTGTTCTCCCCCATGATGCGGAGGTGGTAGCGGACCGTCGTGTAGTCGAGGTGGAGCCGCTCGGCGAGTTGCGCGGCGGTGTGGGGGTGCTCCTTGAGCGCCCGGAGAATCTCGGCCCGGACCAGGCCCCCCCGGGAGCCGATGATGAGCCACCAGAGCAAGTTTTTCATTTCTCTCCCACTCCTGGGGCTTTCCCGCCCAAATCCTTTCGGCTACGCCACGCCCAGACTCCGGTTGAAGAAATCGAGGACCCTCGCCTCGTATTCCGCCGGGTATTTCTCGTGGACCTTGCCGTGCTCCGCGTCGGGGACCTCCCAGAGGGACTTGGGCTCCTTCGCGGCCTCGAAGAGGCGGTGGCCCGCCGCCGCCCCCACCACCTTGTCGGCGTCGCTGGAGATGATGAGGACCGGCCGGGGGGAGATGCGCCCGATCTCCCGACCCGGAGCGATGTCATCCATGGAGGCGCCCCCCAGGACTTGGCCCCACAGGGAGGTCATCGGCAGGAAGAGAACGTCCGGAAGCCCCACGATGTTCCGGAAGGCGTCCCCCGCGCTCTCCCGCAGCGAGTAGAACCCGACGTCGCTCACCACCGCGTCGAACCTCGGGTCGTTCTCGGCGGCGTAGAGGGCCGTCGCGGCGCCCATGGACTCCCCGAGGACGCCGATGCGGGAGAAGTTCCGGGCCTTCAACTCGTCGGCCGCGGCCACCGCGTCGCGCCACTCCCGGAGGCCGAAGGTCGTGAGCCCCGGGTCGGAGCGCCCGTGGTTCCGGAGGTCGAGGATGAGGAGCGGATAGCCCGCCCGGTGGAGGAACGGCGCATACTGGAGCATGCTCGCCTTCGAGCCCTGGTAGCCGTGGAGGAGGAGAATCGCCGCGTCGGTCCGGTCCCCGTAGACATACCACGACTGGAGGTCCACGCCGTCCGAGGAGCGGAGCGCCACGCTCGCGAAGGAGAGGCCCAGGTCGCGGGGGCTCTTGTTGGGCTCGTTCCGGGCCGGGTGGAGGAGGCCCCAGGCGACGAAGAAGGGGAGGACCACGAAGAGGACGAGGAGGATGGCTGCGGCGACTCCGAGGACCCATTTCCAGCGGGCCATATGGGGAGTGGGCCTCCCGCCTTATTAGCGCCCCGGTGGGGGACGGCCTATCTATTTATCTTCCGGGACTCTCTTTGCCCCACCATGGGCCGCCTCCTCTTCGCGCTCCCCGTCCTCCTTCTGGTTCTCTCCATTCCCGCCTGGGCCCAAGCCCCTCCCGCCACCTCGGCGCCTCCGGGGTGCACCGAGACTTTCCTCCCGGGGTTCAAGGAGTATTCCGACCCCAAGGTGAAGGAAACCTGGGACGCCTACAGCGCCAAGACGAAGGGGGTCTGCCAGACCCGCGACTTCGCCGGATGCACCTACACGGTGACCATCGGGGACCCGATGCAGCCCGGCCCCTACCTCCTCTGCTGGTGGGGGACCAAGGCCGTCGGCGCGGCCGTGGGGACTTCCGGAAAATCGGTGACCCTCGAACTCGGGGACACCTACGACTTCAAGGCCGGCCAGGTGATTCCGAAGTCCGTCGGGACCCCTCGGGCCACCCGCTTCGGATATTTCGACCCCGGGGGCCTCTCCCCGGGCGTCCTCGGGGACCCGAAACTGGAATTGAAGGCGGTGGCCTACATGGGGGCGGGCGGTCTTCCTTCGGTTTCGAGCTGTCCCCCCGGGGGCGACCCGACCTACCAAATCCATTCCTACGCCGCCAAGGGGGCCAAGGGGCTGGCCGTGGGCGATACGTTCTGCGTCTGGGTGCCGGACCTCGGGAAGGCGGCGGCTCTCCAAGTCACCCAGTTCGGCAGCGTCACCTTCCAGTGGGCGGAGGCCGGAGCCGCTTCGCCCCAGGAGGCCGCGGTTTCCCTCACCGCCCACCCCCTCTCCGCCTGCTTCCAGTCGGCGGTGAACGCCTTCAACGCCGCCGTGAAGTCCGGCAAGGGGCTCGACGCGGCGGGGGCGGAGGCCCAGGCGCTCGTCGAGAAGGTCTGCCCCGACCTCGACTTCACCGGCCTGGAGTTGAGTTCCCAGGCGGAGAAGTGCAAGGCCGACTTCGAGGCCTGCACGGCCGGGGCCAAGGACTCGGCGACCTGCAAGCGGGCCCTCCTCCTCTGCATCGCCACCACCCCCGAGGCGAAGGCCTACAAACTGCAGACCCTCGAGATGAACCTCAAGGTGGACCGCGCCGGCCTCCTGAAGCGGGATTCCACCGAGGTGGCCACGGCCGACGCCGCGGGCCGGGACATCGGCGTCCTCAAGGTGAAGAGCGAGGGCGGGAAATTGAAGGAGGCCAGCTGGGAGAGCAAGCCCATCGCGGTGGACTTCACCGGGGCGGACCCCGACGTGGGGAAGGGCGAGGTGAAGGTCAACTTGGGCCTCAAGGACCTCCCGGAGACGGCCCAGTTGAAGCTCAACGCGAAGAGGGACGACGAGGTCAAGAAGGCCCTCGACGCGGAGGTGGCGAAGAAGAGCCTGAAGGTCCTCGGCGTCGCCTTCAGCGTGGATGTCCAGACCGACATGCCGGTGAAGGACGCCACTTTCCAGATCAAGTCCAACAAGGCGTGGGCCGACAAGCAGGGGATCTCCAAGGTGAAGGTCATCCGGCAGAGCGTCGGCGCGACCGAGGTCCTCGACACGAAGTTCAAGGGCTACGAGGGCGACCTCGCCGTCTTCGAGACCACATCGCCCGGCCTCTCCATCTTCTCGCTGGCGGCCGTGGAGCCCGCCCCGGCGGCCCCTCCGCCCGCCAAGTCGCCCGGGTTCGAGGCGCTCCTCGGGCTGGCGGGGCTGGGGGCGGCCCTCCTCTTGGTCCGGCGCCAGCTCTTTTGATTCGGTTCACGAGATTTAATATCCCCGGGCCCGGCAGATTCAGGGGGAGAGATGGGCCTTTTCAAGAAAAAGGGCGAGGAGTCCGAGAACGGGGCGGTCCAGGCGGCCGAAGAGGCACCTCCGGCGCCCCCCGCCGACGATGTGGTGGTGGAGGCCGAGACCCCCCCGGAGACTCCCGCGGAACCCTCGAAGAAGAGGGGGGGGCTCTTCCGCAAGCGCGGGGCGGAGGAACCGCCCCCGGCCCCCTCCGTCGAGCCGCCGCCCCAAGTCGAGGCGGCTGGGTCCGCTCCGCAGCCCCCCGGCGCCTCGCTGAGCGATGCGCCGGCCGCGGAGCCCGCTGTGGAGGAGCCCAAGGCCGAGTTGCCCGAAATCAGGCCCATCCTCCCGCCCGCCCAGGCCGGCGCGCTGGCCAAGGAGGCGGAGACCGAGGGGCTCCTCCCGAAGGAGGAGGAGGCCGCCAAGCCTGCGGCGGCCGCCGACGAGGCGGTGGTCGAGGAGGCGAAGGTCGAGGAGAAGGGGGGGAAGAAGAAAAAGGGCAAGAAGGGGAAGGGGGCCCTCTTCGGCGGCGGCAAGAAGAAGCCCAAGGTGGTCTACTCGCCCGAGCCCTACGACGCCGACAAGCACGGCCCCCTGACGGTCTTCGAGGGGCTGCCGGGCCACCAAGAGGTGGAGCGCTACTGGCTCGAGAAGCCCTACTCCTTCGCGGTCGTCCTCTACAACGAGGAGACCAACAGCCGCGTCTACCACGTGGTGGAGCCGAAACTCTCCGAGTTCGAGCAGACCTTCGTGGCCGAACTGAAGTCCCGGCTCCAGGACCTCCTCCTCATCACGGAGGTCGAGGAGGGGCAGGACCGGGAGGCCATCGTCACCGAGAAACTGAACGAGCTCCTCGCGGACTACGATACGAAGCCCGAGCCCGCCGCCTACTACAAGATTCGCTACTACATCGTCCGCGACTTCGTGAAGCTCGAGAAACTCACCCCCCTCATGGCCGACCCCTACATCGAGGACGTCTCCTGCAACGGCTGGAGGACCCCGGTGTTCCTCTTCCACAAGAAGTACCAGAACATCGAAACCAACTTGAGTTACGAGCCCGAGGGGCTGACCTCCTTCGTCATCCGCCTCGCCCAGAAGGCGGGCAAGCACATCTCCATCGCCAACCCGCTGGTGGACGCGACCATGCCCGACGGCTCCCGCATCCAGATGACCCTCGGGGACGAAATCACCACGAAGGGCACCACCTTCACCATCCGGAAGTTCGAGGAGGACAAGCCGACGCCGATCAACCTGATTCAGTGGAACACCTTCTCCAGCCAGATGATGGCCTACCTCTGGCTCTGCATCGAGAACGGCAAGTCGCTCATCTTCTCCGGCGGCACGGCGTCGGGGAAGACCACCGCCATGAACGCGGTGTCGCTCTTCATCCCCCCGAGCGTGAAGGTCATCAGCCTCGAAGACACCCGGGAAATCCAGCTCCCCCACAAGAACTGGATTCCGGGCAAGACGCGGGACTCCTTCACCCCCGACGGCCAGGGGGCGGTGGACATGTACGAACTGCTCCGGGCGGCCCTCCGGCAGCGGCCCGAATACCTGCTGGTGGGTGAGGTGCGGGGCAAGGAGGCCCTGACCCTCTTCCAGGCCATGTCCACCGGCCATACCACCTACTCCACCATGCACGCCGACTCCATCGACCGGGTCATCCACCGGCTCGAAAACCCGCCCATTTCGGTCCCCCGGACCATGATTGAAGCGTTGGACATCGTGTCGGTCCAGGCCCAGGCCTACACCTCCGACGGCCGCCGGGTCCGGCGGTGCATCAACCTCGTCGAACTGTCGGAAATCGACCCGGTGACGAAGATTCTGAAGACGGTGGACATCTTCAAGTGGGACCCCACCACCGACACCTTCCCCGAGGTGGGCATCAGCAAGGCCCTGGAGGAAATCCGCAAGCGGCGGGCCTGGACGCCCCAGGAGCTCCAGAGGCAGTTGAAGAACCGGCAGATGGTCCTCGACTACATGGCCAAGAACAAAATCACCGCCTTCAAGGACGTGGCGAAAATCATCTACACCTTCCAGACCCGGCCCGACAAGTGCCTCCAGATGATCGGGGCCGACGGGGCGGCGGCGTAGCCCGGGCGGGAAAAGTTATAAGCGGGCCGACCCCAGGAATTCCGATGCTCCCCATCACTCCACCCAACGGAGGTGACCTCCGGGAAGTCCCGCGCACAGGGTGAGACTGAAGTTCCTCGGGGCCTGCAACGAAATCGGCCGCTCCGGGATTCTCGTGGAGAACGGGGGGGCCGACGCGGGCCACACGCCCCGGGAGGGGCGCCTCCTCCTGGACTACGGCATCAAGCCCACCACGCCGCCGGAGTTCCCGCTCCCCTGCGAGGCCGGGAGCGTGGTGGTGAGCCATGCGCATCTGGACCACAGCGGGACGGTCCCCAACCTGTCGGACATGCGGCCCGCGGTCTACATGACCCCCCCGACCCTCGACGTGGCCCACACCCTCATCCGGGACACCCTGAAGGTGTCGAAGAAGCGGGGCGTGGACCCCCCCTTCCGCCGGGAGGATGTCCAGAGGTTCCGGGAGATGGTCCGGCCGGTCCCCTACCGGCACCCGTTCCGGGCCGCGGGGGCCGAGGTGACCCTCTACTCGGCAAACCACATCCCCGGCTCCGCGGTCACCCACGTGAACGGCCACGGGACCCTCCTCTACACGGGGGATGTCACCTCGACGCCGACCCGTCTCATCCCCGGGACCGAGACCCGCTACCCGGAGGCCGACGCGGTGATTCTCGAATGCACCTACTTCGGGACCGACCACCCGCCCCGCTTCGACCTGGAACTGGAGTTCGTGGAGTCGGTCCTCCAGACCCTCGAGGAGGGGGGCCACGCCATCATCCCCTGCTTCGGCGTCGCCCGCTGGCAGGAGATGCTCCTGGTCCTCGCCAACTACGGCATCCACCCCTGGGTGGACGGCATGGGGTTCGAGATTGCCCGCCTCCTCCTGAACCACCCCGCCTACGCCCGGGCCCGGGAGCTGCGCTCGGCCCTGGAGAAGGCCCGGCGGGTGGAGCCCGAGGAGCGGGCCCGCGTCCTCGAGGAGCCCGCCGCCGTCGTGACCACCGCGGGGATGATGGAAGGGGGCCCCGTCCTCTACTACGTCCAGAAGCTCAAGGAGAGCGAGAGGAGCCGCATCTTCCTCACCGGATACCAGATCGAGGGGACGAACGGGCGGAAGGCGCTGGAGGGGGGCTACGTCGAGGCCCGGGGCGAGACCATCCCGCTGAAGCTCGGAGTGCGCCTCTTCAACTTCTCCTCCCACGGCGGCGACTCCCAGCTGAAGGAGCTGGTGAAGGGGTTCGCCGACCGCGGAACGAGGAAGTTCTTCGCGGTCCACGGGGAGAGGTGCGACGCGTTCGCCGAGTGGATGCGGACCGAACTCGGGGTCGAGGCCGAGGCCCCGGCGCCGGGGGAGGAGTTTGAGGTATAGCCCGGCCGGTTCTGGCGCCAAAAAGAAAAACAGCCCCCCGGGGCCGGTGTGCTTTATTCGCGGCGAGAGCCATCCTCACCCATGCCCGCCGTCCGCCCCCGACGCCTCCGCTCCACCCCCCTCCTCCGGGACCTCGTGGCCGAATCTGACCTGACCCCCCGCCGCCTCATCTACCCCCTCTTCGTGGACGAGACGATTTCCAAACCCGAGCCCATCGAAGCGCTCCCCGGACAGTGCCGGTGGCCCGTGGAGCGGGTGGCGGGCGAGGCGTTAGAGGCGCTCCGCTTCGGAATCCCGGCGGTCCTTCTCTTCGGCATCCCGCGCCGCAGGGACGCGCGGGGCTCCGAGGCGTGGAACCCGAGGGGGGTCGTCCAGCGGGCGGCGGCCCGCATCAAGCGCGGGGCGCCGGGGGCGCTGGTCATCACCGACCTCTGCCTCTGCGAATACACGAGCCACGGCCATTGCGGGGTCCTCCGGGGAGGGGGGGTGGCCAACGACGAGACGGTGGCCCTCTACGCCAAGACCGCGGTGAGCCACGCCCGGGCCGGGGCCTCCATGGTCGCCCCGAGCGGGATGATGGACGGCCAGGTCGCCGCGATTCGGGGGGCCCTCGACTCGGCCGGGTTCCGGACGCCCATCCTCGCCTACGCCGCCAAATACGCCTCCGCCTTCTACGGCCCCTTCCGGGAGGCGGTGAAGGTCGAGATTCGCTCCGGAGACCGGAGGTCCCACCAGATGGACCCGAGGAACTCCGGCGAGGCGCTCCGCGAAGTCGGGCTCGACCTCGCGGAGGGGGCCGACATCGTGATGGTAAAGCCCGCGATGCCCTGCCTGGACGTGATTCGGCGGGTGAAGGAGGAGTTCCACGTCCCGGTGGCGGCGTTCCAGGTGAGCGGCGAATACGCGATGCTCAAGGCGGCCCGCTCCCTGGACACGAAGGCCGCGGCCCTGGAGGCGGCCTACGCCATCCGGCGCGCCGGGGCCGACCTGCTGGTGACCTACTTCGCGAAGGATTTGGCGAGATGGCTCCTGGAATGAGCCGTTCCGCCCGCCTCTTCCGGGAGGCGAGGGGACTCATGCCCGGCGGCGTGTCGAGCCCTGCCCGGGCCTTCGCGCCCCACCCGCTCTACCTCTCCCGGGGGCGGGGCTCGTGGGTGACGGACGAGGACGGCCGGACCTACATCGACCTCAACATGGCCTTCGGGGCGCTCCTTCTCGGCCACCGCCCCCCGGGGGTGGTCGGGGCGCTCCACAAGCAGCTGTGGCGCGGGACCCACTTCGGCGCCCCCCACGCCCTGGAGGTGGAGGTGGCCCGCGAACTGAGGAAGCGCATCCCCTCGCTGGAGAGGCTCCGGTTCGTCGGCAGCGGGACCGAGGCGACCATGGCCGCCGTCCGCCTCGCCCGGGGGGCGACCGGCAGGCCCGGCCTGGTGAAAATGGACGGGGGCTTCCACGGAAGCCACGACGCGGTCCTGGTCAAGGCGGGCTCCGGGGCCCAGACCCACGGGGTCCCGACGAGCGCGGGGGTCCCCATGGGCACGGCGAAGCACACCCACGTGGTCCCCTACAACGACCTCCGCGCCCTGAAACGGGTGCTGAGGCGGCGGGACATCGCGGCGGTCCTCCTGGAGCCCGTCCTCGGCAACGTGGGAACGGTCCTCCCCGCCCCGGGCTACCTGCAGGCGGTCCGGGAGGCAACCCAAGAGAACGACATCCTTCTCATCTTCGACGAGGTCATCACCGGCCTCCGGCTACCGGGCGGGGCGCAGGGGGTGTTCGGGGTGAAGTCCGACCTCACGACCCTCGGGAAAGCGCTGGGGTCGGGCCTCCCCATCGGGGTCTACGGGGGCCGGAGAGACCTGATGTCCCTCGTATCCCCCGAGGGGCCGGTCTACCAGGCGGGGACCTACTCCGGGAACCCATTGAGCCTCGCCGCGGCCCGGGCGGTGCTGCCGCTCCTCACGCCCCGGCTCTACGGGCGGCTCGAGGGTCTCGGGCGCGACCTCTTCCTCGGCCTCGCCGCGGCGGGGGCGCACCACGTCCACTTCATCGGCTCCATGGGACAGGTGTTCTTCCGCCGCCCCCCGGTCCGGAACGCGGCCGACGCCCGCCGGGCCGACGGGCGGAGATACATGCGCTTCCACCGGGAGATGCTCCGCCGGGGGGTCTACCTCGCCCCCTCCCAGTTCGAGACGCAGTTCCTCTCCGCGGCCCACACGGAGGCCGACGTGGAGCGCGTTCTGGCCGCCGCCCGGCGGGCCCTGCGGACCCTTTAGCGCCGGTAGGGCAGGCGGAGGCCGTCGCTGGCGCGGGCGAGCGCCACCCGCTCCCCCGTCGCGGGGTCGAGGAGCAGTTCCAGGGCGAGGGTGCGCTTCCCGGGCCCGAGGAGAAGGGGCTCGGAGGCGGGGAGCCAACCCCCGGGCCCGTCCATCCCCTCCCGGAGCCCCATCGGGAGCGGAAAGCGGCGTTTGGAGTCTCCCGGGAGCCGGTAGACGGCCGCCGCCTCCGGCGCGACCTCCGTCCCGTTCTCGACGAGGCCGTTCCCGTCCGGGTCGGGGTCGCCCCCCAGGGAGAGCCACGCCCCGGCGGGGACCTCGAGGACGATGGTGCGGACCGCGCCCGGGGGGGAGCCGGAATCGAGCGGGTTCCGGGCCGCTCCCTGGCGGAGCCCCTCCAGGGTGGAGGCGACCTCCCCGAGGCCCAGCTCCAGGGCCGCCCGGTCTGCCGCGGGGGCGGTCCGGGAGAGGCCGGTGAACGCGATGGCGACGAAGGCCGCCGCGAGGAGGCCGTAGGCCACCAGCCGGAGGGGCAGCTCGGCAACGGCGGAGTCGTCGGCCAAAAAGGGGCAGCGGGTCACTCGCCGAGGTGCGCCCGGGCCGCCTTCAGCGCGAGGGCCACCGCCTCGGCGGGGCTCCGGGCGACGGTGGGCGGGCCGGCGAACCTCCGCCCGTGGCGGGCGAGGAGGTCGGCCCACCCCCCGCTCCCCCGGAGGACCACGGCGGGCTTCTGGATGTTCAGCGCGTAACTCAGCTCGTTCAGCGTCCCCCACCGCCCGCCGACGCCAATCACCGCGTCGGCCATCGAGGCCACCATGAAGTTCCTCACGTGGCCGATATGGGTGGCCAGCGGAATGGTGACGTAGGGGTTCGCCTCCTCCCTCCCCCGGGGCAGGAGCCCCACCACGACGCCCCCCTCCGAGCGGGCGCCCCGGGAGGCCGCCTCCATGATGCCCCCCTTGCCGCCGCACACCAGGACCGCCCCCTCCCGGGCCAGGATGCGCCCCACCTCCTCGGCCCAGAGGAGGGCCTTCCGGGTCAGGCCGCGGTCGTCGCCGTCGGAGCCGCAGACCGCAATCACCGGAGTCCGCCGGGAGTTACCCCGCCTTCTCCCCTTTCGCGAAGAGCGCGTCGTGCTTCCCATCGGCAATCTCCTTCTGGACCTCCTTCGGGGGTCGCCCCTCCACCGTGACCCCCATCGAAACGCAGGTCCCGACCACCTGGCTCACCGCCGACCTCAGGCTCGGGCTCAGCATCCCCCCCATCTTCCTCTTCGCCACAGCGACCGCCTTCTCCAAGCTCAGGTCGCCCACCACTGTCTTCCCCGCCTCCTTGGAGCCCTTCTCGAGGCCCAGCTCCTTCAGGATGAGGGCGCTCGCCGGGGGGGTCCCCACGTCAATCGTGAAGGAGCGGTCCTCCTTCACCGTCAGGACCACCGGAACCGTCATGCCGTCGAACTCCTTGGTCTTGTTGTTGATGGCGTCCACCACCTGCTTGATGTTCACCCCGAGGGGGCCGAGGGTGGGGCCGAGGGGGGGGCCGGGGGAGGCCTTGCCGCCCGGCACCAGAACTTTGACCTGCTGGACCATGGGGCACGATGGCACCGCCTCCTCATAAAAAGCGCACCCCCCGCGGGCGGCGGGATCGTCCGTCGCGAGGGCCCGGAGGGCCCGAGCGACCCTCTCGCTTTTCCAGCCGCCGCGGGCAAGGCTGGGTCGTCTGGCTCACCGGCATCCCCGGCTCGGGCAAGTCCTCTGTCGCCCGCGCCCTCGCCCGCCGCACCGGGGCTCGGGTCCTCTCGATGGACGAGGTCCGGAGGGCTATCACCCCGCGCCCCACCTACTCGGAGGAGGAGCGGGACGTCGCCTACGCGGCCCTCGCCTACATGGCGTCCCTCCTCGCCTCTGAGGGGCGCAGCGTCATCGTGGACGGGACCGCGAACCGGAGGCGCTACCGCGGCCTGGGACGGAGACTCAACGCCCGCTTCGCCGAGGTCTACGTGAAGTGTTCGCCGGAAGTAGCGATGGCGCGGGAGGGGAAGCGGGGGACCGGCATCTACCGCTTAGCGCGGAGGGGCCGGGCTCCCGTCCCGGGCCTCACCGCGGTCTACGAGCCCCCCCGGCGGCCGGAGGTGGTGGTGGACGCGGAGCGGCTCACGCCGGAGCAGGGGGCGGACCTCGTGGCCAAGTTTCTCCGGGGGCGCCGGTGGCGATAGACTGGACCGCGGTCGCGAAGGAGGTGGCCGACGGGGTCCGGCAGACCGCCCTGGAGGACGCCGACGAGGCGGCCGAGGAGGAACTCGAAGCGGCGCTCAAGAAGCGGGGGTTCTGCGCCCGAATCTTCTCCGAGGAGCGCGGCGAGAGGACCGCGGGCACCGGGACCCCCTCCGGGCTCCTGCTCTACGACCCGGTGGACGGGAGCAACAACCTCCTCCGCTCCATCCCCTACTACGCGACCTCCCTGGCGTGGATTCCCAACGGGTCCCCCGAGACCCTCGGCGGCGTGGAGGAGGGGGTCGTCCTGGAGATTCCGCGGGGCGAATTGTATTGGGCCCGCAAGGGCCGGGGGGCGACCTGGCAGGGGCGCGCCCTCGGGCCGGGGGCCGAGGGACCGAGGCTGCCGAAGCCGCTCGTCGCCCTCTACGCCTACGGGGCGCGCGGCCCGCTGCCCGACCTCCGGCCCCTGCTCGGCGGCTGCCTGGTGCGGACGCCGGGGGCCATGTCGCTCGACCTCTGCCTCCTCGCCCGGGGGGCGTTCGACGCGGTGGTGGACCTCCGGGGGCTGCTCCGCAGTTTCGACGTGGCGGCCGGGGTGCTGATTGCGAAGGAGGCGGGGTGCGTGGTGACCGACGCCGAGGGGCGGGAGTTCGACCCGGGGGCGCGGGAGAGCGGGTTCAACCTGGTGGCGGGGCGGCGCAAGGAGGTCCACCGGGCGGTGATGGGGATGCTCGGGAGGTCGCAGGCTTAGGACTGAGCCAGAATCCGCACCCGCCGGACCATCGCCGGGTGGGTCGTGAAGAGCTCCATGAGCCGGTCGCTGCGGCTCATCCTCCCCGGCTCCCGGGCGAACGCCTCCAGTTCGAACTCGTCAATCTTCCCGTCTTTGTTGAGGTCGGCGCTCCGGAAGTCGAGGACGTCCCTGCGGGCGGTGGCGGGGTCGGCCATGAAGAGGGCGCGCATCCCCTCCACCTTTTTCAACTCCTCGGGCCTGTGGCGGGCCGAGCCGTAGGCAATCTTGTAGAGGGCGCTCGCCAGGGGCGCCCTCTGGCCGGTGAGTTGGACGGCCCCCTGGTCGGCGTAGAGCTCTCGCAACCGGTTCGCGTAGAGGACGAAGAGGTTGGAGAGGAAATAGACGGCGAAGGCGAGCATGGCGACCGCCAGCGCGCCGCCTCCGTTCCGGTCGCGGCTGCGGCCCCCGAGGATGCCCGACCAGAAGAGGGCGATGTAGATGTTGTAGAAGACCAGGGGAATCACCTGCAGGACGGTCATGAACGCCACGTCCCGGTGCTTCAGGTGGGAGAGTTCGTGCCCCAGGACCCCCTTGAGTTCGGCCTCGTCCACCCGGTTCAGGAGTTCGCGGGTCACGGCGATGCGGCCGTCGGAGCGCCAGCGGCCGAAGGCGAAGGCGTTGGGGATGGGGACCTCGGAAATCCCGACCCGGGGCTTCGGCAGGTTCGCCTGGCGGGTCAGTTCCTCCACGACGGCGTGGAGGCGGGGCTCCTCCGACTCGGAGACGTATTTGACCCGCATCGACCACTGGACGATGGAGGGTCCGATGAGGAACTGGAGGAGGACCATGCCGAGGGAGAGGGCGAAGGAGAAGACGATGAAGGAGGTCCCCTGGAAGGCGAGGAAGCCGACGGCGCTGAAAATGGCGAAGAGGAGGGAGAAGAGCAGCGCGACCGCGATGTACATGCGGGCGCGGAGTTTCCAGAGGGACATCTGGATTCACCTTGGATGAGCGCGCCGCTTAAACCTGCCGCCTCCGGACTTCTTGGAAACGCGCCCATCCGTCCCCTTCTCTTTCGCGTTATCGAGAGCATGGGTTTCGCGCTGCACTTGCCTGAAGGGCGAGCGCGGCTGCACCTCCCGTTTCGCGGAGGGTGCAGCCCGGAGGACCGAAACCCGTACCCCGATGGCGCGGTGCCTGGGATGCCGAGTTCAGCACTTCGCGGCCTCACCCCCCCTTCCACGTCAGCCGGTTGGTCTTCCCGGAGCGCTCCTTCCCGACCAGCCCCTTCGCCTCCATGGCCTGGACGACCCGTGTCGCCTTCGCCTTCGAGAAGCCGAGCGCCTCCCGGAGGTCGTCTTGGTCGACGGCCCCCTTCTCCCGCAGGAGGGCGATGGCCCTCTGTTGGTCTTCGCTGTATCCCTCGAACCGGGCCCGGGACGCGCGGGTCCGGTAGTGGAAGGCGAGGGCCACCGCCACCCCCGCCGCGGCGCCGCCGCCGATGGAGCCCCACGGGGGGGAGGAGGCCCGGGGCGGGCCGAAGGGGACCACCACCGCCACCACCCCGTCCCCGGGGAGGGACCAGTTCAGGGTGATGCGCCTCCCGTCGGAGCCCGGGACGGCGCCGGGGGGCGAGACGTCCTCCCGGGTGAGGACGAGCCCCTCCGGCAACCGGACCCCGACCCGGACCGCCCTGACCCCCGCCGAGGGCTTGAGGACTGTGGTGAAGACCGACTCCTCCCCCCGGGCGAAGACGAGGTCGTCGGCGGTGAAGGCGAGCGCGAGCTGGGTGGAGCCCGGGGGCAGGAGGACCCGGAGCCCCCCGTCGGGGGCGCTCTCGGTCCGGAGGGGGGCCGTCCCGTTGGAGGCCGCCAGGTCGGGGGCGCGGGCCGCCGAGAGGGGGATGAGGGTCTCCTCGGCGGTGGCGTTGGCGAGGGTCAGCCGTAGGCTCTCGGCCACGCGGCCGTCGGCCCCGAGGTCGAACCGCGCGTCGTATCCGTCGAAGAGGGCCGCGCCGACGGGGTGGGCGATGGTCGCCGGGAGCAGGAGGACCAAGAGGATGCTCCGGCCATCCATGGATGGGGATGGCCGGAGGGGGCTAAAAGGCCCCCGGCTACCGTGGCCCCGGAGAGCAGCCGGTCCGGAGCCGACTCAGCCCCCGATACGCGAAGACGAGCGCCTCCCGGCAGGGGGGCAGATGGGCCAGGGGGCGCCAGAGGAGCCCCCCGGGCAGGAGGCCGAGGAGGTCGGGGAGGGCGCTGGCGCCCGACGCTACCCCCCGGCCGGCGTCAAGGTGAAAGGAGTCGAAGTAACGCGCCCCCAACCGCGCCCCGTAGCGGGCCTTCATCTCCGGCTCGTCGAGGGGCCGGGCCTCGATGCGGCCCCTCCGGTCGGCCCGTTCCACCAGCTGGGCGAAGGTGGCGCAGGGGCCGCACTTCCCGTCGTAGAGGAGCGTGGCGGTCACTCCTGGGCCTCCAGCCACCGCTCCGCGTCGAGGGCCGCCATGCACCCGAAGCCCGCCGCGGTGACCGCCTGGCGGTAGTGGTGGTCGTGGACGTCGCCGGCGGCGAAGACCCCCTCCACGCTGGTCCGGGTGTGGTTCTTCACCGCGACGTAGCCCTTGGGGTCGAGGTCGAGGGCGCCCCGGAAAAGGACGGTGTTGGGCTCGTGGCCGATGGCGACGAAGAGGCCGTCGCACCGGAACGCCTCCGTCCTCCCGCTCTTCAGGTCCTTGAACCGGACCCCCGAGACCTTGCCGTCCCCGAGGACCTCCTCGACGACGGTGTTCCAGCGGAAGGCGATTTTCGGGTTCTTTTTGGCCTTCTCCTGCATGATTTTGCTCGCCCGGAGGGTGTCGCGGCGGTGGGCCACAGTCACCTTCGTGGCGAACTTGGTGAGGAAGAGCGCCTCCTCCATGGCGGAGTCGCCGCCCCCGACCACGACGAGGGCCTTCTCCTTGAAGAAGGGGCCGTCGCAGGTGGCGCACGACGAGACCCCCAGGCCGCGCAACCTCTCCTCGCCGGGGACCCCGAGCCACTGGGCGCTCGCCCCGGTCGCCACGATGAGCGCCTTGGCGTCGAACTTCTCGTCCCCGGCCCCGACGCGGAAGGGGCGCCTCCGGAGGTCCACGGAGGTCGCCTCCCGGTCGAGGACGCGGGCGCCGAACCTCTCCGCCTGGGCGCGCATCTTGGCCATCAACTCGGGCCCCAGGATTCCGTCGGGGAACCCGGGGTAGTTCTCCACCTCGGTCGTCAGCATCAGTTGGCCCCCGGACTGCCCTCCCGCCAGGACGAGGGGATTGAGCCGGGCGCGGGCGGCGTAGATGGCGGCCGTGAGGCCGGCGGGGCCGGAGCCGAGAATCACAAGATTTTCCATCCCTCCCCATCGGCTCCCCAGGCAAAATCCTTGGGGGCGGATGCGGGGGGCCGCGCTCGCGGGAAGGTGAAAACTTTATCCCTGCGCGCTCTTCGCACAAATCATGGACCGGCCCAGATTCGACGAGGAGGAAGAGGAAGAGGAGGAGTCCGAGGACGATTTCGAGGACGAGGAAGAGGAGGAAGAGGAGTAGCCTCACTCCACTCCTGTCTGCCTCAGCCGCTCGAAGAGGAGAATCGAGGTCGCCACCGCCGCGTTCAGGCTGGAGACGCGGCCCCTCATGGGAATCGTCACCAGTTCGTCGCACCGCTCCCGGGTGAGGACGCCGAGTCCCCGCGCCTCCGACCCCATCACGAGGGCCAGGGGGCCCGCGAGGCGGGCCCGGGTGTGGGGCGTCCCGCCCGACGGGACGGCGCCCACCACCCGCAGGCCGCGCCTCCGGAGGGCCAGCAGGGCCGCCGGGACGCTGCTCACCCGGGCCACCGGCAGGTGCTCGATGGCCCCCGCCGAGGCGCGGACGGCGGCCTCCGAGAGGCCCGCGGCCCGCCGCTCGGGGATGACGACCCCCGAGACGCCGGCCGCCTCGGCGCTCCGGAGAATCGCCCCGAGGTTCTGGGGGCTGTCCACGCCGTCGAGGAGGACGACGCACGGCTCGGGACCCGATTCCCGGAGGAGGGCCGCGAGGTCGAGGGCGGGCCGGGCCGCCACCAGGGCCACGACCCCCTGGTGGGGCAGGGGGCCCGCCATCCGGTCGAGGAATCGCCTCTCGACTCGGACCACCGGAACCGAGTGCAAGCGGCAGCCATCAAGGAGTTCCGCGACCTCCGGCGCGGGGCGCGTCCCCTCCGCCAGGTAGAGCTTGTGGAGGGGGCGGCCCGCCCGCAGCGCCTCCAGGACCGCGCGGCGCCCGAGGAGTCTCTCCATGATGGAAAGATGTCGAAATCTTTTTAAAACAGCCGCGGGATGCCCCCTCCATGGCCTGCGGAAAACTCCACTGCGCCGCTCCGGGCTGCAACGCAACCATGGACACGCCCCAGCACTGCAGCAAGCCGATGAAGGTCAAAGGCTTGTTCGGCAAGAAGCTGGTCTGCTCCACGGGTTGCGGGGCGAGCCAGGCGCTCCCCCAGCACTGCGGGAAGCCCTGCAAGTCGTAGTCCGGTCTTTCCGGGACGGGGCGAACGGGTCGAGCCTTGCTCAGGCAAACTTCTTCCCGACCCGCGGCAACAGGCAAGATGCTGGAGCGGGCGGGACCCAACCTCTTCCTCCAGACGCTGGCCCCCGAGCCCGGGCTGAAGGAGGCCGCCTTGCTGGTGGGCCTCCCCGGGATGGGCCACGTGGCCAAACTGTCGGCAGAGTACCTCGTCGAGCAGCTGGGGGCCAAGCCATTCCTCCGCATCCTCTCGCCCGCCTTCCCCCCCTACATCGTCTGCCACGACGGCATGGTGGAGGCGACCCAGAACGAACTCTACTACTGGAAGGGGGACCCCGACCTCATCATCTACACCGGCAACACCCAGCCCGAGAACTCGAACCCCGGGGCGGTCCGGGCCCACTACGAGATTGCCGAGGCGGTCCTCGACCTGGCCAAGCGGCTGGGGGCGTCGAAGCTCGTGGCCACGGCGGCCTACATCCTCGACCGGCCCGTGGAGAGCCCCCGGGTGTGGGGCGTCGCCACCGACCCCAAGACGCTCGGCGAACTCAAGGGGCTGGGGGTCCACGTGATGAAGGAGGGCTCCATCACCGGGCTGAACGGCCTCGTCCTCGGCATCGCCGCCCAGCGCTCGATGGCGGGGGCCTGCCTCCTCGGGGAGTCCTCGACCCCCCAGATGGAGGACCCGAGGGCGGCCCGGGCGGTCCTGGAGGTGGTCGCCAAGTGGCTCGGCCTCTCCCTCGACATGAAGGGGTTGGAGAAGCGCATCAAGAGCCAGGAGAAGGCCGCCGCCGAGAGGCAGGCCATGGAGCGGAAGATGATCGAGCAGCTCCTGAAGCGGGCCCAGCCGGAAGCGGGGACGGCTCCCGCCTCCCCGGACTACATCCGGTAGGGTCCCGCAGTTTCCCATGGACCTCTCCGCCGCGGACCGCAGGGCCGGCCTCCGGGTGGAGTCGTCGCGGGAGGTGGTGCTGGCCGAAGGGGAGACCGGGGACCCCCGGGGCCTCTCCGTGGCGGCCGTGGAGGTGGAGGTCTCCTGGGTCGAGCCGGGGCGGAGCGTCCGGGAGAGGGTGGGTCTCTTCCAGTTCAAGGAGATGGTCCGGGAGGCGGGGCGGAGGGGGCTCCCCGTGACGCTGGCTCCGGGCTACGCCCACCGGAGGGGGGAGGGCGACCCGGCCCTGGAGACCGGGACCGGCGGCCCCGCCCCCGGAGGCGAGGCCGGGGAGAAGTTCGACCTCCTGGGCCTCGTCCGGAGCCTCCTGCGGCAGGAGGCGGAGTCGCTGGGGCCCGCGTACGGCTGATTTCGGATTTGGGATTGAAAGGAGGTCTCCAATCCGCAATCTCCCGCCGTCAATCCCCAATCTCCTTCAAGATGGCCACGACCCTCCGGTTCTGCTCCGGGGTCCCCGCGGTGATGCGGAGGTGGCCCCGCGCGCACCCTTCCATTGAGGAGCAGTCCCGGACCAGGACCCCTGCGCGGAAGAGGCGCTCCGCCACCGCCGAGGCCGACCGCGGAGAGGAATCCGCGAGGACGAAGTTCGCCCGCGAGGGGTAGGTTCGCAGGGGGAGGCTCTTCCGCAGGAACTCGCGCCCCCGCCGGGCCGCCTCCACCGAGCGGCGCAGGTGGGCCCGGTCCCCGAGGGCCGCGAGGCCCGCCGCGACGGCGGCCCGGCTCACCGGGAAGGGGGTGGCGGCCTTCTCGTAGGGGGCGCGGAGGCTCTCGGGAAGGAGGGCGTAGCCGAGCCGGAGCCCCGCGAGGCCGTAGGCCTTGGAGAAGGTCCGGAGGACGACCAGGTCGTCGAAACGCCGGACCCAGGGGGCCACCGTGGAGCCGGCGAACTCGCCGTAGGCCTCGTCCACCACCACCAGCGCGCCGGGCAGTTCCTCCAGGAGGCGCCGGAGGTCTCCCTGGGCCACCGTGTCGCCGGTCGGGTTGTTGGGCGAGGCGAGCCAGACGATGCGGGTCCTCCGTCCCGCCCGGGCGAGGAGGGCGGAGGTGGAGACCCGGAGGTTCCGCCCCCTCGGGACCGCCACCGGGACCCCCCCCGCGAGGCGGGTGGCGATGGAGTAGTAGGGGAAAGTGGGGACCGGGACGAGGGCCTCCTCCCCCGGCTCCAGCACGAGGCGGAGGAGCGCCTCGACGAGGGCGTCGGAGCCCCCGCCCACCGCCACGCACCCCTCCGGGAGGCCTTCCCGCCGGGCGATGGCGGCGACGAGCTCCGCGGGCCGGCGGGGGGGGTAGAGGTGGAGATCCCGCACGGCGCGGAGGGCGCGGAGGGCCCTCGGGCTGGCTCCGAGGGGGTTCTCGTTGGAGTTCAACTTCGCCACTCTCCGGGGGTCGAGCCCCAGGGTCCGGGCCGCCTCCTCCAGGGAGCGGCCTCCGACATAGCCCTCCATCTCCTCCACGACGGGACGGATGCGGACCATGGGGGGCCCTGGTTGGCCGCGGGCATATGGCCTGCGCCGCCGGGCGCGCAACGTTTAAAATGACCTCCGCGACCCTCCGTCCGCCCATGGCGCTCCGCTCCGACGACTCCGCCCGGTCTGCCGCCGCGGCCCGCCCGCGCCTCCTGTCGGACGCGCGGGGCATGGAGCTCCCCATCAACATCGTCGTCATGGTCGTCGTCGGCCTCGCCGCCCTCTCGGCCCTCCTCCTCATGCTCCCGAAGCCCACCCTCCAGACGGCCATCACGGTGACCGGCGTGGATGCGGAGCTCGACGGCTCCCCCGGGACCTACCAGAAGGAGGTGGCCTTGGTCCTCAAGCCGGCCGGCGCCAGCCAGTCGTGGGTGAAGGTGAAGATTCTCCTCGCGGACAAGGATGGGAAACCGGTCCGCGGGGCCACCTGCCTCCTCCGGGGGCTCGGGACCGTCCTCGTCACCGGCGCCGGGGCGGCCGCGGGCGAGTATGAGTTCGACGGGACCGCCTCCGGCGCCGCGAAGATGTCCCTCGCCGGGGTCACCGAGGGGAGCCTCACCGTCACATGCGACACCGTCCCGGCGGGATACTTCAAGCCCCAGGCGCAGGCCATCCCGGTCATCATCGCGTGACTGTCGCCGGGAGGGGGGAGGGGTCAGGGCCCCCTCCCCCACCCCTGCCCCGGATTCTCTTTGACGATATCGCCGCCCTCGACCTTCCGCTCAAGATGGCGGTCATGACCGTCGTGGGGGTCGCGGGCCTCGCCGCGCTCCTCTCGTCGCTCCCCGCCTGCACCGTCCCGGCCCCCCTCGCGGCCGAGGTGGTGTCGGTGGATGGCAGGCCCGGCGACCTCCTCCGCGGGAGCGGGCCCGCCCAGGTCGCGGTCCGGGTCGCCGCCCGGGGGGGGCCGGTTCCCGGCGCCACGGTGCTCCTCTCGGGCCTCGGGTCCGCCGCGGTCAACACCAGCGACCCCTCCGGGAACGCGACGCTCCTCCTCGACCCGGCTCCGGCCCGGGCCCGCCTCGCCGCCGACGGGCGGGAGGAGGGATACCTGAAACTCGCCGCTTCCGCCCCGGGGTGCTACCGGAGTTTCGAAAACGACTATGCGTTGAAGCTCCTCGTGCGTTGATGGACGGGGTCGCGGTCCTCGACGCGGGCACCTCCTCCACCCGGGCCCTCGTCTTCGACTCCCGGGGACGGGCCGTTGCCCGGGCCTCCCTTGAACTCTCCCTCCACGCCCGCATCCCGGGCCTCGTGGAGCAGGACCCGCTCCAAATCGAGTCCCGGAGCCGCGCGGTCCTCCGGCGGGCCCTCGCGGAGGCGCGGCGGCGGGGGGTCCGGCCGCGGGCCCTGGGGCTGACGAACCAGCGGGAGACCTTCCTCCTCTGGGAGCCCCGGGGGCGCCCCCGCACCCCGGCGGTGGTGTGGCAGGACCGGCGGAGCGCCGACCTCTGCCGGCGGATGGGCCCCCGGACCCGCTCCCGGGTGTGGCGCCGGACCGGCCTCCCGGTGGACCCCTACTTCTCCGCCACGAAGCTCGCCCTCCTTCTCCAGGAGCCGGGTCTCCGCCGCGGCGCCCGCCGGGGGCGCCTCAGGTTCGGGACGGTGGACGCCTGGCTCCTCGACCGGTTGGCGGGGGTCCACGCGACGGAGCCTTCCAACGCCTCCCGCACCCTCCTGCTCAACCTCCGGAGCCGGAGGTGGGACCGGGGCCTCCTCGACCTCTTCGGGGTCCCGGAAGCCCTTCTCCCGGAGGTCCGGCCCAGCGGCGGCCCCTTCGGGGAGGCGGAGGGGCTCCCGGTCACCGGCGTCCTGGGGGACCAGCAGGCCTCCCTCTTCGGCCACGGCTGCTGGCGGCCGGGGGAGGCGGAGTGCACCTACGGCACCGGCGCCTTCCTCCTGGCGAACACCGGCCCGAGCCCCCGACCCCTCCCCGGCCTCGCCGCCTCGGTCGCGTGGGAATCGTCTCGGGGGGCCGCCTACTGCCTGGAGTCCTCCATCTTCACCGCCGGGGACGCGGTCCGGTGGCTCGGCGACGGCGTGGGGCTCCTCGCGGAGGCCGCCGAGTCGGAGCGGGTGGCCCGCCAAGTCGCGGACGCCGGAGGCGTTGTTTTCGTCCCGGCCCTCTCCGGCCTCGGGGCGCCCCATTGGGACCCGGCCGCCCGGGGCGCGTTCCTGGGCCTGAGCCGCGCCGCCACCCGGGCCCACATGGTCCGGGCTCTCCTGGAGGGAGTGGCCCACCGGGTCGCCGACGGGGCCGAGGCGATGGAGCGCGCGGTCCCCCTTCGAAGCCTCCGGGTCGGGGGAGGGGGCTCCCGGAACTCCCTCTGGATGCAGATGGAGGCCGACCTCCTGGGAATCCCGGTCCTCCGGAGCGCGGAGCCGGAGGCGACGGCCCTCGGGGCGGCCCTTTTCGCGGGCATCGGGGCGGGCCTCTGGGACCGGGAAGGGGCTCTCCGGCTCGCCCGGGTGGAGCGGGTGTTCCGTCCCCGGAGCTCCTTCCCGCGCACGCGGGAGCGGGGCCGGTGGCGGAAGGCTCTAACCCTGGCCCGCGCCTGGGGGTCGGATGGCTGAAATCGGGGTGCGGGGGCTCAAGCTCGCCTACGACGAACTGAACCCCGGGGCCCCCGGGACGCCGGTGGTCCTCCTCCACGGCTGGACCGCCGACGCGGGCGAGTGGCGCCCGGTCGCGGAGGTGCTGGCCCGGAGGTGGCGGGTGGTCCTGCCGGAGCACCGGGGCCACGGCCGGAGCGCTTTCCCGCCCGACGGGAGGTTCTCCCTGGAGGAGATGGCCCGGGACGCCGCCGGCCTGCTCGACCGCCTCGGAATCCGCAGATGCGTCCTCGGGGGCCACTCCATGGGGGGGATGGTCGCCCAGAGGTTCGCCCTCCTCTTCCCCGAGCGGGTCGAGCGGCTCATTCTCTCGGGGACCAGCGCCAAGACGGTCGCGGGCCCGCGGATGGGCTTCGTCGCCCGGCTCAACGGGCTCCTCCTGCTCCTCGCGACCCGCCCGGTGACGAAGATGAACGTCCGCCTCGCCTACCACGAGGCGACGCCCGAGAGGCTCCGGCGCCACCTCGCCACCGACCCGCGGGCTGTCCGGGGGGCTTACTTCGCCCTCCTCCGGCACAATGCGCTCCGGGAATTGGGGTCCATCCGGGTCCCGACCCTGGTCCTGGTGGGGACGGGGGACCGGTTGCTGCCCTGGAGGATGTCGGAGGCCCTGGCGGCGGGGATTCCCGGGGCCCGGCTGATGAAAATCGAGGGGGGCAGCCACAGTTTGATGGAGGAGCACACCGGCGCGGTCGCGAAAGCCATCGAGGAGTTCCTCTCTTCTTGAGGGTGGGGAGGCGGGCCTGTGGACGGGGGGCTTTGCCCCCTCTCCCCTCGGCGACAGATGCGGGGGCCCGGATTTGAACCGGGGAACTCCTGCGAGACAGGGTCCTAAGCCCTGCGCCTTTGACCAGGCTCGGCCACCCCCGCGGTCGGAGATTGGAGTTCCCGGAACATAGGCCTGCCGCTCCTCCCGGACCGGCCGACGGATTGATAAATACGTGCGAACACGTATTGCCGCCATGCCCAAGGCCAAACTCACCCTCACGGTGGACCCCCGGGTCCTCGCCCGCGCCAGACGGGCCTCCCGGGCCAAGCGCATCCCCGTTTCCCGACTGGTCGAGGGGTTCCTCGACTGGGCCGCCGAGCCCCGGCTCCACTGCTTCGCCTGCGGGGCCCCCTTCGCCGCGCCGGGGGCCGGGACCTGCCCGAGGTGCGGGTGGCTCTCCTGCCCGGAGTGCCGGGGGTGCGGCTGTTCCCTGCCCAAGGAGGCCCTCGCCGGGCTCCACGCCATGCGGAGGACCTTCGAGGAGCTGGCCGGGGGAAGGCTCGCGCCATGACTCCTGCGCACAGGCGCGGGGGGGTGGGGCGGACCGGAACGGAGGGGGCGAAGCCCTCCCCTCCAGGGGTCGCCCTCGCCCTCCTCTCGGGCGGCATGGACTCGGCGGTGGCCGCCGCGATGGTCCGCTCCCGGGGCCACGAGCTCCACGTCCTCTCCTTCGACTACGGCCAGCGCCACCGGCGGGAACTGCGCTCGGCCCGGGCCGTGGCGCGGGCCCTCGGGGCGCGGAGCCACGCGCTCCTGAAGGTGGACCTGCGGCAAATCGGCGGCAGCGCCCTGACCGCCCCCATGGACCCGGAGCACCGCCGCACCGCCCGCGAGATTCTGGACGACCCGCGGATTCCGAACACCTACGTCCCGATGCGGAACACTGTTTTCCTCGCCCTCGCCGCCGCCCGCGCCGAGGTCGCGGGGGCCGACGCGTTGGTCCTGGGGGCCAACGCCGTGGACTACTCCCACTACCCGGACTGCCGCCCCGAATACTACCGGGCGGTGGCCCGCGCCCTGGCCTTGGGCTCGAAGCGCGGCGCGGAGGGGCGGCCCCTGAAGGTTCTGACGCCGGTGATCGGGATGACCAAGGCGCAGATTGTCCGCACGGGGCTCGCCCTCGGGGTCCCGTTCCGCCTCACCTGGTCGTGCTACGCGGGCGGCGCGCGCCCCTGCGGCACGTGCGACTCCTGCCTCCTGCGGGCCAAGGGGTTCCGGGAGGCGGGGGTTCCGGACCCGCTGCTGGCCGGCGGGAGGCGGTGATGCCCCTCCGGGTCTCGGAGATTTTCCACAGCCTGGAGGGCGAGGGGCTCCACATGGGCCTGCCGCAGGTATTCGTCCGGCTCCAGGGGTGCACGGTGGGGTGCAAGTGGTGCGACACGAAATACACCTGGCCCGCGAACGGGGACGGTTCGCAATGGATGGCCGAGGAGCAAATCGTGGAGCGCGCCTCCGCGTTCCCCTGCCGGCGGGTCTCCATCACCGGCGGCGAGCCCCTGGAGCAGGACATCCGGCGGCTGGTGCGGCTCCTGAAGGGGCGGGGCTTCTGGGTCTGCCTCGAGACGAGCGGCCAGTATTTCGAGCCCGAGGTGATGGGGGCGGTGGACTTCATCTCCTGCGACATCAAGGGGCCGAGCAGCGGGGTCGCGCCCAACCGCGCGGTCCTCGAACGGGTGCTGCGGGAGCACGGGGCCAAGGGCCAGTTCAAAATCGTGGTCGGCGGGCCCGAGGACCTCGCCTTCGCCAAGGAGTGGGCCCACGTGCCGAACCTGATTCTCCAGAGGGACAGCCACTCGAAGTTCGAGTTCGCCGAGCGGGTGAAGGCGGAGTTCCCGGGGGCGCGCTACGGGCTCCAGTTGCACAAGATTCTTTGGGGCGACCGCCGAGGCGTCTGACAGGATGGCTTCCGCCGCCCTTCCGGCGACGCCCGGAGGGGGGCTCTGCCCCTTCCGGTCCGCTCCTTCCCCCCGGTTGGAGACGCCGCCTGTGGCCGCGGCCCGGAGGTAGGGTGCCCCCCGAAGTCCGCACGGTCCCCCTCCCAGGCCCCCCGCCGTTCCGGATGGCCTACATCGACGATGGGCCGAGCCGCGGGGCGGAGCCCGCCCTCCTCTTCCTCCACGGCTGGGCCTCGACCCACGAGCAGTGGCTCGCACCGGTGGCCCGCCTCTCGAAACGGTGGCGGTGCGTCGCGGTCGATTTGCCCTCCTATGGCCGCTCGGAGGTCCCCGTGGCCGACTACACGCTGGAGTTCTTCGCCCGCTCGGCGGCCCAACTGCTCGACTGGCTCGGAATCCGCCGGGCGGTCCCGGTCGGCTCCTCGATGGGGGGGATGGTCTCCATGGAGTTCGCCCTCCGGTGGCCGGAGAGAACGAAAGCGCTGGTCCTCGTGGACTCGGGGGGCATGTGGAGGGGCCGGAAGTTCGCCGCCCGGAGGGCCCAGAGCGATTTCGCGTTCGCCCTCTACAAGGGGCTGGAGCCGGTCATCGGCCGGAGCATGATGCGGCGCGCCTTCCACGACCACCGGCCCGGCATCGAGGAGATGAGGGCGCGCGCCGCGGCGCTGCGGGAGGACCCGAAGGAGCGGGCGCGGAGGAGGGCCCGGTTCAACTCGATGATGCACGTGATTGCGACCAGTTACCGGGAACGGGCCGCGGAGATTCGCGCCCCGACCCTGGTGGTGTGGGGGAGGCAGGACAGGCTGGTGCCGCTGAGCCTCGGAGAGAAACTCGCCCGGACCATCCCGGGAGCGCGGCTGGAGGTCATCGAGGGGTGCGGGCATCTGCCGTCCGTTGAAAAACCGGAGGCGTTCGGGAGGGTGGTGGAGGGGTTCTTGGAGTCCCTGAGCTCCCGTTGCTGAGGCCCGCGCCACGCGGTATGCATCCGCAAGCTTGCGATGGCGCCGGGAGGTGTTTGCCGGACCGCGGGCCTCCGCCATTCGCCGCCGCGTTCTCTGACGCGCAAGGCTTGCGGTCCCGCGAACGCCTCCGGCGCCCGCAGGGCGAAAGACTTACCCCGATGGCGTGAAAGGGGCGCGACACATGCCCGAGTTCCGGAAGCACTATTTCCTCGACGAATACGTCCTCATCGCCACCGAGCGGGCGAAGCGGCCCACGGACTTCCAGAAGCCGCGGCCCCCCGCCGCGGGCCCCGAGAACTGCCCCTTCTGCCCCGGCCGGGAGGAGAGGACGCCCCCGGCGGTGGCGGCCTACGTGCGGAAGGACGGGAGCGTCGAGGTCCTGGCCGACGGCGCGGAGAGGGTCCGCGGGTGGTCGGTCCGCGTCTTCCCGAACCTCTTCCCGGCCGTCGGGGCCGACCAGGGGGCCCACGAGGTCATCGCGGAGACGCCCGACCACGAGCGCCACCCCTCCCGCCTCCGGGACGACGAGGTCGCGCTCCTCTTCCGGGCCCTCCGGGACCGCTTCCTCCACCACGCCGCCCGGGGGGCGCGCCACGTTTCGATGTTCCGGAACCACCGGCCCGAGGCGGGGGCTTCCCTGGCCCATCCCCACTTCCAGCTCATCGCCCTCCCCCTGGTCCCGCCGAAGATGGCGGCGGAGCGGAACGCTTTGACCCAGTCGTCCGCCGGGGGCGGGCGGCAACCGGACACTCCATCCCGGGGGAAGGGGCGGACCGGAAGGGGCGGAGCCCCCTCCGAAGGAAGTCGAACGCCCGCCTTTTCCTGCGCGCTCTGCCGGGCGGCGGCCGAGGAGGCGCGGGGGGATCGGTTCGTCCTCCGGCGGGGCTCCTGGGTCGCCTTCGCCCCCCGGTGCGCCCGGAAGCCCTTCGAAACCTGGGTCGTCCCGGAGCGCCACCTCCCCTCCCTCCGGGATGTGGAGGGGCCCGACCTGAGGGAGTTCGCCCTCCTGGCCCGGGACCTCCTGGCGCGGATGGAGGGGCTTCTGGGGGACTTCCCCTACAACGCCCTGCTTCTCCAGATGGAAGATTCCGAATCCAACCCGCGGGCCGCCCCGGACGCCGGGAGCCGCGAGGGGGGGGCTTACCACCTGAGCCTCCGCATCCAGCCCGAACTCGCCACGACCGCCGGGTTCGAGAAGTCCACCGAGATTTACATCAACCCCCTCCCGCCCGAGGAGGCGGCC
>CAZANW010000026.1:0-24883 GCA_964486625.1 uncultured Halobacteria archaeon
GAACGCATCGGCGTGGGTCCCGCGCTCGGCGCGCTCCCAGAGGTCCCGCACGCGGCCCCGGTCCCGCTCGACCCCGCCGACGTCGGTCCAGCGCACGGCGCTCTCCCCGGGCCGGAGCGACCGATTGCACAGGACGGCCGCGCGGGCGGCCTGGGCCCGGTGGAACTCCCGGAACGCCCGCGAGAGGGCCGCGGCGGTGTCGGAGTCCACGGCGTTCCGGACCTCTGGCCGGTCGAGAATCACCGTCGTGATTTCGCCCTCCTTCTCGACGCGCACGCCCATCTCCGGGGGTGGGCGGAAGTTGGGAATAACCCAACGCTTTTCCGACACGCCCCCCCTACGTGAAGGAGATGCCCCCGCGGGTCCTCTTCACCACGTCCTACCGCCGCAAGGACCCCCGCCACCGGGGTGACACCTACGACTACGGCCACACCTACATGAAGTCGGCCCTCCACTTCTCCGGCAACCGCCTCGCCTCCTACGGCCTCCGGTTCATCAAGCAGAACGTGCCACCCGTCGAAATCCTGGAGTATCCGACGTGGGGCCAGTATGTCGAGAAACTCCGCGAGGGCTGGGACGTGGTGGGCTTCTCCTTCTACTTGGACGAGATTCACGAAATCATCGAGATGATTGGCGCCGCCCGGCGGCTCTGCCCCGGCGTTCAAATCTGGGGCGGCAACTACGGCGTCCTCACCGACGGGGTCCAGCCCCACTTCGACCGCATCTTCGTGGGCTACGCGGAGCACGCCGTCGGCCAGGCGCTGGGGGTCCAAGTCGGCGAAATCCAGCACCCGCCGCTGGTGAAATGGGTCGGAGTCTCGGGGGTCCCGGTGATTCTCCAGGGAGTCCTCTTCACCACCCGCTCCTGCAACTTCGCCTGCTCCTTCTGCCAGACGCCCCCGTTCGGCGGCAAACCCTCGCGGGTCCCGCTCGAGAGCCTGGAGCGGGTGATTGCATACTACGCAAAAATCGGGGTGCGGGAGGTCATGCTGAGCGACGAGTATTTCGGCATGTTCACCCCCCACGACGACCGCGTGATTGACCTCCTCCAGGAACACGGGATGTTCTGGCGGTGCCAGACGCGCATCGACCGGCTCACGAAAAAACTGGATGACTGGTCGGAGCGGGGGTTCCTCGGCGCCTTCGTGGGCGTAGAGAACCTCCGGAACGAGAACCTGCGGGACATGAACAAGCGGCTCACCATTCGCGAAACCTACGCACTGGTCCGGGAGATGCACGAGCGGGGCAAGGCCCTCGTCGGGTTCTACATCATCGGCCTTCCCGACCACACGGCCCGCGAAATCGAGGGCGAAATCAGGGACCTCGCCGCCCTGCGGCTCGACATGACGCAAATCTGCATCCTCACCCCCCTGCCCCGGACCCCGCAGTGGTTCGACATCGAGAAGGAGTATGGAATCTTCGAAAAGGACTGGCACAAGTTCGACCTCCACCACCTCGTCTGGAACCATCCCCGCGTCGGGCCCGAAGAGATGCGGGACCTGCTCCTCCGGGGCCTGAAGAAGGTCCACTCCACCGCCCGGTTCGCGGTGACGGCCCGGAAGGTGCTGCGCGGCTATGGGGAGGGCTCGATGGCCCGGGGGGCGGGCCACTTGCTCCGCTCCGCCCTCCGGGTCCGCACCTTCGACTGGGCCGACGGGGGCGGGCTTCTGTCCGGTCCCGCCGTCCCTCCCCGGGCTCAGGCCCCTATGCTCCCGATGGGGACCTGACCATGGACCGGACGACGAGGGTGGTCATCCCCGCCCGGAACGAGGAGGCCCGCATCGGGCCGGTGCTCCAGCGGATTCCGACGGGTCTAGCGAGTCTGGTGCTCGTGGTGGACGACGGCTCCGCCGACGGAACGGCCCGGGCGGCCCGGGAGAGCGGGGCCGAGGTTCTCCGCCACCCGACTCCGCAGGGCTACGGGGCGGCTCTCCGGTCGGGAATCGCCGATGCGCGCAGGAGGGGGGCGGGCGCAGTCGCCACCCTCCACGCGGACGGGCAGTATCCGCCGGAAGAGGTTCCTCGGCTCCTCGATGCGCTGAGCGCCGGGGCGGACGTGGCCAGCGGCGTCCGCCGCCACGGGCGGGGCTACCCCCTCCACCGGGCGGCGGGCGAGCGGGTCCTAGACCTCCTCTTGAGCCGGACCGCGGGGTGCCGGCTCCGCTCCTTCTCCAGCGGGTTCCGGGCCTACGGGCCGCGGGCCCTGGATGCGATTCCGTGGGAGGCCCTTCCCGGCGGCTACGAGTTCGACGCCGCGGCCCTGCTCTCCGCCGCGCGGGCGGGCCTCCGGATTGCCGAAGTCCCGGTGGAGCACCGCGCGGGACCGTCGGGGCTGCGGCCCTGGAAATACGCCCGCTCCGTCCTGCGATGGGCGGCGCGGCAGGAGGGGGGCTCCGCCCAGAAACCTCAGCCGGGGATCTTCTCCGGGAACATCTCCAGATAGCGCGTCGCCTGCTCGATCTCCTCCCGCGACATTCCCCGGGCCTGGTCCGCCCGGAGGCGTCCCCTCTTGACCCAGGAGGCGATGCGGAGGACCCGCTGGAGACGCGCCTCGGCGTCCTCCTTCTCCCGGGCCGTCGGCGGGGTCCAGCCCGCCCGGCTCGCGACGCGGTAGACCGCGCTCCGGAGGGCCCGGTCCTCGGGGTCCTCGCCCAGTTCCCGGAGGACTTCCTCCAGGTCGGGCTCCCGGAGGAGGCGGGCCCGGAGGCGCCCCATGGCCTGGAGGGCCCGGCCCTCGACTCCCGCGGTCCGGCCGTGGAGGGCGAACCCCGTGAGGGAGGCGGCGAGGTCCTGGTGGTCGGGGAGGAGGAAGAGACTCCGCCAGCGGTGGCCGTTGGGCATGGGATAGACCAGGGCGCGCCCCTCGTCCACCAGCAGGTAGAGGTTCTTGTAGGCGGTCTTGACGCTCACCTTGGCCAGGGCCGCCACCTCCTCGGCGGTCTTCGGGCCCTTCTGGAGGAGTTCGGGGATTTCCGCCACGAAAAAAATGGCCCCCTACCCGGAACCCGGTGCGGGCGCGCCCACGCTGCGAGGCGACTGAGTTACCCACATATTTTCAATATCGGATGGACTCTTCCTGTATTTAAGGTTCACTGACTTACCACCCACATATGAATAAAGGAAGTTCATTTCCCGATATGGTGATGGGGGTACGGGCGCACCTGCATTAAACCCCAACCCGCCTCTCCCCTGACCCCATTGCCTCGGCCCCCATCACCTGCGCCCCCGAGCCGGGGCTGTCGCGGAAAGGGGCATATAGGACCATGAGCCCACCGGCCCCATGGCCCCCCGGGAACTCCGCTCCACCCCCTCTCCCGGCGAGCACAACTCCCTCTGGTACTGGAACCGGGCGAAGAACCCGGGGCGCGTCGCCCTGAACTACGTCCTCATGCGCCTCGCCCGGGGGATGCCCTCCCTCCGGGTCAAGAACTGGCTCTACCGGAGGATGGGGATGAAGGTGGGCCGGAACGTCTCCTTCGGCCTCGAGACCACGATTGACATCTTCTGGCCCGAACTCATCGAGGTCGGGGACGAGACCATCATCGGCTACGGGACCACGCTCCTGGGCCACGAGTTCCTGACCCGGGAGTTGCGGAGGGGCAGGGTGGTCATCGGCAAGAACGTGGTCATCGGGGCGAACTGCACCGTCCTGCCGGGGGTCACGATTGCGGACGGAGCGGTGGTGTCGGCGGGGTCGCTGGTGAACCGGGACGTGGAGGGGTTCGCGGGGGGCGTTCCGGCGAGGCCCCTCAAAAGGGACGAAACTCAAAGCACTAAACCCTAAACGAATTCAAATGACCAAATCCAAAAACAAAACTGCAGTTTTGGACTTTGTGAATGCATCGGAAGAGGACCGTTTTCATTAGCCCGCGGCGTCCGGAGGAACAAAAGTGTCGCCCGGACCCTCGTGACGGGCGATTCCGCTCAGAGGCCGCGTCCCCACCCCACGACTTTCTCCGGCTGGACGCAGATGAACGGGGCCTCGCCCTCTCCGAACGTGAGGCCCGGCCGGTGGTAGGCGGGGAACCTCTTGTAGAGCAGGGCCCGGAGGCGCATGTATTCCTCGCCCTTGTGGAGAACGGTCGCCTTGCCCACCACCATGAGCCCCTGGTTCCCGAGCTTCTTCCAGGTGTCGAGGACGAGGGCCACGTTGGGGTTCTTCTCGACGTTCTTGAGTTTCTTGGTCCCGTAGTCGGTCACGAAGCAGACCGCCCCGGTCGTCGGGTCGTAGAGCGGGTTCACCGGGACCACGTGGGGCACGCCGTCGGCGGAGGTCGCGACCCGCATCACCTCCTGGGACTCGACGAACCGCGCCTGGGCGGGGGTGAGTCTCGCCATCTTCCGAGAGGGCGCTGCCCGCTTTCAACCTATCGGGGCGCCGGGGAGGGAGTCCTCTGCCCTGCGGCGGCCAACGTAGTCTGCCCCCCGCACCCGCACCCCGGCGCATACTGGCACGACTTCACCATCCAAGCGGGGCAGGCCGGGAGGCCCCGGGGGTCCCCCGCCTCCAGGGCGGCCTTCAAGTCCGAAGCGCGGCGCTCGAACTCGGCCCGGACCCCCGCCAGGTTGCGGAAGTGGACGTCGTAGACGAGGAACTTCCCCAGTTCCTCCTCGACCAACTTGTAATAGAGGACCAGCCGCCCCCGCTCGTGGCCGCTCAGGGCGCACTCCAGGGCGAGGCGCTCGAAGTAGTGGGGCCAGACCGAGACGAGCCGGCTCCGGTCCACGGGCTCCTTGAACCCCGGGGTCCGCAGCAGCACCGGGAGGTCGCGGTAGAGGGTGACGCGCCCCCGGATATCGCCCATCGCCACCGGGACCCGGGCCACGCCCCCCTCGGAGCCCCGGAAGAGGATGGACTTCAGGGCCTGGAGCATCCCCTGCTGCTCCATCGACTCCATCTCCTCCCCGGCCTCGCGCTCCTCCGCTAACTGCTTGAAGTAGGCCTTGCGGGGGAAGACGAGGTCGCCCAGGCCCAGCGGAGCCGGGGGCTTCTTCTGCAGTTTCTCAAGGATGGCCCCGGCCATCTCGGGCAGTTCGCGGATGCCCGCCAGGTGGTCCAGGACCGCGGGGTGGAAGGGGGGCGCGCCCGCGCAGCCGCAGAGGGCGTCGTATTCGCAGGAGTAGCCGAACCTGGAGCACCGGGGCAGGGCCGAAGGGTCGCCCTTCTCCAGGGCGGTCACCAGAAGGTCGCGCCGCTTCCGGATTTCGGCCCGGATGGCCTCGATGTCGGTGAAGAAGACCTCGTAGGCGCGGAGGGCTCCCCCGTCGCCGTTCCGGGCGTTCCGCGAGTAGATGACGAGGTGGCCCCGGTCGTTCCCCGTCATGGCGCAATACATCCCCACCTGCTCGATGTAGTAGGGGCGGAACCCGGGCAGGTCCACGGGGTCGAAGGAGCGGCCCGTCGTCTTCAGTTCGAGCGGATACTTCTCGTAGATGTCAATCTTCCCGACCACGCCCTCCCACTCGATGAACTGCTCCACATACTCCTCCTTGCTCACCGCCCGCTGGAAGTCCTCGTGGAACCCGGTGCCCGTCCACATGAACTGCTGCTGCTCGAGGGTCGGGACAATCTCGGGGTGGACCCGCTTGAAGTAGGACTGGCGGGGGTTCAGCAGGTCGGTGACCGAGATGCGGCGGCGCCGGGAGGGGGCCTTGACCTTCGCCAGGAGGTCGTCCCGGATGGAGCGGTGGGCCTCGATGGAGCCGACGTGGGAGGAGATGGAGAAAGCCATCTCAGGCCCGGGCGCGGGCGTGTTATAAAACGGCACCGGTCCCTCCGGGCCCGCGGAGACCAGTGAGATTCTTTATCCCAATCCCGCCCGGGAAAACGAGAGCCATGCTCCTCGGGGACCTCCTGGCCCGGAACGCGAAACTCCACCCCCGGGTCCTCGCCCTCCGGTTCGAAGGGCGCGCCTGGACCTATCGGGATTTGGATGCCCGGGTGAACCGCCTCGCCCGTTCCATCGCGCGCATGGCAAGGCGCGGCGACCGGGTCGCTTTCTTGTCGAAGAACCGGCCCGAGGTCGTCGAGTTGTATTTCGCCAACGCCAGGGCGGGGACCGTCACGGTCCCGGTGAACTACCGCCTCGCCCCGGTCGAGGCGGAGTATGTCCTGCGCCAGTCGGACTCCCGGCTCCTCTTCGCCGCCCCCGAGTTCCGGGCCGCGGCCGACGTGGCCGCCCGGGCCGTTCCGGGCCTCCGGGTGGTGGGGCTCGACGGATACGAGTCTCTCATCGCCCGCGAACCCGACGCCGAACCGGGGGTCCCCGTGGCCGAGGGCGACGTGGTGTGGCAGATGTACACCAGCGGGACCACGGGCCGCCCCAAGGGGGCGATGCTGACCCACCGGAACGCGGTGGCCAACCTTCTCTCCTACCTCTTCGAAATTCCGGCGGAGCGTGGGGACCGCTTCCTGGTGGTGACGCCGCTCTACCACGTCGCGGCGGTGATTTTCTACCTGCGGTGCATGGCCCAAACCGGGACCGCGGTCCTGCACTCCGATTTCGTCCCCGCAAAGGTCCTCCGCGACATCGAGGAGCACCGGGTCAACTTCACCAGTCTCGTCCCCGCCATGATTCAGGGGCTGCTCGACTCGCCCCGGATTTCGGAGACCGACCTATCCAGCCTGAAGGTCGTCTCCTACGGCGCCGCCCCGATGCCCGCCGAGGTGCTGCGGAGGGCCCTCCGCACCTTCCCGTGCAAGTTCGTCCAGGGATACGGCCAGACCGAGGCCCTCGCCGTGCTGAGCCTCCTGCGGGCCGAGGACCACGTCCTCGACGGACCGCCCGAGTTAGTCAAGCGCCTCTCGTCGTGCGGCCGCGAGATTTTCGGAGTGACCTTGCGTGTGGTCAACGAGCGTGGAGAGGATGTGCGCCCCGGAGAGGTCGGGGAAATCATCGCCCGGGGGGACTCCATCATGGCGGGCTACTACAAGATGCCCGAGGAGACCGCCCAGGCGCTGAAAGACGGCTGGCTCCGCACAGGGGACCTGGCCACGGTGGACTCCGGGGGCTACATTTTCATCGTGGACCGGGTCAAGGACATGCTCATCAGCGGCGGGGAGAACATCTATCCGCGTGAAATCGAGGAGGTGCTCTACGCCCACCCCGGAGTGGCCGACGCCGTGGTCATCGGGGTCCCGGACGAGAAGTGGGGCGAGGCGGTCCTGGCCGTGGTGGTCGCGAGGCCGGGCTCCGCTCCGAGCGCAGGCGACCTCATCGCCCACTGCCGGAAGCGCCTGGCGGGGTTCAAGGTCCCGAGGCGGGTGGAGTTCGTGAAGGAGTTGCCGAGGAACCCGAGCGGGAAGGTGCTCAAGCGGGTGCTGCGGGAGCCCTACTGGAAAAACCAGGGGCGGCGGGTCCATTGAGGGGCCCGATGGCCCTCACCCGGTCCAGCCGGAAGGTGCGCTCCTCCCCCCGGAGGCGGCAGAAGGCGCGGACGTAGGTCCGCTCGCCGACGGCGAAGACCTCGCGGGGCTCTAGGACGCGGTCCGCCTCGACGCCGCCCGCCGAAACGTAGCGCACCGCGACGGGCCGCCCCGCGCGGAGGGCTTCGGCGAGCACCTCGGGAAGGACCACCTCGCCGGGCGCGGGGGGCTCCACAGGGCCGCCCTGGAGTTCCACCAGGTCCGCCACCGTCCGGGCGCGCCCCCCGAGGTCGCGCAGGATGCGCCCGAGGAGCCGGGCGGTGGTCTCGGCGTCCCCGAGGGCCCGGTGGGCCGTCCCGCGCCGGATGCGGAGGGCGGGGGCGATGCTCTGGAGGGCGGCGCTCGGCAGCGCGTATGTCCGGCGGGCGAGGCGGAGGGTGTCCACGACGGGACCGACCGGAAGGCCCCGGCCGATGCGCCTGAACTCGGTGGCGAGGAAGGAGAGATCGAACGGGGCGTTGTGGGCCACGAAGACCGCGCCGTCGAGGGCGGCGGCCAGTTCGTCGGCGACCTCGCGGAAAGTCGGAGCGCCCCGGACCATCTCCTCGGTGATGCCGTGGACCATCTGCGCCCCCGGGGAGATGGCCCGCTGGGGGTTGACGAGGGTGGACCAGGAGGAGGCCCTCCGTCCGTTCCGCCACCGGACGACGCCGACCTCGCAGACGCGGTGGCCGAAGTTGGGGCCGCAGCCGGTGGTCTCGGTGTCGAGGACGGCGAAAGTGGTTGCGCGGAGGTCGGAGTGGAGGAGGGGGTCGGAAAGAGAGTGGGGGAACTCCATGGACTCCGGGAACTTGGGCAGGCTTGGTTTAACAATTTGCTCCTCGATGTCCAATTCAGGGCATCTCGACGCTCGCGCACGCCCGGCGGCCAGGCTCGGGCTCGCTGCGCTCGTCCTCGCCGGCGCCGCTCCTCGCTTCGCCCGGGGCTCGTCGCATATTGGCGCCGCTGGCCGCCTCGCTTGTGCGCGAGCTTGCACAACGCCAAGGGCCATAAAAGACACCGCGGCAAGAGCAAGGGCCGCAGCGCGAAGATGCGCGTAGGCGGCTGTTGTGGGATGTGCGCGAGCATCGCGAGCGCACATCACAGCCGCCGACGAGCCCGAGCGAACGAAGTGAGCGAGGGCGAGAGCGCATCGAGCGCGCGGCCCGTCAAACGACCCCAGGCAACAGTGACGGTGGGCTACCGCTTCTCCCGCTTCCTGAAATCCAGCGCCAGCGAGTTGATGCAGTATCTCATCCCGGTCGGCGCCGGACCGTCGGGAAAGAGGTGCCCCAGGTGCCCCCCGCACGCCTTGCAGAGGACCTCAGTCCGAACCATCCCGTGGGAGGCGTCCGTCTCCATGGCGACGCACTCCTTGGACGCCGGGGCGGTGAACGAGGGCCATCCCGTCCCGGAGTCGAACTTGGCGTCCGACTCGAAGAGCGAGGCGCCACAGCCGGCGCAGGTGTAGGTCCCGGGCGCCTTGTTGTGGAGCCACTTGCCGGTGAACGGGCGCTCGGTCGCCTTCTCGCGGAGGACGGCGTGCTGCTCGGGGGTGAGTTTGCGGGCGGGGGGCATCTTCTACCTCCGCCCCCCGAACCGCCTTAAAAGGCTCCTCCTTTCTCCCTCCAGAATCGCCTCCAGCAAATCGTCCATCGACCTCGCGCCCTTTTCCAGCACCGCCTCCCGGTCCGCCCGGTCCACCCGGCTCGCCACCACCATCGCCCCCGCTTTCCCGTGCTTCTCGACGAGCCGGGCCGCCTCCAGCATCCATTTTTCCTTCTTCCGCGCCGCCTCCAGCGCCTCCTCAAGACCCCCCGCCACCGGCGCGAGGGGGCCTCTGCACTTCGGGCAATCGAACTCCCTCCTCTCCCGCAGCGTCCCCTCCTCCCCGTGGCCGCACCTCGGGCAGACGAAGGCCAGCGGCTCGGAGAGCAGCCGCCCCCGCAGGGCGGTGATGAGGAACCCCTTGCGCCTCCCCACCGCCTCCAACTTCGGGCTCTCCAGGGCGATGCGGGCGAGGGGCGTCGGCTCCGCGGACCCGACCGTCTTCAGCCCGAGGTCGCCCGATGCGAGGCGGGTGAGCACATCCACGGCCCGGTCCATGTCGAGGTCGCGCCCCACCGTCTCCCGGAACGCCTCGTCGAAGACCGGGGTGTCCGACAGCAGGGGAATCAGCCGCTCGATTTCCGCGGTCGAGAGGTCCACCCCGGGGGCGATGGCGCCCATCCTCTTGGCGACCTGGGCGAACCTCCGGCGGAAATACTTCGACTTGACGATGGATGCCCGGACGGTCTCTTCGAGGCGCTTCCGGACGCCGGCCCGGTCCGTCCCCGGAGGCCGCAGGATTCCCAGGACGGCCTGCGGTTCGCCGGGCGTCTTCAGCACCACCCGGTAGGGGTCCTCCGAGGCCGCCGCCGGGGAGCCCCGGGCCGCCAGTTCCTCGGCGAGGAAGCGCGCAAGCGTGCGGTTCACCCGCGTGCCGCACGGAGAGTGGAGGACCGTGAAATCCTGCCACCTCTCCAGAAGGAAACTCCGGTCGGTGGGCGGCGGGGCGGCCGCGAGGTGGGCGCGGCTCTCCGCGAGGCACTTCCGGATGGCAGCGGGCGCGGCGGGATACTCCTTCGCCAGGTCCTCGGCGCCGGCCCCCTCGGCCAGCCGCCGCCGGACCGCCCCGACCTCCTGTGCCACCTCGAATGGGACCGGAATCTCCTCGCCCACCCACGACGGGATGGCCCCGGTGGGGTCGTCGTCCGGAACGACGGCGACTCGCGGCTCCGTGACGGCGAGAATCCGCCAGCAGGAGCCCGCCATGACGAACTTGGTCCCCGGCATCCCGTTCTCGGTCATGAACTCCTCGTCGAGGATGCCCACGGGGAGGCCGTCCTCCTGGTTCACCACGAGGTATTGCTTCGTCTCCGGAATCATCGAGAGGTTCTCGTAGAAGTAGTGGAAGAGCCGCTCCCGCCGGCCGTGGCGGCCGAAGGACCCGCCGTCCGGCGGGACGCGCGCCAGGTCGAGCGTCTCCATGAACTTCAGGACCCGCAGCATCTCCTCCCGCGCCAAGTCCCGGTAGGGCGCCGCCCCTCGGGCGATTTCAAGCGCCTCCTCCACCCGCCACCGGGGCCGGTGGACCAGCATCCCCGCCAGCGCGTGCATCAGGACGTCGTAGGGCTTCCCGGGGACCTCGGGGGGTTCGGGGCCCTCCTCCCGCGCCCGCCTGGCAATCACGAGGCTCTCCAGGCCGTCCTCGCCGTTCTGGGCAATCACGACCCCCCGCGGGGTCCCGCCCGCCGTGTGGCCGCTCCTCCCCACCCGTTGGACCAGCCGCGTCGCCTGCCGCGGCGAGCCGTACTGGATGACCTGCTCGACGCGCCCGACGTCAATCCCCAGTTCGAGGCTCGACGTGCAGATGACCGCCTTGAGTTCGCCCGACTTCAGTTTCTGCTCCGCCGCGAACCTCGACGCGTAGGAAAGGGAGCCGTGGTGGACCATGACCGGGGTCTCCGGCTCCAGGAGCCGGAACCTCGACCCGAGGGATTCTGCGGTGGGCCGGGTGTTGGTGAAAACGAGCGTCGTCCGGCCCGCGATGCGCTCCGACACCTCCCGGAGCCGCGCCGCCACCTCGGGGACCGCGTAGATTCGGCCCGCCGCCTCCATGTCGCGCGGGCCCGGCTCGGGGAAGAGAAGTTCCAGCTCCATCCCCTTCGCGACCTGCGCCTCGACGACGCCCACCGGCCTCCCCGGCCCCGCCAGGAGCGCCGCGACGGCCCCGGGGTTCCCGACGGTCGCGCTCAGCCCCACCACCTGGAACTCCGCGCCCATCCTCCGGAGGCGGCTCAGGCCCAGCCAGAGCTGGGTCCCCCGCTTCGACTCCGCCATCTCGTGGACCTCGTCCACCACGACCATGCGGACCCCCAGGAGCGACTTCCCGAGGACCCGGGCGTTGAGGAGAATCTGGAATGTTTCCGGCGTCGTGAAGAGGACGTGGGGCGGCCGGGCGGTCTGCTTGCTCCGCTCCCGGGCGGGAGTGTCGCCGTGCCGGACCGCCACCGCGACGTCGAGGCGGGAGGCCCACCAGGAGACCCGCTCCTCCAGGTCGCGGTTCAGGGCCCGGAGGGGGGTGATGTAGAGCAGGAAGATGGGCGGCGGCTTCTCGACGAGGATGCGGTGGAGCGCCGGGAGCAGCGCGGCCTCGGTCTTGCCGGTCCCCGTCGGCGCGATGAGGAGGAGGTCCTTCCCCGCGAGGATGTCCGGGAGGGTCGCCGCCTGGGGCTCCGTCGGCTCCCGGAAGCCCCGCTCGGCCAGGAGGCGACGGAGGGGGGGCGCGAGGGCGGCGAACGCGGAGGTCATCCAGAGGGAGGGTTCCCAAAGGCTTTTGAACTGCTTGCCCTCCTTTGCCGGATGGCCTTCTGCCGTCGGTGCGGCCGGGCGCTCATGGGGGGGTTCCAGGTCTGCCCCTCGTGCTCCACGCCGGTCCTCCGGCAGATTGCGGCGGCCGTCCGGAAGTGCGCCAAGTGCGCCCGGGACCTCACCCGGGAGGCGCCCTCCCTCGCCCTCTGCCCCGCCTGCAAGACGCCCCTCTAGGTCGGAGAGAGTTCGGGGGGCTTTCCATCCAGAATCTCCTGCGCCCGCGCCCTCTCCTCCGCGGTCCCGAGGACCACGAGGATGTCCCCCGCGCGCAGGGCCACCGACAGGGGCGGGTTCCGGCGGACCTCCTCTCCCCGCTCCACGGAGATGATGGTGACCCCCGTCCGGGAGCGGATGTTCAGTTCGCCGATGGTCCTCCCCGCCGCGGGGCTCCCGGGCCGGACCTCGAGGAGGTCAATCGTCTGGCTCTGGAGGAACCCCTCCAGGACGCGCTCCATGCCCCGGACCTTGGGGACCTCCCGAGGCGTGGCGACGAGGAGGGCCTCCTTCACCGTCCGCTCCATGCGGGCCTGGAGGGAGCTGATGCTCCGCCAGAAGAGGAGTGCGGCCACCCCCACCAGGACCAGGAAGAACGCCGCCAGGAGGGGGCCATACTGGGAGACCTGGCGGCTGAGAACGGGCAGCGCGAGGAAGGAGAGCAGGAGGGCCAGGAGCAGGAAGAGCCCGTTCACCAGCCCCCGCTGGAGGGCGGTGCTGCGGAGGGCGGGGGAGGCCCGGCCCAGGAGTTCCATGGAGAGGGCCAGGAGTTCCCGCGTCCGGCGGAGAATCAGGAGGGCGGAGGGGAGAATCAGGACACCGGCCACGACGAAGGAGAGGGCGCGGAAGTCTGCCCAGGGGGGCGTGACGCGGTCGATGTAGGCCCCCAGGGTGGTGACGACGACCCAGAGGACCCCGATGAGGAGGGCGTTGGCCCCGATGTCGAGCAGTTTCCGGAACGCGGCCCGGAAGGTCTCGCGGCGCAGGAGGGCGGCCCGCCCCAGGAGGGTCACCGAGGAGGTCAGGAAAGCGAGAAATGCGCGCAGCCCCGGCGGCAGCCGCCGCCCCGCCCGCTCCGCCAACGCCGGGGCCGAGGAGACGAGGGGCGGCATCAGGGCGGCGCTGGCGACCGACAGGGCGACGACCGCGGTGAAGAGGAAGGGGCGGACCACCCCGAGGTCCACGCCCTGCTTCACCAGGATGAAGGAGAACTCCCCCACCGGCAGGAGGCTGGCGGCCACCACCAGGGAGGACCTGCCGCCCTGGCCGGTGAGGTAGGTGGCCGCGCCCGTGAGAACCAGCCGCAGGAGCGGGAGCAGGGCGAGCAGCAGGACCAGAAGGCCGAGGTTCGGGAGGACCTCCCGCGGCTGGAGCAGGAAGCCGATGGAGACGAAGAAGAGGACAGAGAAGAGGCTGCGCATGGGCCTCACGAGCCGGTCTGCCTCGGGGCCGGCGCGGGCCTCGGAGACCACCGCCCCGGCGAGGAACGCCCCGAGGGCCACCGAGTAGCCCGCCCGCCCCGCCAGGACCGCCAGCCCGAGGCTGAGCCCGACCGACGCGAGGAGGAGCAGTTCGTCGGAGCGGTGGCGCTCCCAGAGCCAGTCCACGAACCGCGGGTAGAAGTAGAGCCCCAGGACCAGGACCGCGGCCAGGAAAAGGAGGAGGTTCCAGAGGGTCCCGAGGAGGTCGGCCACCGCCAGTTGCCCCAGGGTTGAGGCGCTGCCGAGGAGCGCCAGGAGGAGGACGGCGGCGAGGTCCTCGACAATCAGGATGCCGAGCACGACCGACCGCTCCCGGTCGGAGACCGGCCCGACCCTCTCCAGGAGCCGGACCACGACGACCGTGCTGCTGACCGAGAGGGCCGCCCCGAAGTAGAGCGCTTCCAGGGGCCGCCACCCCAGGAGCAGGCCCAGGGCGTTGGCGCTGGCGAAGAGGAGGAGAATCTTGGCGATTCCCGCGAAGAGGACCACGAAGCCCGCCTGCCGGAACCTTCGGAAGTTGAACTCGATGCCAATCGTGAACATGAGGAGGGTCACCCCGAGGTCGGCGAGGAAGTTCACCGCCTCCAGGTTTGTCACGGTGCCGAGGAGGAAGGGACCGGCGAGGGCCCCCGCGACCAGGTAGCCCACCACCGGGGGCTGCTTCAGGCGGGAGGTGAGGAGGCCCGCCCCGAGGGCGAGGGCGAGCATGAGGGCGAGGTCGCGCAGGACCTCGGGGCTCAGGAGGACCACGGGAACGTTTTTGGAGGCGGGTGTTCAAAGTCTTCTCGCATGGAACTGGTCGTCGTGGGCGCGGGCCGCCTCGGGAGCCACTTGGTCCGATTGGCCCGGAACGGGAGGCACAGCGTGACCGTGGTCGAGCAGGACCCGGAGAGGTGCCGGGCCGTCGCCGAGGCGCACGACGTCATGGCCATCCGGGGGGACGGGACCTCCCGCGATGCTCTGGAGAAGGCGAAGGCGGGCGGCGCGGACGCCGTGGTGGTCACTTGCCGGAGCCCGGGGGTCGCTCTGGGGGCGGGGCTGCTGGCCCGCAAGATGGGGGCGAAGCGGGTCCTGGCCGTCGCGCACCGGGAGGAGCACCGGGAACTCCTGGAGGAGGCCGGAGTCGTGGCGGTGGAGAGCCCGGAAGAGCTGGCGGCGGAGAAACTCCTCTGGTGGCTCGGGGAGCCCCGGGTCCGGGACATCCTGCGGCTGGCCGAGGGGCGGGTGGAGATGTTCGAGGCCCGGGTGGAGGAGGGGGCCGCGGCCGCCGACCGGACCGTGGCGGACCTCCAGGAGAGGACGGGGGCCCGCGTGGCCTGCATCGGGAGGGGCCGGGAGCTGCTTCTCCCCTACGCGGGAACCGACGTGAAGTCGGGCGACCGGGTGACCCTGTTCTGCGAGGCGGGGCAGGTGGAGAAGGTGCTGAAGCACCTCCGGGGACGGAAGGCCGTCCCCCGGGGCCAGTAGGCACCCGGTTCCGGGCGAGGCCTGCGTTTAAATGGCCGCGTTCCCATAGAATCCACCATCCGCCCGGAGCCATCCCATGAACCCGCCCGAGAACCATCCGCGGAAAATCGTGGTGGCGGTGGACGGCTCGGAGCCCTCCCTCCGCGCCGTCCAGGCCGCCATCTCCCTCGCGGAAACGGCGCGCGCCCCCCTTCACGCGGTCACGGTGGTCCAGACGCCCCTCCCCGTCTTACCTCCGGGAAACTTCGCCCCCTCCGCGAGCATCAGCCCCGACCTCCACCGGGACATGCGGACGGAGGCCGGGAGAGTCCTGGAGCGGGTCGCCGCCATGGCCCGGCGCCGCGGCGTCCCCGCCGAGACGCGGGTCCTGGAGGGGCACGTCCCCACCGAAATCGCGCGCTACGCCGAGAGGGGCGGGTTCGACCTTGTGGTGGTCGGCTCCCGCGGCCTCTCGGGCATCTCCCGGTGGCTGCTGGGCAGCGTTTCGACGGCGCTGGTCCAGCGGGCCGGGAAGTCGGTGCTCGTGGTGCGTTAGGCCGGGCCCTTCGCGAGCGCCCCGCTCCGCCCGCAGAGCAACAGCACCGCCCGCACGAACTCCTGGTGGCTGAGGGCCTGCGGGAGGTTCCCGATGAGCCGGTCCTGGTAGGTGTCGAACTCCTCGGCCATGAGGCCCAGCGGGTTCGCAGCGAACTGGACGCACCGCTCCAGGACATTCTGGGCGCGGCCCGTCTCCCCCAGGAGGGCCTGCACCTCCGCCCACCAGAGGGAAGCGATGAGGAACGCCCCGCTCTCCCGCTCGAAGCGGCGGAGGAGGCCCCCCGATTCGAGGCCCTGGGAGAGCGCCAGGAGGGTGGAGGCGACCTTGGGGTGGCGGGGCGGCAGCATCCCGGAGAGGGGGACCATCAGCACCCCGGCGTCCAGGCGGGAGTCCCCGTAGGCACGCAGGAACGCCTTCCGTTTCGGGGAGTAGCCCCGCCGGAGGACCTCCCGCAGGATTTCGCGGCTCCCGGCCTCCCACCGGCGGGCGTCCTCCGGGCGTCCCGCCTCCCGGGCGAGGGCCGCCGCCGAGTCGAGGGCGGTCCAGCAGAGGGCCCGGGTGTGGACGTGGTTGGCCTCGGGGCCCCGGAACTCCCAGATGGAGGCGTCCTTGCGCCTCCAAGAGCGGGCGACCCACTCCGCCAGGAGCCGGACCCGGCCGTAGTGCTGCTCGAGGAAGGCGCGGTCCCCGGAGGAGCGGACGTAGGTGTGGAGGGCCGCCAGCACCTCCCCCTCCAGGTCCCCCTGGTGCTGGTCCACGGCGGCGTTCCCGACCCGGACGGGCCGGCTCTTGCCGAACCCCTCCAGGGTGGTCAGGACCCTTTCCCGCGTCCCATCGAGAGTCCCGTCCACCGCCACCAGCGGGTGGGGATAGGGCTTGCCGCCCTCGCGGGCGAGTCCGAGGAGGAACCGGAGAATCTTGCGGGCCTCCTCCCTGCACCCCGCGAGGGCGAAGGCGTCGGCCGCCAGGGCCGCGTCCCGGACCCAGCAGAAGCGGTAGTCCCAGTTGGCGTCGCCGCCGACAACCTCCGGCATCGAGGTGGTGGGCGCAGCCACGATGGCCCCCGCGGGTTCGTAGAGGAGGAGCCGCATCACCAGGAGGGACCGGAGGTAGACCCTGCGCAGTTCGGGGGGGACCTCGAAGGCCGGGTAGACCTGGGAGGACCACGCGCTCCAGTAGGTCACCGTCCGCTGGAAGTCCGCGAGGCCGTCCGGCGCCTTTCGGGACTCCGCTTCGGCCGAGGCCGGGTCGGAGCCGTAGGTCAGAAGGAGGGGGAGGAAGGCGGGCCGCGAGACGGTCCACCGGAACTCCTCCCAATCGGGACTCCGGAGACAGACGGCCTGGCCCGGGGCCTGCACGACGATGCGCCCGTCCCTCCGGGAGATGCGGGGACGGACCCCGTTGTAGTTGGGCCGCGGATCAAGCCGCAGCCCGAGGGTCACCTTCTCCCCCACCCCCGAGACCCCGATGAGCCGCCACAGCCTCGGGCGGCCGGGGACCATGAAGTCGGTGACCTGGATGCGCCGCCCGCCGAACTCGTGGAACGACTCCAGGATGTTGGTCCCCGGGACGTAGCGGTGGCTCCCCCGCGGGAAGGGGCGGGGCGTGCCCCCCTCCAGGACCGTGAAGCCGAGGTATCCGCCCCGCTCCGCGTCGAGGGCGCGGGCGAACATCGTCGGGGAGTCAAAGCGGGGCACGCAGAGCCAATCGATCGAGGCGAAGTAACTGACCAGCGCGCAGGTCTCCCCGTTGCCGATGAGGCCGAACATCAGCGTCTCGGGAAGCCCTCCACCGCTTCCTGCAAGAACTGGTGGACCTGGGGCGCGGCGTGCCGCACGTCGCACTGGCGGGCGGTCTCCCGCCCCGCCTCCCCGAGCCGGAGGGCCCACCCCGGCTTCCGCAGTAGGGAGCGGAGGGCGTCGGCCAGCCCCCCGGCGTCCCCGGGCCGGTGGAGGAGCCCATTGACCCCGTCGAGGATGAGTTCCGACATCCCCGCCCCGCGGCTGACCACCGCGGGCTTCTTGTAAAGCCACCCTTCGACGACCGCCAAGCCGAATCCCTCGGTCCGGGAGGGGAGGAGGACTGCGTCGGCACGGTGGTAGGCCGCCGCCAGCAACGGCGGGGGGAGATACCCGGTGAACCGGACCTGGGATGCGAGGCTGAGCTCCAGGGCGAGCGCCTCCAGCCTCCCGCGCCAGGCGGCCCCCTTGCCGCTCGACAGCCCTCCGGCGCTGCTGGTGAACGAGCCATCCCCGACGAGGACCAGACGGACCCGCGGGTCCCGCAGGGCCTTCAGGGCGCGGATGGCGGTTTCTTGGTCCTTGATGGGGTCCATGCGGGCGACGACGAGAAGGACCGGGTCGTCCTCCCCGATGTCGAGGAGCCGGGCCAGCGCCTCCCGGTCGCTCCGCCCCGGAGCCCGCCACCTCCGGGGGTCGGTGTAGGGGTAAATCTGGCGCGCGGGGCCGTGGTAGCCCGCCCGCAGGAGCCCCTCGAGGTCCCGCTTGCACGACACGACGACGCCGTCGAACCCCTCCATGCAGCGCACCATGAAGTTCTGGGTGTAGCGGTTGATTTGCTCCAGGCGGAGGGGGACATGCCAGCGGAAGACCGCCGGGGCCGCGAGGCCCACCATGGTCCCGACCTGCAACTGGTGGAAGTCGTGGATGTAGAGGACGTCCACCGGCAGCTCCAGCATCCGCTCCGCGCAGAACCAGTTGTAGCGGGCGTAGGCGACGAAGTCGGGGGACATGGCGGCGTGGGAGCGGAGGCCGTGGGTCTCCTCCCAGATGGACTCCTTGAGGCGGGCGTAGCGCACCAGGTCCTCGGACTTCATGTGGACCGAATGGAGGAGGACCGCGCCATCGGAGATGACCCGGGGCGCGGAGGGGTTGAGGGAGACCCAGTGAGCCCCGCGGAGGTAGCGTCGGCGGAACATCTCCCGCAGGAGGTCGTGGATCATGCTGGTCACGCCCCCTGGAGTCGGGACGTAATCCTCGCCCTCCCTCAGGCCGCGCAGCGGAATGATGCGGGGCCCTCCATCGGTCCGCGGAGATTTCAGGAACCGGAGCGGGGGGGTCTGGGTGTTGATGCCGACTCGCAGTCTCATCGCGCTCCTCGACTCACGGCATCCCAACGAGGGAGCCTTCCGCGGTTTAGAGTTACGCCCACAATCGTCGCCTCCTCTTCCGACGATGGACGTATCGGGCGAAAGAAACTCTCAAGGGGGAAACCGGGTCACATCCCTCATCGAATCGAACTTCAGCAACCCCGGGGCGAGCCGGGGCCTCCGGGTGAGGTGCGAGAGCTTGGCGACCATCTCGTCGCGGGTCAGAGGATTGCGCGGGTCCCCCCGGGCGAAATCGACCCGGACGCGCCGCACGCCGCCGGGCCCGGTCGCATCCACAAAGGCGGGCCACCTCCGGGGATAGAGCCGTTCCAATCCGTCGTCGGGAGAGACGCGGACCCGTTTCAGAACCCGCCGGATGCGCGGGTCCCGCAGCGCCCGGGGCGTGAACTCCTCCGGCGAAACCCGCCCCCGGGCGAATGCGGCGGCGACGCACCACGCGAGGCTGAAGCGCGCGGCCTCGGCACTCGTCGGGGTGCGGCCGACGAGCCGGAGGGCGCTGCGCGCGACGCGGATGCGCACCGAGCGTGGCTCGGGGATTCGATCCCGCAGGGCGAGGGCCCCGTCCACAGCGGCGTGGGTGAAGCGGCAGGAGGCGTGGAGCTTGAACCCGACGTCGAGGATGTGGAAGCGGCGAAGGTCCACCCGCCCCACCCGGCCCGCGGTCGCTTCGAGGTAGCCGCGGGGAACGTCCAGGGCGGACGACGAGCCGAGCCCCTCCCGGACCCAGAGGGCGGAGAGGAGGCCCGCGTGGGCCGCTCTCCCCGCGTGGAGCGCCTTGGCCGGGGTCCCGCCCCCCATCATCGCCCAGAGGCCGGAGGCCTGCGTCGCCGCGACGTGGAGCGCGCGCTCCGTCCCGCGCCCGTCGAGCCCCAGGATGCGGCCCGCGGCCGCGGCGGCGCCCAAAGTGCCCATGGTCCCGGTGGTGTGCCAGAAGCAGTAGTGGTCCGGCTGGATGGCCGAACCGAGGGCGATGGAGACCTCGTAGCCCGCGACGATTCCCTCCAGGAGCGCGCGGCCCGATGCGCGCCCTTTCTGCGCAGCGGCGAGAGCGGCGGCAATCACCGGCGCGCCGGGGTGGTAGATGGAGGGCTCGTGGACGTCGTCCAGTTCGAGGAGATGGGCTGCGGTCCCGTTGGCGAGCGCCGCGGAGAGGGCGGAGGCCCGGCGGCCGGTCCCAGCGAGCCAGGCCTCGGGGGGCCCGCGGTCCGCCAGGAAAGAGAGGTCGAGCCTCCGGGCCCCCGCGATGACGCACCCGGCCCAGTCGAGAAGGCAGAGCCGCGCCTTCTCTTTCACCGGAGCTGGAAGACCGCGGTAGCGGATGGAAACGGCCCGGAGCGCGAGTTTCCGAGCGAGCGAGGACGGCATGATTGTGCTGGGCACGGGAGGGGACGCCCCGGGGGGTTCGCCCCCGACGCTGCCCTCCTGGCGACAGTGGGCCTGCCCAGATTTGAACTGGGGACCTCCCGGTTATCAGCCGGGCGCACCAACCTGGCTATGCTACAGGCCCGGGAGACTTGGGGGGAGGGGGATTCGCCCCTTTATCTCTCTTGCGCCTCCGGGCCACAAAGACGACGAGAGCCAGCAGCGCGGCCACCGAACCGGCGGCCACAACGGGGGAGAGGAAGAGGCCGAGGAGCAGGACGAAGAAGGCCTGGGCTACCAGGACGGTCCAGACGAGGCGCAGGGCGGTCCTGAGACGGGGGCCCATGCCGGCGGCTTTGAATCCGATGGGATATAAGACCCGTGCCGGACCGTTCGTTCCCCGCCGGAATGGGACGGAAAAGCTCTCCCGCGGCCGAATCGGAGTTGGATAGGTGACGGTGTCACCGACCGGCGTGGAATATGGTCCCCGTCCCATATACGTTAAACCGCATGGGTTGGGGTTGGCGGCGCGCGGCCGCCCTGGGATTGGGAGTCGCCGTCCTGCTCGGCGTCGCCGGGGCGTTTTTCAGGCCCGCGGCGGCGGAGAGCGCCACCTCGAACGACGAGTTGCTCCTGCTCCAGGGCAAGGCCCGGGTCGAGAAGATTCGGCTGGCAGCCCAGGCCGCCGTCGCCCTGGGGACGGCCGCCGCGGGCGTGAAGGTGGACGGGGACGCCGGAGCGGCGGCCCTTTCGACGACCTCCGGGAGCCTCTTCTTCGCTCCCGCCGAACCGGCGCCCCTCCCCTCCTGGACCGCGGTCGCCGCCATCGCCCCGCTCGGGGCCATGGCCGCGCTGATGCTCTTCCTGCGGCCCCTCCCCACCCTCCACCTCGCGGGCTCCCTCTTCCGCGTCGCCACGACCCGCGGGCCGCCGCCCCCGATGATGTCCGCGTTCCTCCGGATGGCCGCCATCGGCCTCCTGGGGACGGCCCTCGTCTCGCCCCTCCTCTTCGAGCCGATGCTGCTCGCCTCCACGGGCCTCCTCCTCGTCTCCCTGGTCACCACCCCGGTGCCCGCCTGAGAGGCCCGTATGATATTCACCGAGCCCTGGAAACTCCTCCTCGCGGCGGGAATCCCCGGGGCCCTCTGGCTCTTCCGTCGCCACCTGGCGCTGGCCTGGGCGCGCAGGTTCGGGTCGGGCTCCATGCTCCTCCGCTACTTCCGGCCCCTCTCCGCCCTGACGGCCGCCCAGATGCAGAACGCGGGCCGCCAGAGAGTGGCCGCCACGTTCCTGGCCGCGGCCGCGGCGATGCTGGCCCTCGCCCTGGCGGGGCCCGACTGGCCCGGGGGCCGGGTCCAGCTCGCCGCCGCCGCGCTCCTCACGGTCTCCGGCGTCACGGTGTGGCAGGTTCTGCCCGGCCAGCCGACCCTTCCACCCCTTGGGGAGAAGCGCACCACAGCCCATCTCCCCTACCCGGCGAGCCTGGGGCTCATATCGGAGAGCCTTCCTTCCGGAAGCGGCGGGGGCGTCTCCCGGCTCCCTTTCCGGACCCCGGGCGGCTACGACCCCACCGACCGGCGCGAATACCGCGAGGGGGACGAGTTGCGCACCATGGACTGGAACGCCACCGCCCGCGCCGGGAGGCATATAGTCAAACTCTCCCCGATGGAGACTGAGTGCAACCTCTGGCTTCTCGTGGACTGCTCCGCCTCGACACGGGCGGGCATCGCCACCCCGAAGCGGAGCCTCATGACGCAACTCTCAGTCCTCATCGCCCGCGCCGCGGCCTCGTCCGACGCGCGATTCGGGCTCGCCCTCTTCACGGAGGGGCTGGAGAAGGTGGTCCCGCCCCAGTTCGGAAAACACCAGGCGAGCCGCGTCGCCTACGCTCTCCAGAAGTGGGAGGCGCTCTCGACCGCCACCGACATCCCCCGCGCCCTGGTCGCCCTCGCCTCCCGCATCGACAAGCGCGGGACGGTCTTCCTCGTCTCCGACTTCGCCGAACCCCTCCCCGCGGAGTTCGAGCAGGCGGTCGAGGTGCTCCGGAACCGGCGCCAGAAACTGGTGGCGGTGAGGGTCGCCGACCCCCTCGACGAGGAACTGCCCGACGTCGGGCCCGTCCGCGTCGAGAACCCCGAGACCGGCGAGGCGGAACTCATCAACACCTCCGACCCGAAGTTCCGGAAGGACTACAAGGAGGCGGCCCGGGAAATCCACGCCGAACTGCGGGTGCGGCTGGGCCGGCTGGGCGTCCCCCTGATCGAGATGAAGACGACCGACACCCCCCACAGGATGGTGGAGCGGATGTCCCAGTTGCGGCGGGAAATCCGGGCGGCGGCCTCCTCCTGACCAGACCGTTTCAAGTCGTTATATTTGCCCGACTCAGACGTTCGCGAAACGCCGACACGGGGACATTGGACGGCCCCCATTGCCGAATCACACCGCGAAAGGTGACGCAGTCACCTACTGCCGTAGAATATGGATTCCGGAGATTATGGGACACCATGGGTCGGGGTTGGCTGCGCTGGGCTGCTCTGGGGGTGGCCGTGTCGGCCCTTCTGGGCCTCGCCGCGGACCTCGCAAGGCCCGCAGTCCAGGGCGTCGCCCTGCAGGGGAATCCCTCCCCCCTGGCCCAGAAGGCCCGCACGGCGGTCCTCGGCCTCCTCGCGGTCGGCGCGGTGGCTTACGGCGCCAGCGACGGGACCTTGGACGCCAGCCCCGCCTCGGCATCCCTGGCGGCGCTCCTTGGCTCCCTCCTCAACCCCTCCGGAGCCTCCGGAGCGGCCGCCGCGCCCCCGCCCTCTTGGGCCGTGCTCGCCAGCGTGGCTGCCCTGCTGGCGGCGATTGCCTCCCCGGCGCTCCACCGGCGGCCCGTCCCCTCGCCGCAGCCGGTTGCCGCCGGGAGCGGCCCGGCCCCCTTCCTCTTCATGACCACGTCGCGCGGGCCCCTCTTCCGGCAGACGGCGATATTGATGGCCCTCGGGCCGCGGGGCTGGGCAGGCGACTCCGGGCCGCAAGCCGGTGAAGCGAGCCGCGGCTTCATCCCGCCCAGGGGAATCCAGGGACTCTTGGACATGTCCAGAAGCGCGCGGCGCGGAGATGGCGCCTATGTCCTGCCCTTTGGCGAAGCGGACGCATAAGACCGAACCGATTTAAGCCCGAGGCCCCCACCGGGGCCCCATGAGCAAACACCGGCCGAAGGACCGGGAGGAGGAGCCGAAGCCCGAGGGGCCCAAGGCGCCCTCCCCCTCCCTCCCGAAGGGGCTCCTCCCCGTGGCCATCGGGGCCGTCGTGGGCCTCCTCAGTTACGCCGCGCGCTCGGGGGGCGGCGGCATCCTCCTCCTCTTCATCGGCTTCATGCTCCTCCGGCCCTTCGCGATGCAGTTGAAGGTGGGCTACCAGGGGGGGCGGGAGTGGGCGGGGGCGGTCTGGTTCGTGTTCAACCTGTGGTTCGTGGTGTGGGCGGGGCTGAGGGCGCTGCTCGGATAAATCCCAAATCCAAAATCCTAAATCCGAAACAAATCCAAGTTTCAAAATTCGAAATTCAAAATGGCAGTTTTGGATTTTGGGCTTTGGATTTGTTTAGGAGTTAGAGCTTCGTGCTTAGGATTTTACGCGAGCCCCGCCCAGTCCGCGACGCGCCCAGAAATGTTCGGGTCGTCCAAGACCTTCGCCACATCCAGCGCCCGGGCGAACGGCCTCCCCGCCGCCAGCCGCGCCGCCCTCCTCGGCCCGACCCCCGGCAGCATCGCCAGCGTCTTCAGCGGCGCCCGGTTGAGGTCCACCGGCAGCGGGACGCCCGTGACCGACCGCATCCCGTGGTCGCAAATCACGGCGTCGGCGTGCGAGCGCAGCGGCAGGCTCCCGGGCATCCCCACCAGCAGCGGGTAGGAGCCGAGTTGTCGCCCGAATGTCAGCCCGTCCTCGTGGAGCTCGAGCCGGATGTCGCGCAAAACGGTGCCGGGCGGGACGACCCGATGCAGCATCGGCCTGTCGATTTCCGTGCGGATTCTCTCCTTCCACCGCTTGAAGAGCGCGCGGTGGCGCCGCATGATGCGGTCTCCCACCTTCCACATCGGGGTCCCCTTCATCGGGGCCACCTGCCGCAGGTTGATGCGCCGGACCATGAGCCCCGCGTCGAGGACGCGCTTCAGGAAGTCGAAGTTCAGCCGGTAGGTCTCCGCGGTCTCCCCCTGGAGGCCGAACACGAAGTTGAGCCCCGGCAGGAGTTTCGGCAGCCCGGTGGAGTCGCGAGCCGCGCCGACTTCGTTGAGAATGCGGACCGCATCGAAGACCTGTTCGGGGAGGGCGTGGAGGTTGTTCGCTTTGACGACCCGCGGGTCGGCGGTTTCGCCCCCGAATGCCGCCACGTCGCCGCCGGTGTTGTGCTCCACGATGACCCGCGCCACCTCCCGCCCCTCCTCCGGGTGCTCGGCGATGAACGCGGGGTCGGCGTTGTCCATGTGGAGGGTTTTCAGGCCCGGGGCCGCGGCACGGACCGCCCGGTAGAGTCTCCGGAGCGCCTCCGGGTCGGGCCGCGCATCCTCCGACTTCAGGCCGCCGGCGCCGTAGGCGAAGAGGTCGGGCTGGTCGCCGAGGCGGAAGCGGACGGCCCCCGCCCGGTGGAGGGCGGCGACCTCGGCCGCGATGTCCTCGACGGGCCGGAAGTCGGGGACGCCATACTGGGGCTCGACGCAGAAGGCGCACTTCCGCCAGAGGCAGCCCCGGTAGGTCTCCAGTTCGCAGAGGGTGTCGGGCATGTCGGGGTGCTGGGGGAGGATGACCGCCCCCTCGGCGGCCCACTTGCCCAGGTCGCGCCGGGGGACCCACCGGTCGGGGTCCACCCCCTCCACGGAGCCCCCGGCGACGAGGTCGGCCACCGCCCCCTCGATGTCGCCGCGGACTACCAGATTGAACGCCTCCTCGGGCAGCAACTCGGCTAACCGGCCTCCGGTCATCCCGAACCCGAAGCGGGCCAGGGGGCCGCCGAACACCTTCACCGGCCCGGACACCCGGGAGACCATCGAGACGATTTCCTCCGGCCCCGCGGGGGTCCCGCCGATGTATTTTCCCGGGACCGCGATGCCCCCGAT
>CAZANW010000027.1:0-24583 GCA_964486625.1 uncultured Halobacteria archaeon
CTCGTCGAGCATCTGCGCGTTGTCGACGAGCAGCGCCGCCTGGTGCGCGAGCAGCCCCACAAGGCGCGCGCCCCCCCCCCACACCCCCAGCCCCAGCCCCACTTCCTCTTCCGCGGCCATTTCCGTAGCCCCCTCCCCGCCCCCCGCCCACCCGCTGCTCACGAAGTTGCAGACGAACGGCGTCGTCAACGGCGGCTTCTCCAACGGGCTGACAGGGTGGACCTTCTACGACAACACCAACCACGTCACTACCGTCTCGAAGGCCGAGGTTGTCACTTCCCAGAAGTTGCTGGGCACGCTCCAGAATTACGGTTCCAGTCCGAGCGATGTCAAGAGCACCTACGACTCCTACAGTTACCTCATCGGGATGGCCTACATCGGGGCCATCGGGGAGGGGGCGCAGGGCACCCTCTCCCAGAAGTTGTCCCAGCCCAAGGTCCCGGCCTACGTGAGGGTGGACTACGATTTGGAGGTTTATACCCCCATTCTGGACCCTTCCTCGACTCAGGGATCTGACCTGTTTACGGCACCCACCACCCAGCGAGGCGACCTCGAGATTGCCCTCATGGACGGCTCGACCTATGTCGCAACTACCTTGGTAGGCCAAGAGGTGGATTACACCGTTGACCCCAAGTCGCAGTGGATAAATTCCTACATCCCCCACGTGGTTGACCGCAGCGGGGCCGGTTGTGTGGACATCGGAACTCAAATCACCGCCCCCGCGAGGGGGACCGTCGAGTTCCAGTTCGACTACGCGAACTCGAAAGTCATCATCCAAATCAACGGCCAGACGAAGATGACCTGCGTCTTGAGCAAGCAGAGGTCGGTGAGCGAAATCCGGCTCATTACCGAGAGCAAGAAGGACAACCCTGTGGACGGCTTCTTCGGCAAGGTCGTCTTCAACGAATACCAGCCCGACCCGAGCGACTCGAACACCCTCGCCGTCTCCAACTACATCAACTCCTACGCCGTCATGCCCCTCCTCCCCACGCCGACCCCGACCCCGTCCAACGCCCCGCAACCCATCCCGAACAAGCCCCAGGCCTCGCTCTCCCCATCCCCCGCGGCGTCACCGGTGGCTTCCCCCCAGGCAACCGGGGAGGAGAAGAAGGCCTCCGCCAGCCCCTCGACCAAGTCGGAGGAGGCTCTCGTCCTCCCGGCCCTGAAGGCCTCCCCCGTCCCGCTCCCGGCCCCGGCGGCCACTGCGTCCCCGTCGGCCTCCGGCGCCCCTGCGGCGAAGGTGGTCTGCGACGACAAGAGCGTGGCGGACGACCGTTCCCGCTGCCCGCGCTACGAGTGCCCCGACGGGAACATCGTCGGCGACCCCGCGAAGTGCGGCGAGGGGACGCGGTCCGTGCCGGTCGCGGTGAACCTCCGGCCCAACAAGGCGGCTCTCCTCGGGCAGGCGACCTCCGAGGTCTCCACCCGAAACTCCCTCGGGGTCGAGGTCGGAACGCTCAAGGTGAAGGCGGAGGGCGGGAAGGCGAAGGAGGTCTCCTGGGTGAGCCGCCCCCTCGCTACCGACTTCGCCTCGACGGCCCCGGACGTGGGCCGCGGGGAGGTCCAAGCCAGCCTCTCGTTCTCCGACGTTCCCGACGCGCTCCAGATGGAACTCGCGGTCAAGAAGGAGATCGGGACGAAGGACGCGCTCAACGCGGCCCCGGGTGGCCTCAAGGTGAAGGACGTCGCCTTCAGCCTCGACGTCGCTTTCACTGGGAAGCCCCCGAGCCCCGGCGAGACCCAGGGGTTCAATCCCCAGCCTGAGCCGCCGGGAATTCCAAAACCCGGTGAGGCGCAGGGGTTCAACCCCCAGCCAGAGCCCCCCCGGGGCACCCTCCTGTTCAAGGTGGGCAAGGAGTGGGCCGACAAGAACGGCCCCTCGAACGTGAAGGTCTTCCGCCAGAGCAACGGGGCGGTGCAGGCCCTCGACACGACGTTCAAGGGGTTCGACGGCGGGCAGGCGACCTTCGAGGCCTCGACCCCGGGCTTCTCGACCTTCAGCCTGGCGGCCGTGGAGTCGGGGGCTCCGCCCGCGAAGTCGCCCGGCTTCGACGCCCTGTTCGCCATCGTCGCGCTGGCGGGGGCGGGGCTCGCTCTGCTCCGGAAGAGAGAGGACTGACCCCCGGCGCCCTCCGCCCGAAGCCCCCTTCCATGCCTCCCGAAGCGCTCGACCCCTTCCGCGACGCCCTGCGCAAACTCGGCGAGGCGCGCGTCGCGCTCGTCACCTACCTCCGGAGCGAGAAGCCCCCCACCGCCTCCGCCGACGAGGTCGAGGAGACGGGCGCCTTCGACCGGAAGGCGTTCGAGGAGGTCGAGGGGCTGCTCACGGGGACCCGGGGCGACGGCGCGGCCTGCCGCTACTTCCTCGATTTGGGCGACCTGCACGCCCAGCGGGGAATCGGGTGGCTGAGGCCCGCGGAGGGCGAGCCGGGCCACCTCGTCGTCTCCTCCTACAAGTCCTCCCGGGAGGAGTTCCGCCGGAAAACCGAGGAGGCGCTCGAAGGGGCCCCGGCCCCCGGCGAGGGCGCGTTCCCGCGCGTCGTCGCCCATGGCTCCCGGGAGTTCCACCTGCGGTGCGACATCTGCGGCGGCCTGGCGGCGCTCTTTTTCATCGGCCCCCCGCCCTTTGCGTTCTCCTCTGAAGCGCGGAAGGAGGTCCTCCTCTGCGACGGCCTCACGAGCCTCCAGAACTTCCCGCGGGAACTGGCGGAGAAGGTGTTCCCACTGCTGGAGTCGGGCCGCGTCGGCGAGGTCCACGAACTCCTGTTGCCCGACACCTCGGGGTGCGGCCTCGACGCCTGGTGCCCCCCGTGCGGCAAGGTCTACTGCCGGCGCCACCTCCGCCTCGAACAGGTGTGGGACGGGAGTTTCTACGAGGAGACCCTCGGGACCTGCCCCCGCGGCCACAAGCGGACCGTGGACGACTGAGACCATGGCTCCGCCGACCGACCGCCTCGGGGAGGCCCTCGCCTACGCCGCCCGGCTCCACTCCGCGCAGGTCCGAAAGGGGACGCAGGTCCCCTACGTGAGCCACCTTCTCGCGGTCTGCGCCATCGTCCTCGAGCACGGCGGTGACGAGGAGGAGGCCATCGCGGCGCTCCTCCACGACGCCCCCGAGGACCAAGGCGGGCGCCCGACCCTCGACGAGATTCGGCGCCTCTTCGGGCCCCGTGTGGCGCGCACCGTAGAGGGGTGCACCGACACCTTCGAGGAGCCCAAGCCGCCGTGGCGGGAGCGCAAGGAGGCTTACCTTGCCCGCTTGGAATCGCAGACCGCCCCCTCCATCGTTCTCGTCAGCGCGGCCGACAAACTCCACAACGTCCGCTCCACCCTCGCCGCCCACCGCGCCGAGGGCGAGGCGGTCTGGACCCGGTTCCGGACCCGGAGCAAGGAGGACCAGGTGTGGTATCACCGCGAACTGCTGCGGTGCTACCGGAGCGCGTGCGACCGCCCGGGCGCATCTCCCGGCTTGGTCCGGCTCGTGGAGGAGTTGGGGCGCGCGGTCTCGGAGTTGGAAAGACTCTGAGGGCTACCGCATCTCCCGCAGGAGCGCCTCCACCTCTCCGGTCACATCCTCCGGCCCCCGCGGCTTGCCCTTCGAATCCACCAGCGCCCCTCCCTTGAACGCCAACTCCCCCCGCGCGAACCTCTCCAGCGTCACCAGCGTCAGCGGCACCTCCCGCGCGAACTGCGCCTTTCGGATGGCGGTGAAGAGCGGGTAGGCGCCCTCCGGGTAGCGCCAGTCGGGGAACCGCTTCTGCAGGTCGGCCACCGTGAGCCCGTGGGCGCGGTCGTCGTCGAACTGCTTCCACAGGGAGTCGAACCCGCCTCCCCGCAGGGGGACGCGGCAGTGGGTGGCGCAGGGCCCCTTGTCGAGTTCGGGGGTCATCCGGTGGAGCATGGCGCCCGCGAACTCGGAGCGGCGGCGGATGTGCTCCCACATGACTTCGGTCCAGTGGCCCGCGATTTCGGCGCAGCCCCCGGGGACGAGGGGCGAGGGGTGAAGGTTGAGGATGTCGAGCGCTTCGAGGAATTCCGGGCTTCTGATGACCATGATGTATCCGAGGGCGAGGTCCACCGCCGGTTTCGGCAACCGGAGAGGCGCCAGCCGCTCCAGAGCCTCGGCGTGGAAGGCGCGGTTCCAGGCGGCCTCGTCCCGCCTCTTCAGGTCGGGCTGGAACTTCAGGGAGGAGAGGGCCACGACCTCCAGTCCAAGCGCCTCGGCCTCGTCGAGGAAGCGGTCCGACTCGGGCCGGTCGCCGCGCTCCCGGTTCACGAAGAGGTAGCGGGCCGAGAGGCCCCGCTTCCCCATCCCCTCCGCGACCGACCGCAGAAGGGTCCGGGCGTCCTCGTCCCGGCCCGAGGAGAGGAGGCCGACTTCGAGAGCGCCCCTCTTCCCCGCTGTGGGCTTCCGCGTCATCTCCGGTCCGCCAGCCAGTCCACCTGCTTCTCCTCCAGCCCCAGCCCCGAAAGGTCGGCGCCGCTCTTCGCCAGGGCCTTCAGGACCGGGAGGGCCTCCCGCGCCTTCGACTTCGGGATGGAGAGGGCCTGGGCCACCCGGGCGGCCACGGCGTCCCCGGTCCGGCCCGCGAAGAACCAGCCGAGGTCCGGCCTCTCCACCCAGCGCGGGGCCGCGGGCCCGGGGCCGGTGGCGGGGATGCCGAAGGCGAGCAGCGAGGTCGCGTAGCGCCAGAGCCTGTAGTTCTGGCCCCGGGCGGCCCGGCCGAGGAACACGTCGGCCCGCTGGACCACCCGCAGCGCCTCCCGCAGGCCGTCGCCGGTCCGGGCCCGGAGGAGGTTCTCCTCCACCACCTGGACCGTCTCTTCGGGGTCCATGTCGAGCCGCTGGAGGGTCGCGTAGGCTTCGCGCCCCGATTTCAGGAAGAGCGCATCGAGGGCCTCGCGCACCCCCGCGGTCCGGTCGCGGGAGGAGAGGGCGGGCTTCGTTCCGGCCCACGCTTCGAGGTCCACGAGGGCGGAGCGCATGTCGCCCCGGGCGTTCCGGGCGATGGCCTCCAGGGCGGTTCCGTCCACCTTCAGCCCCTCGGCGGCCGAGACCTTTTTGAGGACCCCGAGGACCGTCCCCTCGGTGAGGCGGTTCAGAGCCACGACGACGCACGCCTTCCGGAGGGGGAAGGGGATGGCCGAAACGTCGTTGGCGGTGAGGAGGACCGGCTGGGCGGTCTCCCGGACGAGGCGCCCGAGGGCCGCGTAGCCCCCCCGGTCGTAGTTGCCGTGGAGGGCGTCCGCCTCGTCCATGAGCACCAGTTTGCGTCCGCCGAAGAGCGTCTGCTGCTTCGCCGCCGCGAGCGCCACGGACTCCACCCGCTCCTGGGTCCGGGCGTCGCTCGCGTTCATCTCGACGACCTCCCACTCCATCTCCCGCGCCAGGGCGAGGGCCGCCGAGGTCTTCCCGCACCCGGGAGGCCCGTGGAGGAGGAGGGCACGGCCCCGCTTCGGCCACTGCGCGGCCCACTCCTGGAGTTGTCTCATCGTCTCGCCCTGGCCGACCACCTCGGAGAGTTTCCGGGGGCGGTGCCTCTCCGCGAGCGGGAGGCGGGCGGGTTCAGGCTTCTTGGCGCGGTCCATCGGGAAAGAGAGACTTCCCCCTTTCATTCTTTTGGGGCCCGGAGGGGCCAAGGCAATAGAGGGGGAGGGGGAAAGGGCTGGAGGGCCCGTGGTCCAACGGTCCAAGACGCTGCCCTTACAAGGCGGAGACCCAGGTTCGACTCCTGGCGGGCCCAAATCACTCCGCCCGGCTGGCCCGATACCACTCGAACATCTCGACCATCGCCTCCCGGGTGGATTTCTCCGCCCTCCACCCAAGCACCTCCCGGCTGCGGAGCAAATCGAAATAGTAGTCCCGGTGGAGCAGCAGGTAGTGCTCCCGCTCCAGGGGGCTGAGGCGGAGGAGGTGGAGGAACTCCAGCCCCGCAAGGATGAAGGGCGGCGGCACGGGGAGCATCCGGATTCGCGTCCCCGCGTGGGCGATGAGGTCCTCCGCCAGTTCGCGGACCGTGGGCGGCCTCTCCTCGGCGGCGATGTTGAAGACGCCCCCGGCGGCCCGGGGGTGCTCCGCGGCGACGAGGCAGGCCCGGGCGCAGTCGCCGGCGGAGAGGAGGGCCACCCGGTTGGCCCCGGAGCCCGGGAGGGGGTAGGTCCCGCCGGTGCGGAGGAGTTCCATCATCCGCAGGAGCATTTTGTCGGGGATGCGGGGGCCCACGATGGTCGGGGGCCGGAGGACCGCCACTTCGAGCCCGTTCCCGCCGCAGTCCCGGCAGAGCGCCTCGGCCTCCACCTTGTTGCGGCCATACTCCCCGAGGGGTCGCGGAGCCGCGTCCTCGGGACAGGGGAGGGTTCGGGGGCGGCCGTAGACCTCGGTGGAGGAGAGGAAGACGACTCGGCGGACCTTCTGGCGCTTCGCCCCCTCCAGCACGTTCCGCGTCCCGCCCACGTTGACGGCCCGCATGACCGCCCTCGAAGCCCGCTTCTGGGGCAGGAGCGCGACAAGGTGGTGGACGACCTCCATCCCCCCGCAAGCCCCCTCCACCGCGGAGGCGTCCCGGACGTCCCCCCGCACGAACTCGACGCCCGCGGGGAAGGGCGCGGGCTGCAGGTCGAAAGCCCGCACCCGGTGACCCGCGGAGGCGAGGGTTTCGACCAGGGCCTGGCCGAGGAACCCGGAGGCCCCGGTCACCAGATGGGTCGCCATGGCTTCAGGCCCTCGCCAGGGGGCTCGCCCGGGCGACCCTCCGGAGGGCCCCGGCCGCGGCGGCCCCGAGGAACCCGAGGCCGAAGGAGACCAGCGTGTCCCGGATGGTCGCGAAATCCTCCTCGTCGAAGTTCCCCAGGGCCGACAGGAGGAGCAGGTAGGCGATGAGGAGCCCGACGCCCAGGGCGGCGACCAGGGGGAGGGCGTGCAGGAGGCCGCCGCCCTGGAGGAGCCCGGGGACCCAGCGGCCGAAAAGGAGGGCGAGGGGGGCGGCTGCGGCGACCGGCCGGAGGACCAGGCCCGAAGGATACGCGGCTCCGAACTCCTGCCGGGCCTTCCACATCAGCAGAGGGAGGACCAGGCCCCCCGAGAGAAGGATGGCCAGCGCGGGCCCCGCCAGCCCCATCGTGATGGCCAGAAGGGGCGTCAGCAGAATCAAGGCGAGGGCTCCCAGCCCGAAAGCGGAGCCGGCGAACTTGGCCCTCCCCGCCCCGACCAGGACGGCCCCGAAGACGCTCGCCACGGCGTAGAGGACCATCCCCGCCACCGAGAGGACGAGGGCCGCGGGCCCCCCTCCGGATGCGTAGGCCGGCCCGTTGAAGATGCGGAGGACGGGCTCCGCCAAGACCGCGAAGAGCGCCACCAGGACGATCCCGATGGCGAAGGAGAATTTCGTCAGGGTCCTCAGGACGGAGTCGAGGAGGGCCCGGTCCCCGCGCTCCTTGGCCCGGGAGACCTCGGGGACCAGGGGGTAGGAGAGGAATGCGATGAAGGCGGCGACCCAGGCGTAGACCGTGGAGACGCCGTAGACCCCCACCGCCGCGTCGTCGAACACGAAGCCCCGGAGGCTCATCAGTTTCACCAGGAAGAGGCTGACCTGGAGGATGACCCCCGAGGCGGCCAGGTTGGCGAGAAGGCAGAACAGGGCGTAGGAGCCCAGTTTCCGGGCGAAGGCCCGGTCGATGCGCCCCCGGAGGAGCGAGGAGAGGGGGAACGGGGAGCAGCGGGTGAAGAACCAGACCGCGAACCCCGAGGCGACCACCATGGAGAGGAGGGGGACCAGCCCCAGAAACCGCGCGTGCTCAGGCCCGTGGAACCCGAGGAGGAAGAGCGCGCCGAACCCGAAAGCTCCCGCCCCCAGGATGCCCATGACGATTCCGAGGTAGTCGAACCGGTGCATCGCCCCGGTGACCGCGTTGACCGCCTCCCGGAGGTACATGAAGGGGACCACCAGGGACACCAGGGCGAAGGAGAGGCGGTCCTCCGCCTTTGGGACGGCAAAGACGACGAACAGCGCGACCAGAAGCAGGACCAGGGCGCCGAGGTGGAACAGGAGCCCCGCCGCGCGGGCCGCCACGCTCCGGGCCTCCTCCGGGTCCCGGGCCATCGCCTCGGAGACGAACTTGATGGCCGCCTGGTTGACTCCCAGGGCGGGGGCGTAGAGCACGAAGAGGAGGGCGTTGGCGCTCAGGTAGAACTCGAACCCCTCCGGCCCGAAGCCCGAAGGCGGGGGGCGCCCTCCGAGAATCACCCAGGCGAAAAGGAGGATGCCGCCGAGGATGCTGGCGACCACCTGCCAGGCACCCCCGGCGAGGGCCCGAGACGCCGAGGACTCCGTGAACACCTCCCGGCGGCTCTTCGGGGTCATGGGAGTTCAGGAGAGGATGGGGTAGGTCACGCCGCCCTGGGGGAAAATCAGGACGCTGGCCCTCGGGTGGTCCCGGGCCACCCGCTCCACGGCCTTCCGGGGGTCGGTGAAGTGCTCGAAGAGGGGGAAGCGGGCCGCCTCCTCGGGGGTGATGGTGGGCGCGTAGAAGTAGAGGGGGTTCCGCTTGATGGCCTGGACGCCGATGTAGATGAAGAACTGGTCCTCGACCCCCATCTGCAGCATCTTGGCGAAGTTGAGGATGTCCCTGTGCTTGAGCCCGGGGACGATCTTCCGGATGTCGAGGTTCGGGGGGACCTTGGCCTTCATGACCTTCTCCCGGAACTCCCCGAGCCCCTCCTCGCACCGCGCCAGGGCCACCAGGGCGCCGCCCGGGCGGGCCGCGGCAATCGTGTTGGCGATGCACTTGATGGACTGGCGGATGTCGATGTCCATGGGGTGGGAGTCGGCAATCACCACGTCGGCCTGGCGCGGGATTCGCACGCCATACATCTCCCGGGCCAGGGCGCACCCCTCCCGGTGGGCCTTGACCGGGTGGCCGGTGAAGAGGCGGACCACCTCCCTCCGCGGGTTGAGGACGCCGTTCACCAGGAAGACATCGCCGGGGAGCATGGAGCCCGCCTCTTCCAGGTCGAGGCGCATCGGGTTGCGGTCGGGGTCCTCGCCGATGTAGGTGAAGCACTCTTCGGTGGCCGAGAGCATGTGGTTCTTCGCGATGGTCTCGACCGCGGCGACCCCCGGGAGGACGTTCTTGAACCCGCCGCCGAACCCGGCCTGGACGTGGGGCTCGATGGTGCCCAGGAGGAGGACCAGGTCGGCCTCGGCCACGCGCTTGTTGAGGACGACCGGTGTCCCGCGCTTCGTCTCCCCGAGGCGCGCCAGTTTGCCGGGGTCGCGCCCCTCGTGGTCCTCCCACTTCACCCGCCGGAACGACTCCGCGCCCAACTTGGCCTCCATCTCGGCCGCGGTCATGGCGCGGTGGACCCCGAGGCCGGGGATGGCCCACACCTCTCCCGGGTTCACCCCCGCAGCTTCGAGTTCCCGCAGCACCCCCGGCATGTAGAGGTGGGCGGGGGTGGGGCGGCTCACGTCGTCCACCACGACGACGACCCGCTTTTTGCCCCGCGCCAACTCCCGAAGAGGCGGAGTGCCGATGGGGTTCGAAAGAGCCCGGCCCACCTCCCGTTGGGGGTCGGTGCCCGGCAGAATCTTCGGGGTGGCGGTCGCGAGGACCTCCCAGCCGGAGGGCAGGTCGAGGGAGAGGGTCCCGCTTCCCCAGGGGAGGGCTTGGGCCACGGTCAGGAGAGGACCGCGCCCTTCGACGCGCTGCCGACCAGCCGGGCGTATCGGCGGATGTAGCCGGGGGGGAGTTCCCGCTGCAGGGGCCTCCACCGCTTCCTGCGCTCCCCCAACACCTCCGGCGCCACCTCCAGGTTCAGCGTCCGGCGGGGGACGTCGATGGCAATCACGTCCCCGGGCTCGACGAGGGCGATGGGGCCCCCCACCGCCGCCTCGGGGGCGACGTGGCCGATGACCGGGCCCGACGACATGCCGGAGAAGCGGCCGTCGGTCACCAACGCGACGCGCTGATACTTCAAGAACTTCAGCATCATGGTGACCGTGAGCAGTTCGGGCATGCCGGGGCCGCCCCGGGGCCCCTCGTAGCGGATGACAATCACGCTTCCCTCGGGGACGCCGCGGTTCTGGAGCCCCTTCAACGCCTCCATTTCGCCCTCGAAGACCACCGCAGGACCCCGGAAGGCGAGCATCTCGGGGACCACCGCCGACTGCTTCACGACGGCCCCCTCGGGGGCGAGGCTGCCGCAGAGGACCGCGAGCCCCCCCTCGGGGTGCCACGGCCTCTCCACCGGGCGGATGATGTCGGGGTGGCCCGGGCGGGCGGTTTTCAGGAGTTCGCCGACGCTCCTCCCCGCCACCGTCATGCACTCCTTGTGGAGGAAGGGCTCGAGCCGCTTCATCACCGCGACCACCCCGCCGGCGGCGTGGAAGTCCACCATGCCGTAGGGGCCGTTGGGGGTGATGCCCGCGAGGGTCGGGATTTTCCGGTTCAGGTCGTTGAACCTCTCCAGGGGCAGTTCGACTCCGAGTTCGTGGGCGATGGCCGGGAGGTGCAGCGCGATGTTGGTGGAGCCCCCGAGGGCGAGGCCCACCATGACCGCGTTCTCCATCGCATCCGGGGTCATGATTTTCCGCGCCGTGAGCCCCTCCGCCAGGGCCCCCACGATGCGCCTCCCCGCCTCCCGGGCCGCCGCCGCTTTCGCGGAGTGGAAGGCGGGGATGGAGGCGGTTCCGGGCAGGGCCATGCCCATCGCCTCCATAAGGCACTGGAGGGTGTTGGCGGTCCCCATGATTTCGCAGGAGCCGGCCGTCGCGCAGGTGCCGCACGCCTGCTTGTGCTCCAGGTCCCCGTAGTCCTCGAAGTTGAGGCTGGTGCTGCCGTCGCCCTTGAACCGGATTTGGAACGCGCTGGAGCCGCCGGTCACGCAAATCGTCGGGATGTCGAGGCGGGCGGCGGCCATCAGCATCCCGGGGTTGATTTTGTCGCAGGAGGAGAGGGTCACCATGGCGTCGAAGTGGTGGGCCCGGACGAAGGCCTCGACGCTGTCGGCCACGATGTCCCGCAGCGGGAGCAGGTAGCGCCCCCCGAAGTTGCCGCCGCCGTAGGAGTCGCAGGGGCCCACGGTGCAGACCTCCATGGGGATGCCGCCGGCCTCATAGACTCCGTATTTGACCTCCTGGGCCAGCTGGTTCAAGTGCTTGTGGCCCGGGTTCGCCTCGTTCCAGGAGTTGACCACCCCGATGACCGGCTTCCGCCGCAGCTCCTTGGGGGTGAGGCCGAGCCCCTGGAGGATGCCCTCCCGCACGGCCCCCGCGCCGGTCGAGTCAATCATCAGGATGTGGCTTCGAGGCTTGGTTCCCGGCATCAGCGGCCCTCCCATAAGCCATGTGCGGGGTTTTTCGACGGGCCGCGCGCTCGGCGCCCGTGGCTCGCCTCGCTCGCTGCGCTCGCTCGGCTCGCCCAGCGCCGCTCCTCGGGCCTCGCTTCGCTCGGCCCTCGTCGCATATTGGCGCTGACGGGCGCCGTCGCGCTACGGCCCTTGCTCCGCAAAAAAGAGCCTCTTGCGGGCTCGCAGCCCGCGCGAGAGCGAGGCGGCCGTAGGCGGCAATATTGTGATGTGCGCGAGCATCGCGAGCGCACATCACAGCCGCCGACGAGCCCGAGCGACAGAAGGGAGCGAGCGCGAGTAGGCCAAACCGCCCCGAACTCAACCCCGTTTCGCTTCGGAACACGAGAGTTCGTGGGCGGTTTACGAGCGAAGCGCGGGCGTTCGAACCCCAAAAATGCCGATGCGTAGGTTGGAAAACGGTCGACCAACGGTTGTAAAGTGCGCATCTCAGCCTCCAAGGTATCCGAGTTTCCGGAGCACCGCGCGCACCTTCTCCGACTCACCGGGCTGGAGCTGCGGCAGGGGCTCCTTGACCCGGCTGGTGACAGGGTGGCCCAGGAGCCGGAGGGCCTCCTTCAGGAGGGCCTGGGGGGAGCGGGACATCGCCATGAGGGGCATCAACTGGAAAACGCGGTTCCGCAGGGCCCGCGCCTCGTCGGCCGTCCCCGCTTTCAGCGCCCCGTAGTAGCCAAGGACCAGTTTCGGGTCGAGGCAGGGGATGGGGCAGATGACCCCGGCGCCCCCGGCCTTCAGGGTCTCCTGGAGGGTCATGCAGGAGCCGGTGAGGATGGAGCGGTCCGGTGCGAGGCGGATGAGTTCCTCGATTTCCCTCACGTTGAGGATGGACTCCTTGGCGCCCGCGACCCCGGGAACCCGGAGGACCTCGGCCACCTGGGCGGGGGCCAGTTTCAGGTGGGTCAGGTCGGGCACATTGTAATAGAGAATGGGCAACTCGCCGCGCCGGCCGACCTCCCCGTAGTGGCGCCGGACCGCGTCGAGGTCGAGGGGGTAGTAGAGGGGGAGGGCCACCATGGCGGCGTCGGCCCCCACCTCCCGGGCGTGGCGGCACACCTCCACCGCCTCGTCGGTCCCGAAGCATCCGGCCCCGACGATGAGTTTCGCGCCCCGGGTCCGGGCCTCCGACGCGACCTCCATGGCGCGGCGCCGCTCGGCGGGAGTCAGATAGACGCACTCCCCGTTGGAGCCGAGGGAAGTGACCCCGTGGACTCCCGCGTTGGTGAGGGTGGAGACGAGGTGGCGGTAGCCTTGCTCGTCGAGACCGCCCTCGGGGTTGAGGGGGGTCGGAACCACAGGGAAAACGCCCTCAATTTTCGGCATCGGTGGCCACTACCAAAAGATTTAAGTAGTGTTGAACCATATGAACTTCCAAATGGAAGTCTATTTGAAACTATATAAAAGTTTCGCCACCCATGGCCACTGAGACGACCGATTCCAAATACGAGGAACTGAAGGGCCAAGTCCTCGAAGCCCTCCGGGGGGCCGACATCGGCCTCGGGACCCAGGACGTGGCCCGGCGGCTGAACATCAGCAAGACCACCGCTTACCGCTACCTCGAGATGATGCGGGTCGAGGGCGCCGTCGAGAGCAAGGTGGTGGGGCGCTCCACGGTGTGGGTCCCGAAACTCCGCCCCTACCTGGAGGTCCAGGCGGTGCGCCGCCTCAGCGAGGGAGTCCCCCTCAAGGAGATGCTCTCGGTGCGCGAGGACGGGACCCTCGAAGTGGCCGGGAGGCGGGTCTTCCTCTCCCTCGCCGACGCCATCCGGGCGCTCCGGGAGGCGGTGGTCGAGTCGGTGGGTCCCGACGAGGCGCCCCGGGTCCTCTACCGGTATGGAGAGATCCAGGGCGAAGTCTACGGGCGGTATGCCGCGGACCTCTTCCGTGGGGATGCCGACTCCCTCCGCACCGTCCTCCTGCGGGTGGTTCCCGCGGCCGGCGGCGTCAAGCCGGTGGAGTTCAAAGTGGACGAAGCGGCCCGCACCCTGCGGGTGGAGGTGGTGAACTCCATGGAGGCCCGTTTCTTCCCCGGGCCCGAGCCCCAGTGCCACATCACCCGCGGGTTCTGCGCCGGAGCCGCCGCGGTCTTCTTCGGCCGCAGGGCCGCCGCCCGCGAGTTGGAGTGCCAGGCGCAGGGGAAACCCCGGTGCGTCATCGAGGCGCGATGGTAACTGTCGCCGGGAGGGGAGGGGGGCGGAGCCCCCCGGGGAGGTCGCCTCCGACACTGCTCCCGTCCACAGGCCCGCTCTCCCCACCCCCCGAAAGCGATGGGGATTTGCTGCCCCCATACGAGACGGTCTACCTGGTGAACCACTCCCACACCGACCTCGCCTGGTTCGACACCATCGGGGAGTGCCGACGCATCAACGTGGAGAACCTGCGGAGGGCCGTCGAATGCCTGGAAGCGGACCCCGAATTCCGCTACTCCCTGGAGAACACGTGGCCCCTGCGGGAGCTCCTGGCCGACCATCCGGAGTTCCGCGACCGGGTCGCCCGCCTCCTCAGGGAGGGGCGCCTGGAGGTGGGCGGGATGTACGTCTCCCTGACCCCCGACGTGGCGGGGGACGAGGCCCTGGTCCGCAATCTGCACCTGGGCCAGGGGTGGCTGCTCCGGGAGTTCGGGGTCGCAACCCCCGTTGCGAAGGAGGAGGACGTGATGGGCCACACCCTCCAGACCCCGCAACTGCTCGCCCGCGCCGGGATGGGCTACCTGAAGATTTCCCGGGCCCCTCCGGGTCCGTTCCGTTGGGCGGCTCCCGACGGCTCCCGGGTGGCGGTCGCTTCCGCGGAATACCGGTGGGGGCACTACGGCGGCGTGGGTCGCGCGCCCCCGGAGGCTCTCCGGCGGATTCCGGCCGAACTCCGGCGGGCGTGGTCCAAGCCGGGGTTCCGCCAGCCCCACCTGATGATTCCCGTGGGGGACGACTGCACCCCGCCCGTCCCCGGCCTCGTCGAGGTGGCCCGCGAGTGGAACCGGAGCCATCCCCGCCCCCGGGTGGAGGTGGCGACCGTCGCGGACTACCTTCGCCGGGTCGCGGGGGACTCCATCCCCGAATACCGCGGAGACATCCCGAGCCCCATGGCGATGACCGCCTCCATCCGCGTCGAGGCGTTCCAGGCCGCGGCGGAGGCCCGCGCCGCCCTCCGGGCCGCCGAGACCCTCGGAGTCATCGCCCGCCATCTCGGAGGACCTCCGCCTCCTGTCCTGGAAGAGGAATGGAGAGTGCTCCTCCAGGTGCTCGACCACAACTGGGGCGGCAGGAGGCCCGAGGTGGGTCCTCCCAACGACCGGGAGAAGGAGAGGTGGGTCCGGCAAGCGTTGGAAGGGGCCCGGCGGGCCCTCTCCATCGCCACGGACTTCATCTCGAAAAACCTTGGAGGCGGCCCGGGGGTCGTGGTCTTCAACCCGCTGGGCCACTCCCGGGACGAGCCCGTGGAGGCCGAGGTTTCCTTCGAACCCGGCCGGGCGCGCGCCCTCCGGGTGGCGGGCGAGCCGTGCGAACTGCTCGAGGCGGAGCGCCACCCCGACGGGAGCCTGAAGCGGGCCCGCGTCCTCTTCATCGCGAAGGGCGTGCCTCCCCTCGGCTACAAGCTCTACCCCGTCGAACCGGCGCCCGACTCCGCGCCCTCCCCCGCGGGCCGGTGCGAGGGGGACGCCTTGGACAACGGGATTCTCCGGGTCCGGGCGGGCCGCCGGGGCATTTCGAAAATCCGCAGGGTGGATGGCACGGGCCCGGTCCTCCGGGGACCCCGGAAGGTGAGCCTCGGGAACCTCCTGAACCCCAAGGCCCCGGCCAAGGGAGTCCGCATGAAACTCCTGCGCGCGCTGCTCGGCCTCCTCAGGCTCCGCCTCTGCCCGGGCGAGGTGTGGGGCTTCTCGGCGCGGTTCAAACTTCCGCCCCCGGAGTTCTACGAGACCAACCCTTTCGCCGAGGGGGGCGAGGTGACGCCCGAGTTCTCACCCCGCCTCCTCCGGGTCAAGGGCCTGCGGGTGGCGGCGCGGGAGGCGGGGCCGGTCCGGGTCCGCATGGTCCTCCGGGGGACCATCGGGGGCGCACCCGTCGAGGAGGAAGTCATCCTCCACCGCGGGCTCCCGCGGCTGGACCTCCGGGTCACCCTCCACTGGAAGGGCCGCCCCAAGAGCGTCCTGCTGCTCGCGTTTCCTTTCGGCGAGCCCGGGGGCGACGTCCGCGTGGGCGTCCCCTTCGGAGTCCACCGGATGGGCGACGAGCCCCCGGGGTTCTGGACCCGCGACGACGAGCCGGTCTCGGTGAAGGGGCGGGGAGTCCACGGATGGTTCGACCTCTCCGCCCCGGGCGGGGGGGTGACCGTGGCCACGCCGTGGCCCTCCTGGGACTTCACCCTGGTCCCCTCCGCGGTGCTGCTCGGCTCCGACGACCGGAGCCTCGTCTTCCACGGGGAGGAGTATCTCCAGAAGGGGGCCCACTCGTGGGCCTTCTCCCTCCACCTCCACCCCGGGGGTTGGGCCGAGTCGGGGGCCGGCCGCCGGGGGGAGGAGGCCCTCCATCCCCTCGTCCCCCTCTTCACGGCCGGCGCGTCGCGAAGCGAAGCGCCGGGGGGCACCGCAGGTGGCCCTGCCGGGGCCGGAGGAAAAGCGCCCCCCGAATTCTCCCTCCTCGCGGTCGAAGGGGAGGCCGAGGTGACCTCTCTCCGCTCCAGCCCGGGAGGAGGGTTCGCGGTCCGCCTCTACGAGAGCGCCGGGAAGAGCCAGGAGGTCGTCCTGCGCTTCCCCCGCGAAGTGGCGGAGGCCCGCCGGGCCGACCTCCTGGAGAGGCCCGGGGAGCCCCTGCGGGTGGAGGGGGAGCGCGTCCGCTTCCCCCTGGCGCCCTGGGAGATTGCCACCCTTCTCGCGCGTCTCGAAGGAGGCGCGCCATGAGCGCCGGTTTGACGGCAGAAGACGCCCTCGCCCCCTTCTGGTTCCTGAACGCCTCCCTCGACGACCGCGAACTGCGCCGCCAACTCGGGCTCGTGGCCGAGAAGGGAATCCGGTTCGTCTGGGTCCACCCCCGGCGGGGGATCGAGGTCCCCGGGGCGGTCCCGGAGCCTCCCCCGACCCGCTTCATGATGGACCAGGTCCGGTGGGACCACCACTTCACCGAGCACCGCAAGGGGAAGGAACTCCCCTACCTGGACGGCTCGTGGTGGGACCACTTTGGGGCCATCGTCGCGGCGGCGCGGGAACGGGGGATGCGCATCGGCATCTACGACGAACTCGACTGGCCGAGCGGGACCGCCGGGATGCGGGTGACCCGGGAGCTGGACCTCTGCGCCCGCTACCTGAGGTTCCACCCGAAACAACCCCGGGAAAACGGGCCCGCCGTTTTCGAAGCCCCCGGCATGGCCCTCACTCTCCTGGAGACCGACGACTACATCGACGTGCTGAACCCGGCGGCCGTCCGGCGCTTCATGGAGTTGACCCACGAGGAGTATCACCGGCGGTTCCGCGAGGAGTTCGGCAGGACCATCCGGGGCTTCTTCTCCGACGAGGTGGGCCTCCGCCACCACTTCCTGGTCACCAAACTGCGCTGGCGCCTCATCCCCTGGACGGGAAACCTGCCGGAAGCCTTCCGCCAGAGGAACGGATACGACTTGGAGCCGCGGCTCCCCGACCTCTTCGTGGAGCGCCCGGGGTGCGGCCGGACCCGGCGCGACTTCTGGCGGACCGTGACCGATCTCTACGTCTCCTCGTTCCACGGACCCATCCGGCAGTGGTGCGAGGAGCGGGGGGTCAAATACTACGGCCACCTCCTTTGCGAGGAGCCCAATTTTCTCCAGGTCGCCTGCCAGGGGGACATCTTCCGGGTCCTCCGCGCCTTCTCGGCCCCGGGCCTGGACCACCTGGGGCTCAACCCCGGCTGCGTCCACCCCAAGATTGCCTCCTCGGTGGCCCATCACCGCGGCTGCGCGGAGGTCCTCTGCGAGAGTTTCGGGGCCGCCAGTTGGAGGCTGAACCTCCGCGACCTCCGGCGCATCTCCCACTGGCTCTTCGACGGAGGGGCGACCCACCTCGTCCCCCACGCCTTCTACTACTCCACCGACGGATTCCGCCGCCGCGAATACCCGCCCAGCGAGTTCTTCCAGGCCCCCTACTGGGAGCGCTACGGGGAGTTCGTGCGGGAGGTCTCCGCCCTCTCCGACTTCCTCACGCGGGGGACCCACGCCGCCGAGGCGGCCATTCTCTATCCCGTGGAGAGCCTCCTCACGGAATTCGACGGGAATCTCCTGAAGAGGTCATCCACATTCAACGACATCTGCGTCCTTGGGGAACTCCTCCGTGACATGGGCCACGACTATGACTTCCTCGACGAACAGGCCCTGGGGGCCGCCGAGGCGCGGGCGGGGCGCCTCCATCTGGGCCCCGAATCCTATGGAACCCTCTTCCTGCCCGCGGTGCGCTACCTGCCCCCCGGGGCCCGGGAGAAGATATTGGACTTCGCCCGCGCGGGGGGGCGGGTCGTCGCCACCACCCGGCTCCCCGACGCCGACGGGGAGAACCGGGCGTGGTCCCGGGAGGCCTTCGGCATCGACCCGGCCCGCGTCCGCCCCCAGGCCGCGCTCCCGCGCTACCTGCTCCACCAGGCGGCCTACTTCCTCGGCATCGGCCTCTCGGTGCGGTGGGACCTCCAGAGGCCCCTCCGGCTCCCCGCCCCCTGCCGCGCCGAGAGCCGCGGCCGCGCAGCCTTCGTCCGGGCCCCGCTGGGACTCGGCGTGACGCGCTCCTCCCGGCGGGTCTTCCGGAACCTCCTGCCCCCGCCCCCGCTGAGCCTCGACGAGGGCCTCCATGTGCTCCGGCGGAAGAGCGAGGACTCCGACCGTCTCTTCGTCACCAACCCGGCCCGGAGGACCCGCGTCCTTCGCATCTCCCTCCCCGCCCGCCAACTTGACCTCTCCACCGGGGAGGCCCGCGAGGTCATCCCGGGGACCCCCGTCGCCATACAGGGATGGGGGGCGGCCCTTTTTTAGGTCCCGGGCCCCACCGGAGGCGTCCCATGAGTCCCCTCGACATCCTCAAGGAGTTCGAGAAGCTCTACACCCCTGCGGTCTCCGACGCCATCGACGCGCTGGGGCTGCCGGACGGCTGGGTCTCCCACGAGTTGCGCCCCGTGTGGGCCGGGGCCAGGTGCGCGGGCTACGCCGTGACGGTCAAAATGGAGGACCTCGCCCCCGGGGAGAAGTTCGAGGAGAAGCAGTACATCCAGCAGTTCTCCGGGATGATGAAGGAGGTGAAGGAAGGCTCCCTCATCGCACTCGACATGTCGGGCTCCATGGCCGCAGCGGGATGGGGGCAGGTGACCAGCAAGATGGCCCGGGACTTCGGGTGCACCGGCGCGGTCGTGGACGGCGCAGCGCGGGACATCCCCCGCATCGCGGAGTTGAAGTTCCCGGTCTTCGCCCGGGGCATCGTCGCCTCCTCCATCCGGGGGCGCATCAAGCCTGTGGCGGTGCAGGGCGAGGTGAACCTCGGGGGCCGACGGGTCCGTCCCGGCGACCTCCTCTTTGCGGATATCAACGGGGTCGTGGTGGTCCCCAAGGAGCACATCGAGCCGGTGCTGAAGAGGTCGCAGGAAATCATCTCGGTGGACAAGTGGTGGGTGGAGCAGTTGAACAAGGGGCGGCATCCCCTCGACATCGAAAAGGAGCACCCGCTGCCCTGATGCGGCTCTTTCTGGTGGGGAACTCAACGGTGCTCCTCGAAGTCCCCCGCGGGCCCACGATTCTTTTCGACCCGTGGTTCGACGCCTCCCTGTGGCGGACCCATCCCCTCCCTCTCCGCCCGCCGGAGTTGGAGAAGTGCGACCTGATGCTGGTCTCCCACGGCCACCTCGACCACTACGGCCCCGCCGCCGCCTCCCTGGCCCGCCGCCTCGGCGCGACCCTCGCGGGCCCGCCCTCGGTCGCCCGGCGCGCGCGGTCCTCCGGGGTCGAATCGGTCATCGCGCTCCGGCCGGGGGAGGAGAAGGAGATGCGCGGGGTCACCGTGACCGCGATGCCTGCGGACCACCCCATGGCCCCCGACCCTGTCGGGTTCCTGGTGGAGGCCGGCGGTCGGCGCGTCTATTTCAGCGGGGACACGCGGCGCCACCCGCGGCTGGAGGAGGCGCTGCGGGAGCGCGCCCCCCTCGACCTGATGCTTCTCCAGGCGGCCCACCTGCGGCTCTTCAAGGACGGGATGGACTGGCGGGACGCCGCCGACCTGGCCGTGAGCCTGAAGTGCCGGGTCGCCGTTCCCATCCATTGCCAGTGCCGGGGGAAGACCAAGTTCGACGCCGAGGGATTCTCGGGCCGGGTGTCCGGGGCGGGGGTGCGGCCGGTGATGCTTCCGAACGGAACGTGGGTCGAGATTCCTTGAGAGTGCGACGAAAACCACCCTCTTGCACCCGGTTCCGCCCCAGAAAAGATTCTTAATTCTTCCACAAACCAGTTTTCGGGCGGCCGTCAGGCCGGAGAGCCGACCTCCCATGGACTCTCCCGCCTCCCTCTTCCTGACCGTTCCGGCCGCCCGCTCTGCGCGCCCGAGCCGCGGCTTCGCCGACCGGGGGGCTGCACCGAGTCACCGCAACCGATGCGATTTTACGTTCAATCCACAGAGGTGGAAGGAGCGGCCGGTCACAACCTCAGGAGGTGATGACGTTCTCACATCTCCTAGCAACAAGTGGCAGGCTGGCCGCCCCCCTCTCCTTTTTCCGGTCTCGGGTTCCAGGCTACCCCCGGACCTCCACCAGCCCCGCCCCCTCCAGTTTCCCCAGGATTTCGAGGACGACCCCCCGCGCCTTCTCGAAGTCCACCCCCGCCGCCATCGCGCTCGACGCGACGAGGGCGCACATCTGGTCGATGCTCCGTTCCCCGTCGCACATCTTCCAGACGGAGAGGACCTCGTCGGTGACCCGGAAGGGCTGCTTCCTCTCGTTCACCAGCACCGCCGCCCCGTCGGCGCCCCTCGCCACGGTCCCGCGCCGGACCGGCCTCTGCTCCATCGCCTCCAGGGGCGCGGCGTCTGGGGGCCGCATGAATTCGATGTCCTCCATGGGGTCTCCCGGACCCGCCGCGGCCATAAGGCTGTCCGACCGGCAGGCGCCGAAGAATTCCTTTTCCACTTCGGCAGCCTCGAAAGCCGATGGCGGAGCCAGCAATCGCCGTTTCCGACCTGACCAAGACCTACGACCGCGGCCGCTTCCGGAAGCGGAGGGAGACAGCGGCCCTGGACCGCGTCTCCTTCTCCGTGGCCCCGGGGGAGATGCGCGGCCTCCTCGGCCCCAACGGCGCGGGGAAGACCACCCTCATCAAGATTCTCTGCACCCTCGTCCTGCCCACAGCGGGCGCGGCCCGGGTCATGGGGTGCGACGCGGTGGCCGACCCCTCCGGGGCGCGGCGCGCCATCGGCTGGGTCCACGGCGAGGCGGGCGGGAGGTCGCTTTACTGGCGCCTCACGGCCCGCGACAACCTGCGCTTCTTTGCGGCCCTCCACGAGGTGGACCCGGCGGCGGCGCGGAGGCGCGTGGACGCGCTGCTGGAGGCCTTCGACCTGGCGAAGGTCGCCGACCAGAGGGTCCTGAAGTTCTCGACCGGCATGAAGGCCAAACTGATGCTCGCCCGGGCGCTCCTCCACAACCCGCCCGTGCTGCTCATGGACGAGCCCACGGCGGGCCTCGACGTGCGGATGGCCCAGGAGACCCGCGACCTCCTGCGGCGGCTCGCGGCGGAGCACGGCAAGGCGATTCTCTTCACCAGCCACAACCTCGCCGAGGTGGAGGCGCTCTGCCCGAGAGTGGTGATTCTGCACAAGGGGCGCCTCCTCGCCGACGGGCCCGTGGAGGAACTGGCCCGGCGCCTCCGGTCCCGGGAGCGGGTGGAGGTCCGCCTCGCGTCGGCGGCTGAGCCCGGGGTGCTGAAGGCCCTCGAGTCCGCGGGCGGCGTCCGGGCGGTGCGCTCCAACGGGGCCGCCATCGAGGTCGAGGTGGAGCGGGCGGTGGAGGCCATCCCGGGAATCGTGGAGGCGCTGAAGGCCCGCGGGGCCCAGGTGCTCTCGGTGGGGCGGAAGGAGCCGGACTTGGAGGAGGTGTTCCTCAGCCTGACGAAATGACGCTTCGTTTGAGTTTCCGGAAAGAAGTGCCATCGTTCTTTCGTCCTTGTTCGACGGGCCGCGCGCTCGACGCGCCACTCGCCCTCGCTCGCTGCTCTCGCTCGGGCTCGTCGGCGGCGGTGATGTGCGCTCGCGATGCTCGCGCACATCACAATATTGCCGCCTACGCGCGTCTTCGCGCTGCGGCCCTTGCTCCTCGCAACATTCCCGCGATGGGGTGGATGGGTGGGAAGCCAACAGGGAGGAGTTGACATGCGCAAGCCCCAACTGATTCTCCTCTCCCTCGGCGGCCTTGCCCTCCTCGGCCTCGCCCTCGGCTTCGTCGCCTGGGGCGTCGCATTCGGCTCCGGCGACGAGGTCCGCACCCTGAAGTGGGACGGCGTGGAGCGCCTCTACCGCATCCACAAGCCCGAGAGCCGAGACCCTTCGCGCCCCGTTCCGCTCGTCCTCGTCCTCCACGGCGGCGGGAGCAACAGCCGCCAGACCGAGTTCCTCACCCTCAACGCCTGGAATGAACTGGCCGGGAAGGAGGGGTTCCTCGTCGTCTATCCCGACGGCGTCGGCTCCCGGTGGAACGACGGCCGCCAGGACCCGACCGCCCCACGGAAGGGCGCCGACGACGTCGGCTTCATCTCCGCCCTCATCGAGCGCCTCGCCTCCGAGTTCAACGTCGACCGCGGCCGCGTCTTCGCGACCGGCATCTCCAACGGCGCCATGATGTCCTACCGGCTCGGCTGCGAGTTGTCGGACAAGATTGCGGCCATCGGCCCGGTGGCGGGGGCGATGCCGGAACCCCTCATGGCGTCGTGCGCCCCCTCCCGGCCGGTCTCGGTGGTCGCGCTGAACGGCCTCCAGGACCCCCTGCTCCCCTACGCGGGCGGGGAGGTGTCCATCGCCCGCCGGAGTTTCGGGAAGGTGGCGTCGGTCCCCGACTCCCTGAAACTGTGGGCGGGAGAGGACGGGTGCCCCGGCGCCCCCGTCGAGGCGCAGGAGCCGGACAGGGACCCGGGGGACGGGACGCGGGTCGCCCGCCGGACCTGGTCCCCATGCCGCGACGGCTCGGAGGTGGTCCTCTACACGATTGACGGCGGGGGGCACACATGGCCGGGCGGGCTCCAGTATCTGCCCCCGTTCCTCATCGGGCGAACGAGCCGAGACATCGACGCGACAGAGGTGATCTGGGAGTTCTTCAAGACCCATGGCCGCCCCTGAAGCCGAAGGTCTGAAGGCCCTCGACCCGCTCTTCCGCGAGCCGGTCCCCCGCGCCCGCCTCTCGAAGGCGTGGGCCCTGACCCGCCTCCGGACCCGCATCTTCCTCTCCTACAAGACCTTCCACCTCGTCGAGTTCCTCTCGCTCTTCTCCATGGTGGGGGTCTACGCCTTCATGGGCCTCCTGGTCAAGCCCGGGGACCTCGCGCGCGCGGGCTACGGGACCTCCTACCTCGCGTTCGCCCTCGTCGGCGTCGCGTCGTCCCAGTTCCTCACGGTCTCCATCACCCGCATCGGCCACGTCATGGTCCACGAACTGATGGGCGGGACCTTCGAGGCGGTCATGGCGGCGCCCATCCGCCTCCGGGACTACGCCCTAGGGCAGGTGGCGGTGGGCTTCATCCTCGGCTCCTACATGATGGTCGGGACCCTCGCCGTCGGGGCCCTCGCCTTCGGCGCGCCCCTCGTGCTCAACGCCGGGACCGTGCTCTCGGCCGTCGCCCTGACATTCCTCCTCGTTTTCGCCCACCTCGGCATCGGCATCCTCGCCGCCGGGATTCTGATGGTCCACAAGAAGGGGGACCCGGTGACCTTCCTCCTCGACACCACGATACAACTGCTCGGCGGCGTCCTCTACCCGCTGGCCCTCCTGGGCTCGATTCCGGCCCTCGCCGCGGCGTCGGCGGCGCTCCCCTTCACCTGGGCCCTCGACGCGCTCCGGAGGGTCCTCCTCGGCGGCGCGACCCTCGCGAGCCCGGAGGTGGCGGGGGCGGCCCTCGCCCTCGCGGCGGCGGGGGCGGTCCTGCTGCCCCTCGGCATCCTCGCCTTCCGACGGGGGTTCGCGATATTGCGGCGGACCGGAGCGACGGGGGCCTACTGATGGTAGAGACCGCCGCCCCCGATTTGGCCCGCATCCTCACCGCGCCCTCCCGCCGCCACCCATTCGCCCCGGTGTGGCGCATGTGGGCCTTCGTGGTCCGGGGCTTCCACATCTGGTGGTCCTACAAATTGTGGGTTCTCCTCGACGTCGTCGGGATGGCGAGCATGGTGACGGTCTATTATCTCCTCTCCTTCATCGTCACACCGCGGCAGGTCGCGGCGGCGGGATACGGGGCCTCCTACTTCGCCTTCGCCCTCATCGGCATCGCCTACTCCCAGTTCGTCTGGGCCTCGGTCCAGTCCCTCTCGCGCTCCCTGCGGGAGGAGCAGTGGATGGGGACGCTGGAGACCCTTTACTCCTCCGCGAAATCGTTCGCGTCGGTCCTCTTCGGCGAGTCGGCCTACAGATTCCTCGAAGCGGCCCTCTTCCTCCTCCTCGCATTCGGCGCGGGGCTCCTCCTCGGCGCGCCCGCATTCGCCGCGGCCGGTCCGGCCGTCGCGGCGGCGGCCCTGCTGACCCTCCTGCTGGTGGCGTCCCATCTCGTGTTCGGACTTCTCTCCGCCGCGGTCGTGCTGAAGGTGAAGGAAGGCGACCCGGTCGTCTGGGCCTTCACCTGGGGCAACAACCTCCTCGCGGGGGTCCTCTACCCCCTCGCGGTCCTGCCGGGCTGGCTGCAGGCGGTGGCGTGGGGTTTCCCGCTGAGCCACGCCCTCGACGGCATCCGGCGGGCGCTGCTTCAGGGCGAGACCTTGGCCAGCCCGGTCATCCAGGGGGACGCGGCGTTCCTGCTGTTGTTCTCCATCATCGGGCTGCCGCTCGCCTACGGGGTGTTCCGGCTCTCGGCGTGGAACGTGCGAAGGCGGGGCGAGATGGGGCACTATTGAAAAATCCTAAATCCCAAACCTAAATCCGAAACAAATCCAAATGTTCAAAATCCAAAATTCAAAACGGCAGTTTTGGATTTTGTGCTTTGGGTTTTGAATTTGTTTAGGATTTAGTGGCCAGGTGACGAGAACCCCCCGGGCTTTAG
>CAZANW010000028.1:0-3206 GCA_964486625.1 uncultured Halobacteria archaeon
CCTTCGCTTCCCGATGTTCCAGACCTCCTTCCATCCGAACGCTCGCGCGCGCTCGCTGCTGCAAGTGGAGAGGGGTTCCCGAAAGCGGCTGTTGCAAGCGCAAGGGCCGCTGCGCGACGGCGGGCGTCGGCGGCTGTAGTGTGATGAGCGCGAGCTTCGCGAGCGCTCATCACTGCCGCCGATGAGGCCGAGCGACTGAAGGGAGCGAGGCCGAATAGCCCGCCGAGCGCGCGGCCCGTCGAGTAACCTTTGAATCCTTGTGGGAAAAGTTCAAAACCCCTCCCTCGAATCCCGACGATGGCGAAGGTCCGCGTCGGCGTCAACGGCTTCGGCCGCATCGGCCGCAACTTCCTCCGGGCGAGCCTCGGCCGGAACCTCGAGTTCGTCGCGGTGAACGACCTCACCGACGCGAAGACTCTGGCCCACCTGCTCAAGTGGGACTCGGTCCACGGCCCCCTGGGCCGGGAGGTCAGGGCCACCGAGAAGGGGTTCACCGTGGACGGCCAGGAGGTCCGGGTCCTCGCCGAGAAGGACCCCGCCAAACTGCCCTGGAAGGACCTGGGGGTGGATGTCGTCGTCGAGTCCACCGGCCGCTTCACCGACCGGGCCGAGGCCGCCAAGCACCTCGCCGGCGGGGCGAAGAAGGTCGTCATCTCCGCCCCGTCGAAGAACGCCGACGCCACCTTCGTCATGGGCGTGAACGAGAAGTCCTACGACCCGGCCAAGCACCAGATCGTTTCGAACGCCTCCTGCACGACGAACTGCCTCGCCACGGTGGCGAAGGTGCTCCACGAGAGGTTCAAAATCCAGCGGGCATTCATGACCACCGTCCACGCCTACACCAACGACCAGTCCATCCTCGACATCCAGCACAAGGACCTCCGGCGCGCCCGGGCCGCCGCCATGTCCATCATCCCCTCCACCACCGGGGCCGCGTCGGCCCTCCACCTGGTCCTGCCCGACCTCAAGGGCAAGATGGACGGCATCGCCCTCCGGGTCCCGACCCCGAACGTCTCGATGATTGACCTGAACGCGGTCCTGGAGACCCCGGCCACCAAGGAGCAAATCAACGGCGCCCTGAAGGAGGCGGCCCGCGGGCCCCTGAAGGGAATCCTCGACTACGCCGACGAGCCCCTGGTGAGCGTGGACTTCAACGACAACCCCCACTCCGCCATCGTGGACGGCCCGAGCACCAACGCCATCGGGAGCCTGGCCAAGGTGTTCGCCTGGTACGACAACGAGTGGGGATACTCCAACCGCCTCGTGGACCTCGTGGAGTTCATCGGGAAGAGGCTGTAGCCTTTTTCCCTCCCCCCGATTCCTCTGACCCATGCCCCCGAACGGCTCCTTCCCCTTCCGGACCCTCGACTCGGTGGAGTGGAAGGGGAAGCGGCTCCTCGTGCGCATCGACGTCAACTCCCCCGTGGTGGAGGGCAAGGTCCGCATGTCCCGGCGCATCCAAGAGCACGGGCAGACCCTGAAGGAGCTCTCCCAGGCCGGCGCCCGGACCGTCCTCCTCGCCCACCAGGGGCGGCCCGGGGACCCCGACTTCACCACCCTGGAGCAGCACGCGCGGTTGCTCGGCCAGGCGTCGGGCCTCCCGGTGAAATACGTGGACGACGTCATCGGCCCCCGGGCCAGGGATGCCATCGGGAAACTGAAGGCGGGGGAGGCCCTCCTCCTGGAGAACGCCCGGACGGTCCCCGGCGAGACCGAGGCCAAGAGCCCCGAGGAGCACGCGCGGGGGCCCCTGGTCCAGGCCCTCGCCCCCCTGGCCGACCTCTTCGTGAACGACGCCTTCCCGACCTCCCACCGGAGCCACGCCTCGGTGGTGGGGTTCTCGGCGGTGCTGCGCGCGGTGGCGGGCCGCCTCATGGAGCGCGAGCTCCGGTCGCTGGAGCGGCTCAAGCAGCCCGAGAGGCCCAGCCTCTACATCCTCGGGGGCGCCAAGCCCGCCGACTCCTTCCGGGTCATGAAGCACGTGGTCAAGGAGCGGGTGATTGACAAGGTCCTGACCTGCGGGGTCGTGGGCAACATCTTCCTCTGGGCCCGGGCCTTCCAGGGCTCCCCCTACGAGGCGCTCTACGACGAGGCGCGGCTCCTGGCCCTGTGGGCCGAGATTCCCCAGGACGTCGCCATCGAGAAGGGGGGGAAGCGCATCGAGATTCCCGCCATGGAACTGCGGGCCGAGCACCGGGCCTGGGACGTCGGGGAGAAGACCCTCGCCCGCTACAAGGAGGAAATCGAGCGCGCCCGCACGATTGTCGTGAGTGGGCCCGCGGGCAAGTACGAGTCCCCCGCCTTCGCCCACGGCACCCGGAAGATATTCCAGGCGGTCGCGGACTCCTCCGCCTACTCGGTGGTCGGGGGCGGGGACTCCATCTCCGCCGTAGAAAGCCTCGGAATCCCCCTGGACTCCTTCTCCTACGCGAGCCTGGGGGGCCACGCGCTTCTCGATTTCCTCACAGGCGCCAAACTCCCCGGGGTCGAGATTTTGCGGGCATGAGTTCCGAGAAGGCGCGCGCCCGGAAGAAGAAGACCTACGCCCTCATCATGTTCCTCATCATGTTCGCCGGAATCTTCACCGCTGGCGGATTCGCCCTCTTCGGCGGCGGCGGAAAAAGCTCGGCCCTGCCCTCTCCCACGCCGGCGCCGCCCCCCCTCTTCCAGCGGAACCTCTCCTCCCTCGACGACGCCCTCGCCCTCTCCCCAGCCGCGGCCGCGCGGGTGGCCTTCACCAGCGACCGGGGGCTCTCCGGGAGCGACCTCGGGACCTTCGTGAACCAGCGCCACGCCTCCTGGAACCAGGTCTACGGGAGCCCGGTCACAGCCGAAGCGCGCATCCTCCTCCCGCCTTCGGGGATTCCCCTCTGGCTCCACGCCCTCGCAGGCCCCGCCCCGCGGGCCCCGCCCGACTTCACCTACCGGAACGCCACCATCAAGGAGTTCTTCCCGGGCCGGCAGCCCTGGCTCGGCATCGTCACCAACACCGAGCCCCTCGTCGCCGGCGTCCGTGCCCCGGGGCGGGCCGGACCGCCATACCTCATCGGCCTCGACGAGGTTCTCGACGCCCTCGGGGGCCGGGCCAACTTGACCGCCCAGGACCTCCTCGGGGACCTGTCCCGCCGCCTCCCGCGGGAGGCCCGGTTCGCGGGGGGCTCGGCGGTGCCGGTCCAAGGGTGGGATAACCGCTCGGTCTTTGGCGT
>CAZANW010000028.1:3306-24196 GCA_964486625.1 uncultured Halobacteria archaeon
TCCGCGTCGAGGCGCGGGGGAACTGGAGCCAGGTCCGGGACGTCCTCACCGCGGGCGGATTCCTGCAGCAAGGCGAGTGAGGGCCGTTTTCTTTCAGCCCGCCCACAAACTCTTTCAATTCCGCCCGGACTCCCCCCGGTATGGACCCCTTCCTGGAGCGCGTCCTCCAGCTCGGCTACCAGTTGCACCCCGACGCCCTCGCCCTCCTGCGAGGCATCCCCCGGGAGCAGACCGAGACCCTCCTGGCGCGGCTCCCCGAGGTCTGCGGCGACCTGGTCGTGGAGCCCCGCCACCTGCAGGAGGCGCTGGGCTCCTCGGAGAGCCCCCGGGAGAACGGCGGAATCAAGGTCCTGAAGGAGGGGGTCGCCGCCGCGGCCCGCCGGGACTTCACGCCGCTCTTCCGCCACCGGTTGGAGCGCCTCGGGGCCCTGCTGAAAAGCCGCAGGGAGCCGGTCCGGATGGCCGACCTGCCGCGCCGCGAGGGGCAGGAGGCGACCGTCTTGGGGCTCGTTTCAGATATCCGCTCCACCCGCAAGGGGCCGCTGGTCACCCTTGAGGACGCGACCGGGCGGGTCAAGGTCCTCTGCAGGGGAGAGGAGAAGTTCCTCATGGACGAGGTCGTCGCGGTGACCGGAAAGTACCGGGGCGGAGCGGAGAACGGCCTCTTCCTGGCGGAGTCCATCCGGTGGCCCGACGTCCCCTACGACCATGCGCCGCGCAAGGGGAGCGGGGTCGCCCTCTTCCTCTCCGACACCCACTTCGGCAGCCAGGCGTTCCTCGGGGCGGTCTGGGAGAGGTTCGTCACGTGGCTCAACACCGACGAGGCGATGGCGCCCCGGGTCCGGACCCTCTTCATCGCCGGGGACGTGGTGGACGGCATCGGGGTCTACCCGGGCCAGGAGAAGGAACTGGAAATCAAGGACGTGATGAAGCAGTACGAGTTCGCGGCGGCCCAGGTGGAGCGGCTGCCGAAGGAGGTCCAGGTCGTCCTCTCCCCGGGGAACCACGACGCGGTCCCCCTGCCGGAGCCCCAGCCGCGGTTCTCGCCGGAAGTGACCCGGCTCTTCCCCTCCCGGGTCTCCTTCGCAGGGAACCCCGCCCTGGTGGAGGCGGGGGGCGTCCGGGTCCTCCTCTACCACGGGGTCTCCCTGCTCGATTATTTCAAGGGGCTCGGCCTCTCCATCGAGGCCCCCGAGCAGGCGATGGTCGAGATGGTGAAGCGGCGCCACCTCGCGCCGGTCTACGGGGGCGAGGTCCCCTTCCTGCCCCGGGAAGACGACCTGCATGTGATGGACGAGATTCCCGACATCCTCCACACCGGCCACGTCCACACGGTCGGGGTCGGCCGTTACCGGGGGGTCACCCTCGTGAACTCCGGCGCGTGGCAGGGGCAGACCGAGTACCAGAGGAGGCACAACATCGTGCCGGTGCCCGGGGTCGCCACCGCGGTCGATTTGGAGACGATGAAGCCGTCGTTATTGCCGTTCGAGGAGGCGTCCCGCGAACTGCTCAAGAAACGGATGGCAGCGAGGGCGCACGGGTAGCGCGGGCTTGGATTGCTTTCGGCCATCGGGCAAACTTAAAAGGGATGACCCCACCGACAGGTTCCCATGCCCCCGAAACTGGACCATGTCGGCATCGCGGTCAAGGACCTCAAAGAGGCCATCCAACTCTACGAAGCGGTCGGCCTGAAGGTGGACCACGTCGAGGAGGTTCCCTCGGAGAAGGTCCGGACCGCCTTCATCCGGGTCGGCGAGTTCGCCAAAATCGAGTTGCTGGAGTCCACCGCCCCCGACGGCCCCATCGCGAAGGCCATCGAGAAGCGGGGCGAGGGGGTCCACCACGTCGCCCTGCGCGTGGACGACATCGAGGCGGCCATGGAGGCGGCGAAGAGGGCGGGGCTCGTCCTGGTGAACGACGCGCCCCGGCCCGGGGCCCACGGGACCCGGGTGAACTTCGTCCACCCCAAGTCGACCCGGGGCGTGCTGTTGGAGTTGTGCCAGCACCCCTAAAGCGCCCCAACCGGACGAAGTAAACTACCCGCCCCTGAAGGGGCGGGCGTTCCACGAGGAGCGGGGTGGGAGAACGCCGTCGTTCGGAGGGGGCGGAGGCGGGAGGGTGGGCACGAAAGAAACGCCGCCGTTTTCTCATCCTTTTGCCAGGTTGCCAGCGGCGATTCATCCGCCGGGCTGAAGCCCGGGGCGTTCTCGCCGCCCGCCCTGTAACACGCCCGGCGAGCCCGGTGGCCTTACGGGTGGCGTTTTCTCCGGGCGGTTTGTTCTGAAGCGAGGTTGGGGCGCTTTAAGGGCTCACTTCCGGAGCGCCCGGAGGAACTTCGCCATCGGCGGCTGCATGCCCTTGCCCGCGAAGTAGGAGTAGAAGGTCCCCAGGACCAGGGGGACGACGAGGACGATGATGAAGAGCGCGTCGGGGACGTCGCTGACCGAGTCGGGCGCCGCCCAGAGGGCCGCGGCGACGAGGAGCATGACCGCCACCATCAGGAACCCGATGGCGATGTAGGAGCGCTCGTAGCGCCGGAAGCCGAGGAAGATGCGCGCCTTGCGGAGCTCCAGGGGGACGGCCCAGTGGGCCGAGTAGTAGAGAAGGATTGAGGCCGACGCAGCCAGACCGGTCGCGGCCATCAGCCCGGCGAGGAGCGGGGGCAGGGCCATTCAGGGGGCCCTCCGAGGCCGGATGAGGTGGAACCCCTGGAGGTAAATCAGCATCACGCCGGCGTGGAGCAGGAGGAGGATGACGGCGTCCGGGAACGGGTCCAGCAGTCCAGGGGCCAGGACCAGGTAGAGGAGTTCCAAAGCGATGAGGACGAGGAGGACCATCGACACGACCTTGAAGTATCCCTCGTAGAACCGGAAATTCAGGAAGAGGTTCGCCCTCCGCATCTCGAAGCCGCCGCGGAGGAGGCTGAAGAGGAGGGCCACCGAGGCGAGGGTCACCCCGACGAGGACCCAAAGGACCAGAAGGACCCCCCCGGACGGCATGCTGCGACTTGGGGGGGAGTTTCACTAAACCCTTTCGAAACGCTACCCGAGCGAACACGGGGCTCGGCGCTCCGCGCCGGACTACAAAGGATGAGAGACCATGACCATTACGGAGGCGTCTATGCTTTCCTATAGACCTAGGGCGGGGACCAGGAGGGGCTGGCTCCCCGACGCCTCCGCCAGGGCGCGGACCTGGGTCAGGAAGGGGGCCAGGGGGGAGGGGCGGGCCGCGGCGGCCCGGGGCTCGGCCGGAGCGGGGACCCCCGCCAGCCGCGCCGCGCCCTCCACGGCGTCGTAGAGGTTGCCGACCTCGTCCACGAGTTTGAGCCCCCGGGCCGCGGCGCCGGAGAAGACGCGGCCGTCCGCTAGGGACTTGACCTCGGCGCGGCCCAGGTTCCGCCCGGAAGCCACCGCGTCCACGAAGCGGTCGGTGACCTCGTCCACCATCCTCTGGATGTAGGCCTCCTCGGCCGCGGTGATGCCCCGGTAGTCGGCGCCCACGTCCTTGAACGGCCCCGATTTGACGACGGTGAAGTTCGTCCCCTCCTTCTCGTACTTGCCCGACGAGTTCTGGAAGACCCAGATGGCCCCGATGGAGCCGGTGAGGGTGTCGTTGCTCGCGTAGATTTTGCGGGCCTGGGAGGCGATGTAGTAGGCGCCGCTGGCGGCGATGTCGCCGAGGGAGGCGACCACGGGCTTGTGGACGCGCCGCAGTTCCGCCACCACCTCCTGGACCGCGCCCGGGGTCCCGCCCGGGCTGTTGACGCGCAGGACGATGGCGGCCACCGAGGGGTCCCGGTCGGCATCGCGGAGGGCCTTGGCGACGTCGCCGCTGGAAACGATGCCGAGGACCGGGGCGGAGGGGGTGGCCGATATCAACCCCTCGATGGGAATCACCTCCACGTCCCGGGGGGCGGTGATGAGGCCCGGCGGCAGGAGGAGGGCGAGGGCGACGGAGGCGCCCAGGACCGCCCCGGATGCGAGGAGGATGAGAAGCCAGAGGCGCATCCCTCCCCTGACTCCCGAAGGGAATAAGGCTCCCGCTCCAAGAAGTGGCGATGGCCTCCCGCAAAGCGGCCCACCCCTCCCATCCCGAGCGGGGGATGCGCCCCCTGAAAGCCCTCCTCTCCCTGGAGGAGGCCCTGGCGGCCCTCGGGGAGGCGGCGCGGCCCGTGGAGGGAAGCGAGCGCGTCCCACTGACGGAGGCCCGGGGGAGGGTCCTGGCCCGCGACCTGGTGGCCCCCGGCGACGTCCCCCCCTTCCGGCGGGCCGCCATGGACGGATACGCGGTCCGGGCCGGGGACACCTTCGGCGCCTCGGCCCAGAAGCCCCGGAGGCTGAAGAGGGTGGACGACGTCCACGCCGGGGAGGCGGCGCGGGTCCCGGTGGGACCCGGCGAGTGCGTCCAGATTGCCACCGGGGCCCCGATGCCGGAGGGGGCGGACGCGGTGGTGATGGTCGAGGAGACCGAGGCGGAGGGGGACGAAGTGCTTGTCTACTCGGGGCTCCATCCCGGCGCCAACGTCTCGCCGGCGGGCGAGGACATCCGGAGGGGGACGGCGGTCCTCCGGGCCGGGGCTCCCCTCGACCCCTCCCGCATCGGCGTCCTCGCCGCCCTCGGGCTGGCGAATGCGGAGGTCTTCCGGAGGCCCGCTGTGGCGGTGATTCCGTCGGGCGACGAGGTGGTCCCCCCGGGCCGCCCCCTCGGGCCGGGCCAGATTCACGACGTCAACACCTACACCCTCTCCGCGCTCGTGGCGGAGCACGGGGGCGCCCCGCGGCTCTTTCCCCCGGTTCCCGACGAAGTCGAAGCGGTCCGGGAGGTCTTCGGGCGCGCCTTCCGGGAGTGCGACCTGGTGGTGGCCACCGGGGGCTCCTCGGTGGGGGCGCGGGACCTGATGGTCGAGGTGCTGGGCTCGATGGGTCGCGTTCTCTTCCACGGCATCGCGGTGAAGCCCGGGAAGCCCACCCTGGCCGCGGTCGTGGAAGGGAAAATCGCGCTCGGGATGCCCGGATACCCCACCTCCTGCCTCACCAACGGTTACGGGATTCTGGTGCCGCTGCTGAGGAGAATCGCGCGCCTCCCGCCCTGGGAGCCCCGTGTCCTCCGGCTGCCGCTGTCGAAGCGCGTCGTGAGCCCGGTGGGGAGGTTCCAGTTCCTGCCGGTCAAGGTGAAGGACGGAAAAGCGGTCCCGGCCTTCAAGGAGTCGGGGGCCATCACCAGCATGAGCGAGGCGGATGGGTGGGTGGAGATTCCGGCGAACGTGGACCTCATCGACCGGGGGGAAGAGGTCGAGGTCAAACTGTTCGGAAATTGCACCCCGTCCGCCCCGCATAAATAGATTGAAATAGAACACGAGGAGGTTTCTCCAGATGGCCGCCCTCCTCCCCTTCCTCCGCCAGCAATGGAAGTTCGTCGCGGCCGCCTCGGTCCTCGCCGTCGCGGCCCTCGTCGCGCTCTCCGCCACCGCCCCCCGGCCCGCAACCGCGCCCGACTACGGCGAGGTGTTCGCGGGCCGCGCGGTCCCCATGGGCCTCCCCGCGCCCGCCCCGACCCCCCGATACGGCGCGGTGGGCGGCGCCCCCGTCTACGAGAGCGAATCTCCCGTCTCTCCGGGCGAGCGGAAGGTCATCACCTCGGGGAACCTCCGCGTCGAGGTCTCCAACGTCTCCACCGCCGTGGACGCTCTCACCTCGATGGCGGCCCGCTACGGCGGCTTCGTGGGCTCCACATCGCGGAGCCTCAGTTCGGCGGGGGTCCCCTCCGGGAGCGTGACCCTCCGCATCCCGAACGCCTCCTTCCCGGCGGCCCTCGTGGAGGCGCGGCGGCTCGGCCGGGTCCTGAGCGAGAATGCCCAGGGGGAGGACATCACCGAGCAGTTCGTGGACCTCCAGGCCCGGCTGAACAACGCCAAGGCGCAGGAGAAGCGGCTCCTCGCCCTCCTCGACCGGGCCCAGAACGTCTCGGAGGTGCTGGCCGTGGAGAAGGAACTGGGCCGCATCCGGGGCGACATCGAGTCGATGCAGGGGCGGCTGAATTTCCTGGCCAACCGGGCGGAGATGGCGACCCTCACCGTGGAGGTCACCGAGCCCCAGTCCCTGGCCCCGACGGCCCCCGGGCAGTCGGCCTTCGACACGGTGAAAGCGGCGGTGGACGGGTTCCTCGCCATGGTGGGGGCCCTGGTGGTGGCCGGCGCGACTCTCGCGCCCCTCGCGCTGGCGGTGTGGGTCGGGTGGAGAATCTACCGGAAGCGGCGGGCGCCGCCGGGGCAGCCGAGGTAGGGCGCTCTCAAAGGAGCCCCATCGACGGGATGAGCGGCCAGAGCGGGGGCCCCGCGTAGGCGGGCTCGGGCGCCCGGGCGGGCGGCTCCTCGGCGAGCTCCTCGCGGATGAAGATGCGGTCCCCCTCCTGGACCCGCCGGGCCATCTTCAGGCCGAAGGAGTCCCCCGGCTTCACCCGGGACACCGGCTTATGCGCAATCTCCATCGAGCCGACCTCCTGCTCGAAGGGCCCGTCCCTCGTCTCGACCGCAATCCGGTCCCCGATTTTCAGGTAGGTGGAGGCCTTGACCACCGCGACGAAGATGCGGGGGTAGAAGTGCTCCACCTCCCCGGCGAGGGTCTTGCGGGGCTGCAGCAGGGTCTCCGCGGCCATCCTAAATGCTCAGGTGGGCCCGGAGAGGAAAAACGGTAGCGGGAGATGTGACCGGGGGCGGGGGGGAGGCACCGGGGGCAAGAACGTTTTTTACTGCGCGCGGGGGCACGGTGGGATGCCCCCGAAGCCTCCCCGGCCCCTCCCCAAATCCTACTCCCCGGGCCCCCTCGAAAAGCGGTGGTCCTCCCGATGGAAGGCGGCCAACCTCTACCGCTGGAGCGTGAAGTCCAAGAAGCCGATTTTCTCCATCGACACCCCGCCCCCCTACCCGTCGGGCGAGTTCCACCTCGGCAACGCCCTCAACTGGTTCACTATGGACTTCGTCGCCCGCTACAAGCGGATGCGCGGGTTCGAGGTCTTCTTCCCCCAGGGATGGGACTGCCACGGATTGCCGACCGAGGTGGCGGTCGAGAAGCGCGACAGCATCCGCAAGGGGGACCTCCCGCGGGACGAGTTCCGGAAGCGGTGCATCGGGCTGACCCTCCGGAACATCCGGAGCATGAAGGCGGCGATGCTCCGCCTCGGCCTCTCGACCGACTGGAGCGAGGAGTACCGCACCATGGACCCGGCCTACTGGGTCAACACCCAGAGGTCGTTCCTCCGCCTCCACAAAAAGGGGCTCATCTACCGCGGGGCCCACCCGGTGGACTGGTGCCCGCGGTGCCAGACCGCCATCGCCCACGCCGAAGTGGAGTATGACGACCGGAACACCCACCTGAACACGGTTTTGTTCGAAGGCCCGGACGGCGCGAAGGTCCCCATCGCCACCACGCGGCCCGAGTTGCTCGGGGCGTGCCAGGCGGTCGCGGTCCATCCCGGGGACGCGCGCAACACCGGGCTCGTCGGCAGGGGGCTGAAGGTCCCCCTGTCCGGGAAGGAGGTCCCGGTGCTCGCCGACGGGGCTGTGGACCCCGCCTTCGGGACCGGCGTGGTGATGATTTGCACCTTCGGCGACCGGACCGACGTCCGGTGGGTCCAGAAGCACAAACTGCCGGTCACGACCCTGCTGGACGACGCGGGGCGCATGGTCCCGGCGGCCGGGAAATACGCGGGCCTGGAGGTCAAGGAGGCGCGGAAAGCCATCCTCGCCGATTTGGAGGCGGCGGGCCTCGTCACCGAGAAAAAGCAGATTTCGCAGTCGGTCGGCGTCTGCTGGAGGTGCAAGACCCCGGTCGAGATTCTGCCCCGGGAGCAGTGGTTCATGGACGTCACCTCCTGGCGCGACCGCATCCTCGCCGAGCACCGCAAGGTGAAGTGGGTCCCGGAGGCGATGGCCGAGAGGCTCGAGACCTGGGCGGATGGGATGGAGTGGGACTGGGTCATCTCCCGCCAGCGCATCTTCGCCACCCCCATCCCGGTCTGGACCTGCGGCAAGTGCGGCGATGCCCGGATCGCGGAGGAGCCGGAGTTGCCGGTGGACCCGACCCGCAAGAAGCCAAAAGAGCCCTGCCGCAACTGCGGCGCCCGCGAGTGGCGCGGCGAAACGGATGTGTTCGACACCTGGATGGACTCGTCCGTTACCATCCTCAATCACGCGGGGTGGCCGGACGTGAAGAGCCCGCGGTTCCTGCGGCTCTACCCGGCGACCCTCCAGCAGAACGGGACCGACATCATCCGGACCTGGGACTACTACCTCCTGGTCCGCCACCTCGCCCTCCTGGGCCGCGCCCCCTACCGCACGGTGGCCATCAACGGCATGGTGACCGGCTCCGACGGCAAGAAGATGTCCAAGAGCGCGGGGAACTACGTCTCGCCCCACGTCGTCCTCGACAAATACGGCGCCGACGCCCTCCGCCAGTGGGCGGCCCTCGGCGGAGCCCTCGGTTCCGACGTCGCCTACCAGGAGAAGGAGGTGGTCGCAGGACACCGGTTTTTGCAGAAGTTGTGGAACGTCCTGCGGTTCGCCCAGCCCCACGCCCGCCCCCACCCGGGCGCGAAGCTCCGGGAAGCGGACGTATGGCTGCTGCGGAGCCTGAAGGACCTGGTGGCCGAGGTCACGGAGGCGATGGAGGGCTGCCAGTTCGACCGCGCATTCCGGGCCATCCGGACCTGGGCGTGGGAGGTCCTCGCCGACGAGTATGTGGAGTTGGTGAAGTGGAGGCTCTACGGAGACGACCCGGGGGCCCGCGCGGCCGCAGAGCACACCCTCCACTCCGCCCTGGAGACCCTCGCCCGCCTCCTCGCCCCCTTCGTCCCGTTCTTCGCCGAGGAGATGTGGAGCCGCCTGGGAAGGGGCTCGGTCCACCTCCAGCCCTGGCCCGGGGCGCCGAAGGCCGCCGCGCCGCGGGGACGGGCCGACGCGGGGGCCCGGACCCAGCGGGTGGTGGCCGAGATTCGCCGCTGGAAGGCGGCCCGGGGACTCGCCCTCAACACGCCGGTCGCGGGGATTCAGGTCTTCGCCGAGGGGCCCGTGGACCGCGAGGAGGTGGCGGGGGCGACGCGGTGCGCCGTCGGGTTCCTCCCCGGGGCCCCGCCGGTGGAGCGGCGCATCAAGGCGGTGAGTCCCCGGGCCGCGGCCCTGGGCCGCACCTTCCGGGAGAGGACCCCGAGGGTCCTGGAGGCCCTCCGCTCCGTGGGGCCCGCTGAGTGGGGGGCGCTGTTCGCCGGCTCCGGCCCCCTCCGCCTCGGGGAGTTCGAGGTGCCCAGGGAGGCCCTCGACGTGGAGGAGGAGTCCACGCTCCGCGGGGCCTCCGTGGAGGTCCGCCGCGTTCCGGGAGCCACGGTTGTTTTCCCAAGCGCCTGAAAAACGATTGCGAGAGCGTGCCCGTTATTATGGAAGAAAGCCCATATGGGGGTGGGGGAGAACGGGTCCCATGAGAACGCGCCGCCGCCTCTTCTATCCGGTCCTTTTCGCCACCACCCTCGCCGTGGGCGGCCTCGCCGTCCTGACGCCCGCGGAGAGCGCCCCCTTCCTCCTGAACGCGGTCTTCCAGGGCATCCTCGGGGCCCTGGCCCTCCTCATCGCGGGCTTCGTCTTCCTCAAGCAGCGGCTCAGCGACTTCGAGCGCCACCTCCAGGAGGCCTACGACGACAGCCGGACCGAGGTCGCGGAGTACCTCGACCGGCTGAAGCAGGAGGAGTTGCTCGACGCCGACGGCCAGCGGCTCCGCTCGATGATGGAGGGGTGGTCCCCGAGCCAGCGCGAGAAGGTCGAGGCGCTGGTCTCCGTCCACTCCCACTTCACGCCGGGCCGCGTCATCGACTCCATCCGGAAGGCGGCCCAGCACCGCTTCCCGGAGACCTCGCCCCGGGTCGAGGGGAGCCCCTACGGGATGCTCATCTTCCTCGAGGGGAACGGCGAGCGGCTGCGGGTGCAGGTGGACGCCCGGGGGGCCCGGTTGAGCCGGGAGGGGCCCGACGGGGTCTTCGAGGAGTCCTTCCTCGTCTCCCGGCGCATCAAGCCCCTGATGGAGGAGTTCCTCCGGTTCGCAGACCTCTCCTTCCGGTTCGACAAGTTCCTCCGCCGCCTCCCGGTCCGGGAGTATTCGGTCCTGAACTCCGCGTCGAGCCGCCAGTTCTCCCTCGGCTTCCTCATCATCCTCTGCTTCACCGCCTCGACCCTCCTCTCCATGGTCCTCCTGGCCGTTTCCGGGGTCGCCGGGCCCCTCTTCGGCGCGGGCTTGGCGGTCACCGCGGGCCTGTCGGCGTTCGGCATCTGCCTGCTCTCCTATTTGCTGCTGCTGATTTTGAGGTCCTGAGGCTCACGCATAGAGCCCTTCCGGTCCCTCGTCGTGCTCCTCGGGCTTCTCCGGCGGGTGGCGCCGCCCGCACACCTTGCACTCCGGGAGTTCCGACTCGTAAACGACGTTGCCCCCGTCGTCGAGGGTGAAGTGCTCCTGGACGAAGAGGTCCACGCCGCTCTGGCGCGCCACCCGCTCCACCACCTGGGCCACCCGGGCCGCGGCGCCGGGCAGGAGGTCCATGTGGAAGTAGAGGTCCAGGTGGAGCCGCTTCTTCTCCTCGTGCATCTGGAGGACCGCGTCGTCGCCAATCCAGAAGGCGTCCCCCTCGCGCTCCACGGCGTAGCCCGACTTCGCCTCGGCGAAGGCGAGGGTGAGCGCCTTGGCCAACTCCTCCTTGGGGCTGCCGGCGGCCATCTCCCCATCCCAGCCCGGACCCCTTTAAAGGCACGGCCCCACGGAACGGGGATGAACCCCCTCCGGCGGCTGGAAGCGGAAATCGCGGCGTGCCGGAAGTGCCCCCGCCTCGTGGCGTGGAGGGAGCGCGTCGCCAGCGAGAAGGCCCCGCGCTACCGCGGCTGGGATTACTGGGGCCGCCCGCTGCCGGGCTGGGGCGACCCGGGGTCCCGGGTCCTCGCGGTCGGCCTCGCGCCCGCGGCCCACGGGGGCAACCGGACCGGCCGGATGTTCACCGGCGACTCCTCGGGCGACACCCTCGCCCGCGCCCTCCACGCCGCCGGCTTCGCGAACATGCCCCGCTCCGAGAGCCGGGAGGACGGCCTGCGCCTCCGCGACATCTACATCACGGCCGCGGTCCGGTGCGCTCCGCCGGGGAACCAGCCGGCGCCGCTGGAGTTCCGGAACTGCGCGGGCTACCTCGGGCGGGAGTTCGCGCTCCTCGGCCGCGTCCGGGTGGTGGTGGCTCTGGGGGGCCAGGCGTTCGGGGCGGCGCTCCGGATGCTGGAGGAAGCGGGGGCCCCGCTGGGGAGGCCGCGGCCGAAATTCGGCCACGGAACGGAGCATGTTTTCGACGTTCCCGGGAGGGGCCGGGTGGTGTTGCTCGGAGCCTACCACCCGAGCCGCCAGAACACGAACACCGGGAGGCTGACCCAGGGGATGCTCGACGGGGTGTTCCGGAGGGCGCGGAAGTTGGCGAAGTGATCGGGCCCTCAGCCCTCCAGGAACCCCATCACGACCCGGTTCGCCTCCCTCCACTTCTCCCAGAAGAGCAGGTGGGTCGCCTCCGGGATTTTCACCAGTTTCGCCCCCGGAATCCCGCGGGCCAGGGCCTCCGCCTCCCGCGGCGGGGTCAGCATGTCCTCCTCCCCGACCAGGACCAGCGTCGGGGCCCGGATTTCACGGAGCCGGGCCCGGGTGTCGTGCTCCGCGACCGCCGCCATCTGGCCGAAGGGGCCGCCGACGCCGGGGAGTCGTGAAATCCGGCTGCGGGCCAGCATCCGCGCCCCCTCCCTCCAGTGCGGGGGCTCGATTCCGGCGGCCGTGCTCCACAGCACCAGCCGCTCCACCCGCTCCGGGTGGTCGAGGGCGAGGTGCTGGGCGATCATCCCCCCCATGGAGAGCCCGGCGACGCGGCACCGATGGATGCCCAGGTGGTCGAGAAGAGCCACCGCGTCTTCAACGAACTCCGCCATCGTGAACGGGCGTTGGGGGGCGAGGGTGATCCCCGCCCCCCGGTTGTCGAAGGTGACGACCCGGAAGCGCTCCCGGAAGTCCCGGACCTGGAGGAACCACGACCACGCGGGCTGCATGAGGCCGCCGATGAGCAGCAGCGGCGGGCCCGAACCCGCCAGGCGGTAGTGCTGGGCGAGGTCGCCCCGGCGGAGGTAGGGCATTCAGGAGGCCAGGAAATCGAGGATGCGGCGGTTGCACTCCCGCCACTTCTGGAGTATCATCAGGTGGGTCGTTCCGGGGATGACCGCCAGGCCGGCCCCCGGAATCCCCCGCGCCAGCTCCTCGGAGTAGCGGACCGGCGTCAGGGGGTCGTTCTGCCCCACCATCACGAGGGTCGGGGCGCGAATCCGCTTCAACCGCTCGCGGGTGTCGTGCTCCGCGATGGCCCCGAGTTGGCCCATGAACCCGCGCAGGGGCCACCGGTCCGCCGCGGGGCTGCGGGAGAGCCAGCGGAGCGCCGACCTGAACTCCGGCCGGGAGAACCCCGCGTTGGTGGAGATGAGGACCATCCGGTCCACGCGCTTCGGGTGGTCCAGCGCGAGGTGCTGGGCAATCATGCCCCCCATCGAGACCCCGACCACGTGGGCCCTCCGGATGGAGAGGTGGTCCAGGAGGGCGACGGCGTCGTCGGCCATCTGCTCCATCGAATATGGACCCGGGGGGGCGTCGGAGAGGCCGGAGCCGCGGTTGTCGAACCGGACCACCTTGAAGTGCCGCTTCAGGTCGCGGACCTGGAGGGCCCAGGAGTCGAGGGGCTGCATGTGGCCGCCGACGACGAGGACCGGGGGGCTGCCGCCGTCGATGCGGTATCGGAGGCGGGCATCGCCCACTCGGAGGAAGGGCATCCTTTGCACCCGGTTTCATTCTTCCGGGATAAATCCCTTCTACCCCAACCGGCGGGTTTCGCGCGGGGCTCAATCGACTTTTTTGAACCGGTCCTTCAACTTCCCCAGCACTTTCGGCAGCGTGGTGTACTCCATGTCCTGGGCCGGGAGGCGGTGGGGCTCGAAGGGGCCGTGGCGGCGCATGTAGTCGGTGATTTCGGCCGCCTTCCGCCGGGTAGGCTCGTAGGCGGGGTCGTCGAAGAGGTCCACGGGCCCCTCCAGCATCCCGTCGCTGACGACGAAGCCCGCGGCGATGACCCGCGGGGGGCCGTCGAACCGGGTGCATCGGGCCTGCTTGAACCCGCAGGGCATCAGGGGGCCGTTGTGGGAGCCGCGCATCCAGCCGGCGACCAGGTGGGGGAAAGAGAAGGGCTCGATCACCTCGCCGACCGCGGGCAGCCCCGACTGCGCCCGGACCAGGGCCACCGGGTCGTCCTTGCCCACATATTCGCCGGCGATGAGGGCGAGTTTCTCTGTGGAAACGGCCGCCACCGGCTCGTCCGCGGGCAGTTTGGGATGGTTGGGCTTGGGATATATCCGCTTCACGATGTAGCGGCTCTTGGTGCCGATGATGGCGAGGAGGTCGTACAACTCCTCGGGGAGGCTGAGGGTGACCTTCTTGTGGTCGTAGACGTCCCACACCTCGAACCGGAAGCCGTCGTGGAGGCTCGGGTCGATGATGAGGCCCGCGGTGTTGAAGGGGTCCCCGAACATCCGGAAGATGGGGAGGTTGAACGCGCCGGGGTCGGTCTTGTCCATCATGAACGCAATCAGCGGCTCCCCCTTCCGCTCGGTGAACTCCATCTCGGCGACGCCGGGCCCCATCCCGCGGATGTTGCCCGAGAAGGCGTCCGACAGCAGGTCCTGGCCCGCGCCGTAGAGCTTCAACTTCTTCGACACGGCCGTGCACGCCTCGAAGGTCTTCCAGGCCAACTGGTGAATCTCCTTGTTGTCCGCCCCCTTCCGGTGGGTCATGATGAGTTCCAGGTCGTCGCCGCAGTTCCCGACCCAGTGGTCGAGAATCACCTTCTCCTTCTGGGCCTTCTCCATCGCCTTTTCGGCGGTCTCCAGGAGGTCGGGGTGGACCACCGTGTGGCCGGGGTAGGAACCGACGTCGGCCTTGATGAGAGAAACGGTGACCTTGGCCATCACCGGGGGGAGGGAATCCCGCATAAAAAGGTTCCGACGGCGCGAAAGGGGGAAGAGCCCGCGGCGCCCAGCCCACCCATGGCCGGCCGGAAGAGGTGCGAAATCTGCGGCGGCGAGGAGTGGGACTCCCCCCTCTGGGCCCACTACCGGGCCCACGTGGAGCGCGGGGAGTGCGACCTGGAGCGCGCCCGGGCCGCCCTGCGGAAAGCTTTCGGCGACTGGAGCGAGCCCTACTTCCGGGTCATCTTCGAGCGGAACTTCGGCCCGAAGGGCGCGGGCCAGCCCACGGCCCGGGTTCCCGGGAAGTAGCCGCGGCCTTGGACGTCTTCTCCCACTTCTTCTGGACGCTGATTCTCTTCCACGGGGAGCGCCCCTTCTGGGCCTGGGCCCTCCTCGGGACGCTCCCGGACATCCTCACCTGGGGGCCGTGGAGCGTGCCCCTCGTGGTCCGCCGCCGCTGGAAGAGGTTCGACGTGAACGCCGTCCCCGGCTGGGTCATGACGCTCTACGGGGCCACCCACAACCTCCTTGCGCCGCTCGCCCTGTGGGGCGCCGCCTTCGCCGCCACGGGGCAGGCGTTCACCGCCCCCCTGGCGTGGCTGGCGCACGTGTCGATGGACGCCCCGACCCACTCGCGCCACTTCCTGCCGACGCCCGTCCTGTGGCCCCTGTCGAAGTGGAAGTTCCCCGGGGTGCGGTGGGCGCAGAGGGGGTTCATGGTCGGAAACATCGCGGCCATGGCCGGGCTGTTGCTCTACCTCTTCGGGGTCCGGGGCGACGGAATCAGGTGGGGCTGACCCTGGGGGGCTCGCTTTCCAGAAGCTGGCACGCCTCGCATACGCCCCGTGCGCTCGCCTCCCCGCACACCCGGCACGCCACGGCGGGCGCCCCCTCCGACGGCCGCAGGCGGGCGAGGAGCCCCTCGAACCCCCGGACCACGGCGTATTTCGTGCCGGGGTGGCGCGTCTCCAGGTCGTTGAGGAGGTTCCGCACCTCCCCCCGGAAGGAGCGGCCCGAGTGGGGGCACTCCGCGAAGGAGACCGGCAGGCCGTTCAGCAGGGCGTAGAGGGCCACCTCCCGCTCGGGGACCCGCCGGAGTGGCTTGAGCCGGGGCAGGGCGCCGGGCAGGTCCGCTGGAAAATTCTGCCGCTGCACTCGCTCCGAGTCCCCGCGGAAGAGGTTCATCAGGACGGTCTGCGCCTCGTCGTCGAGGTTGTGCCCGGTGGCGAGTCGCGCCGCGCCCGCCTCCCGGGCCGCCCGGTTCAGCAGCGTCCGCCGGAGGACCCCGCAGGCCGAGCACGGATGGGTGTCGCCCCCCGCCACGGCCCCGTCGGTGGTGGTGCCGAAAGCCTCCGCGAACCGCACCACCCTGTGGGCGACCCCGAGGCGCTCGGTGAGGGTCTCCGCGGCCTTCAGGGTCTCGCTCCGGTAGCCCGCGATGCCCTCGTCCACCGTGACGGCCACCAGGTCGAGGCGGGGCCGCAGCCGCCTCAGCAGGAAGAGGGTCGAAGCGCTGTCCTTACCCCCGCTCAAGCCCACGGCCACCCGCTCCCCGGGCCTCAGGCCCGCGCCGCCCAGCGCCCGTTTCACCCGCCGCTCCACGTCCTCCCGGAGGTGCGCCTCGCAGTAGTGGCGGCCCGAGGCACGCTGGAAGAAGACGGCCGGCGATGGGCAGCGGGAGCAGGGGGCCATGGGGTTCCCCTGTCGTATCGGAAAATATAGCGTCATCGCCATGGTTTTTCATCCCTTGCCGTCCGGAGCGGAGCGCCGAGCCCTGTCCCCTCTCCGGATATGATTTTACACTATGGGCGCCATGGGTAGGGGGATGGTGGAGCCCTTCGGGGTGGACCGCATCGCCGACCACGAACGGGAAATCCGGGTCATCAAGCGGATGATGATGGACCTGGAGGAGCGGTTCCGGGCCGCTCCCGGCGGGGGTGGCGGGGAGGAGCCGGCGCGCCTCCGCCAGGACGTGGAGGCCCTCAAGCAACTCGTGGACCAGATTTCCTCCCGGGAGGGGGTGACCCTCCACCGCCTCGAGACGCTGAGGGAGCGCATCGAGGAGTTCATGGCCCTCGGCCGGGAGATGGGGGAGTGGAAGAAGAGCCTCGGTGCTTCCGGGGGGGCCCAGGCCGGCGCGGAGGCTGGAGCCCTCGCCGCCCTCCAGGAGTCGGTCCAGGAGGTGCGCCAGCACCTCGACCTCCTCCGGGCGGCCCAGGCGGCCCAGGCCAAGCGGCTGGACGGGCTGAAGGAGGATGGCGCCAAACTCTGGAGCGAGCACAAGCAGTTGGAGGCCCAGGCCCACGCCGCCCTGGAGGCCCTCCGGGAGCGGGTGGAGAACGTGGAGCAACCCCGGCCGGCGGCCCCCGCCCCGCCCCGGCGGCCGGCCGCCCGGTCGAACTTGGAGGCCCTCCGGGAGCGGGCCGCCCGGGTCGCGGAGCTCAGCGCCCCTTCCGACCTGGAGGATGGGGAGGGGGACCCCCCGCCCCGCGGCGGGAGGGGGCGGGCGCGGCGGGAACCGGAGTAGGCTTCCCGGGCTCCGGAGGGCGGGGGGCGAGGTCTCCGAGCCCCTGGAGTTGGGTCCTTTCTCGGAGCCCCTCCCGGAGCCGCCCGTCCACTTCGGCCAGGGCCGCGCTCCACGCCGCCTTCTCCTCCTCGACGAGGGGAAGCGCGGCGAGATGGGCGGCGAGCATCTCCAGAATCCTTCCAGGGGCCACCCCCCGGGAGAGGAGGCGGTCGACGAGCCCCCGGGCGCCGGCGGCGGAGGCGCGGACGAGGGGCCCGGGGTCGGGCTCCAGGGCCGACGCCGCCCGGAGAATCTCCCCGGCCTCCAGGGGCCGGCCGCCGGAGGCCGCGCGGGCCGCCTGGAGGAGGTGGAGGGCCCGCTCGCCGCTGCCCCGGGCGTGGAACAGCAGGACCTCGCGGCCCTTCCCATCGAAGCGGAGCCCCTCGGCCCGGGCCACCTGGTCCACCAGGGTCCCCAGGTCGGCGTCGGAGAGGGGGCGGAATGGAACCGACAGGAGCCGCGAGCGAAGGGCAGGAACCAAACGGCCCGGTCGAGTGGTGATGAGCAGGAAGCGGCTCCCCCCCGCCAGCCGCTCCAAGAGCCGCCTCAGCCCCTGCTGGGCCGCCGGCGCCATCGCGTCGCACCCCTCCAGGACCATGAGGCGGAAGCGCTGGCCCACGGGCCGCATCCCCGCCTCCCGGGCGACGCGGACCAAGAGGTCCCGGGCCGGCCCGCGCCCCCCGGCCGACAGGTCGAGGAGGCCCACCGAACCCTCCCACGCCTCCCCGAAGAGGGCCCGCGCGAGGGCGAGGGCGGCCGAGCGCTTGCCGGTGCCGGGGGGGCCGTGGAGGAGGATGTGGGGTGGGTCGCCCCCCGCGGCGACCCGCTTCAGGAGGGCGACCGCGGTCTCCTGGCCGACCACATCCTCCAGGGTCCGGGGGCGGTGTTTTTCAGACCACAGGAGAGTGGGGGGGGTCGCGGCCGGGGCCCCATTCCCTCCCGGCGAAATTTTTTCCCGCTGCTTCGGCTTGGGACGGGGGGCCATATCGTCCCGAGGGGGACCCGCTCAAAAAACCGAGCCTTCGACCTCGATTCAGCGGACGGCCACGGCCCGCCGCTCGTCGGCCGACTCGATGGCGCGCCGGGTGACGGTGAGCTTGCGCTCGACCTCCTCGCCGACGCTCTGGATGTTCACCCGGAGGGCCCGCTCGCTCCTCTCCAGCCGCTCCTCGAGGCGGCGGAGGCGCACCTCGATGCTCAGCATGAGCGAGGCGAGGGCCGCCACCAGAATCATGGCCGCGATGACGATGATGGCGTCGCCCCGGGCGTAGGAGGTCTTCTCCAGCCACTGGGTGGTCAGGAGGAAGGCGGAGACCACCATGACCGAACTCAGGAGGAGGTCCCGGGGCTCGATGCGCATCTTGGAGGCTGGAGAGCGGCGGTTATATACTTTCCAAAAACGGGGAGCCCGGGACGGCTTTAAACCGCCATCGGCCGGCCCCGCGCAACGTTTAAAGGGGCGGCGGGCAGAGGGGAAGGATGGCCCTCCTCACCATCTCCGAGAGCGCCGCCCGGAAAATCCAGGGCCTCCTCCGTTCCCAGAAGAGGCCCGCCGCGGGGGGGCTCCGGGTCGCCATCATCGGCGGCGGGTGCTCCGGCATGCAGTACAAGATGGCCCTCGCCGACGGGCCCGCCCCGGGGGACACCGTGGTGGAAGAGCACGGGGCGAAGGTCCTGGTGGACCCCAAGACACTGCTCTTCCTGGCGGGGAGCCAAATCGACTACGCCGAGGGGCTCTCCCTCCAGGGCTCCGGGTTCAAGGTGAACAACCCGAACATCAAGTCCACCTGCGGCTGCGGCGAGTCGTTCAGCGTCTGAGCGCTACTCCTGGTCCCCCTTCGCCAACTCCCTCAGCCTCTGGACCCCCCGAACCTCCCGGACGATGCGCACCACCGCCTTGGGAACGAGGTGCTCCCACCTCTCCCCGGCCACCATCCGCCTCCGGATTTCGGTCCCGGAGTATTCGTTCCGCTTGAAGAGCGGGCTGTGCCTCACCTTGACCCCCGCTTCCTTGAAGAGACGCGTCACCAGGGGATTGTTCGAGTAGGCCACGTCGAAGGGGGGCGTCATGGACTTGACGTTGGAGACCCAGACCGAGTTGCGCTCCACATCCTCCAAGGGGATGACGTAGAAGGGGACCTCCATCTGGCCCCGGAGGCTGTCCACCAGCATCATCATCCGCTCGCCGGCGGTGAAGGGGTCGTCCGGGGTGTGGGATTTCTGGGCCGAGCCAATGGCGATGATGAGGTCCTCGGCCTTCTTCGCAATCTGCCGGATGACCGCGTCGTGGCCGAGGTGGTAGGGTTGGAAGCGGCCGATGTAGAAGGCGCGCATGTTCCCCGTCAGAGGCCCGGAACCATTTCCCTTTCGCTCACGCCCCCAGCGCGGGAAGGACCTCCCTCCCGATGGCCTTCAGCGCCTCGAACTTGTCGGGCCCGAGAGGGGAGCCGAAGATGAGGTGGGTCACCCCGGCGCCCTGCAGTCTCCGGAGTCGCTCTACGACCTCCTTCGGGGTCCCGGCAATCGTGAACCGCTCCACCATCCTCCCGGTGACGCACGCCCCGACCCTTCCCCACTTCTCCTTCGAGGGCGGGGCCTCCAGGGCGGCCCGCAGGGCGGCCAGTTCGTCCGGGCGGACCCCGTGCCGCTGCAGGACGGTCTCGCCCGAGCCCGCCACCACGAAGGCGGCGACGATGCGGGCCGCCTTCCGCGCTTTCTCGCCGTCGGCGTGGACCGAGACGCAGGTGTATGCCCCGACGTCGAATTTGTCGGCCGGGGTCTCGATGGGGACCCTCGACCTCTCGCGGCCCCGCTGGGCCAGCCCCTTCCGCAGGGGCCCCGTGGACTCCTGGAAATCGAGCGGGTGCGACCCGTTGATGAGAACTCCGTCCGCAATCTCGCCCGCCAGTTCCAGCATCCTCGGGCCCTGCGAGCCGATGTAGACCGGGATGGCCCCGCCGGAGTAGTCGAGCCGGGCCCCGCCCATCCCGAGCAGTTCGGAGTCCACCACCTGGCCCCGGTGAAGGGCGCGAATCACGTCCACCGCCTCCCGGATGCGGGCCAGGGGCTTCTCGCGCCGGACCCCGATGCGCTTGAGGGTGGTCCGGTCCCCCGCCCCGATGCCGAGGCAGGTCCGCCCCCCCGCCAGCTCGTTCAGGCTCGCGCTCGCCGATGCGGTCCAGGCGGGATGAATCAGGTAGGGGTTGGTGATGCCCGGCGAGATGACGATGCGCTCGGTCTGGACCGCCACGCTCGCGAGGGCCACGTAGACGTTCCGGTGGTTGAAGTGGTCGGTGAACCAGACCGTGTCGAACCCGAGCCCCTCGGCCTCCCGGACCAGTTTCAGGATTTCGGGGACGGGGAACGACGGGACGATTTCCACCCCGCGCCGGACGGGGCGCGCCGTCATTTCACCACCTTCAACTGGACGCGGTCGCCGGTCTTGAGCCGGAAGGCCTCGGCCGCGCTCCCCTGGTTCACCGAGATTTCCAGGCAGTCGTGGGAGCCCACCAAGACGAGGGGCCGGTGGAGCTCCGCCTCGCCGTAGGTCTCGACGAAGGGGAGAATCTTGCCGTGGAGGGCGAGGCGGTCCCCCGGCCGAAGGAGGGGGGCCACGGCGGAGGCGGGGATGTTGGTCACGGCGTTCCCGAAGCCGTCCACCGAGAGGACCTCCCCCGTCAGGATGTCCCCGGAGACCTCGCAGTCGTCCAGGTTCAGGTCCGCGGGATTTGCCAGGAGGACGCCGAAGTCGTCGGGGGACTCGCCCCGGGCCAGGTGGGCCGCGACGGGGGCGAAGATGTCCCGGCCGTGGAAGGTGCGGGAGACGCGCGGGAACTGCTTGGTGATTTCGAACGCTTCCGGCAACCCGAGGGCGCGCGCCGCCGGCATCAGGAGGCCGTTGTCGGGCCCGGTGAAGTAACTGGGGCCGGACTTGAGAATCAGGCCCCTCCGCTGGGTCCCGACGCCGGGGTCCACGACGCCCACATGGACTGCGGGGGGAAAGTGGCGGACCACCGAGCGAAGGAGGAAGGCCCCCTCGCGGACGGAGTGGGACGGAATCTTGTAGGAGACGTCCACGATGCGGGCGTCGGGGGCGATGGAGAGAATCCTGCCCTTCATGGCGGCGGTGTAGGCGAACCCGAAGTCGGTGAGGAGGGTGATGGGGAGCCCCGCCATGGCTCCCCGTTGGGGAGGGGATGAAAAAACGTTTCTTAGTGGCCCGTCAACCAACGTTGTTGCGGTTCTGGATGGTCAGTAGCTCGGGG
>CAZANW010000029.1:0-20970 GCA_964486625.1 uncultured Halobacteria archaeon
AACTTGAACCCCCACTCCCGCTTGATTTTCTCGTTGGAGACCACCCACGGGTGGTGGACGAGGTCCACGGTGGCCGGCTCGCTCGCCAGGAGCCGGAGGTGCCAGACGAGGGCCGCGAAGAACCGGGCCGCCCCGGGGAGGAACAGGAACACCCGGTATCCCCGTTGGCGAAGGAAGGCGGCATCCACCAGCCCGTCGGGGGCGAGGTTGAAAATCCCGGGGTGGCTCTCCACCGCGGCCCGGTAGAACGCCTCGGCCACGTCCTCTTGGTGGACGAACTGCATGGGCGCGCCGCCCCGCAGCCCGAAGAACCGCTTCTTGCGGACCATCCTGCGGAAGTTGTTGACGAGGGGGTTCCGCACGTCGGGCCCCACGATGGTGGCGGGCCGCAGGGCGGTCCACACCAAGTCGGGATGCTTCTGCTGGAGCGCGGCCAGTTCCTTTTCCAGTTCCAACTTCTCGACCTGATACTGGACCTTGGGGTTGGGCCTCGGGACGTGCTCCTCGGTCAGCGGGACCGGGTTGTCGGGCCACGCCCCGTAGACGTGGCCGCTGCTGGCGTAGGCGATTTTCCGCACGCCGCTCTCGACGGCGGCCCGGAAGACGTTCTTCGAGCCGTTCACGTTGATGTCCCACTGCTTCTCCCGGTCGTGCATGGGAATCAGGACGAAGGCGAGGTGGACGAGGGCGTCCACGCGGCTCTCGCGGAAAATGCCGGCGACGGCGGGGTCGCGCATGTCGAGCCTGTGGTAGCGCAGTTTCTTCGACGGGTGGGAGAACTCCGCCACGTCCAGGCCCACCACCGCTTCGACGTTCGGGTCGGCGTCGAGCCTCTCCAGGAGGCGCCGGCCCACGTTGCCGGAGACGCCGGTGACGAGGATCCTCATGCGGCCGGTGGCGCAGGCGTAGCCGCGCCCTCCAGTTTCCGCGCCCGCAGCAGCAGGGGCCCGGCGACCCCGAGGGTGACCGCGAGGGAGAGGCCGAGGTCGAGCCAGAGGGAGGTGCTCCAGAAGTTGATGAAGCCGGTCTTCGGCCCGCTCAGGTAGGCCTCGGTCGTCACCCAGGAGGTCCACCGGTCGAGAATCAGCGCGTGCACGGCGGCCGCCCCGGCCCCCACGACGAGGAACCATGCCCAGAGGGCCCGGGGGCTCCTCTTCCGGAATTCCAGGCCCAGGAGGTAGGAGGCGACGTAGGGGAAAGGGTAGAGGAGGAAGAGGCTCGGCCCCAGCCACGCGGGCGGGTCCCCGGCCCGGACCGTATACATCCACATCCACTCCGGGTTCTTCACGTAGAAGTAGGCGGCCAGGAGCGCGATCATCGCGCAGACCACGAGCCCGTAGCGGAAACTGGGGCGGGAGAGGGGGGGCCGGGCCGCCGGGGATGCGACCAGGGCGAAGAGGGCCCCGGCGAGAAGTTCGAGGTAGGGGTCGGTGAAGAAAGTCACACGGCGAGATTCCGCGACGGACTCTTAAAACCTGTCATTCCAGGGCTTCCAGCCACTTCCAGCCCCAGCGCTTCCCGAAGTCCACCCCCCTCCACCAGAGGAGGGCTGCGGCGGCGAGGAGGGTGGTGTCGATGGCAATGATGGCGGCGGGAGCGAGGGCGGGGGAGTAGGGCACGCCGATGGCCGGGAGGCCGAGCCAGTAGCCGCGGACCGCCGCGCCGAGGTCCATGAAGAGGAGGCCGACGACCATGGAGTAGAAGTAGTCGATGGAGCGGACCCAGAGGTTCAGGGCCACGATGGGCGCCAGGAGGATGGCCCACACCAGAGGCTCGAACCAGGTTCCCCGGGAGAGGTAGAGGACGGGGTAGAAGGAGAACCCTGAGAGGAAGAGGGCGAAAAGGCCCGGGCTGAACTTGCGCTCCAGCAGGGGCAGGAGGGAGACGAGGAGGAACGCGGCGGCCGGGACTCCGAGGAGCAACGCCGGCATGGGACCCAGCGCCGGGAAGGGGTCGAGGAAGTAGTTCACCGAGAGCATGAGGCTCTGTTTGCGGATGTCGTCAACGGTCCCTGCCAGCGGGATGAACTCGGAGAAGACGAAGAAGAGGGCGAGGCATGGGCCCGCCAGCCACTTCCGGCGGTTCACGAAGGAGACGAAGCCTCGCAGCATGATTCCCGCCGGCTTGGACGGAGGCATTGAAAGTTATTTCCACCACCCGAAGACCCCGCCCACCCCCATCAGGGCGCCCAGGAGCGCGAGTTCGGCCGCCACGGTCCCGGCGACGATGGCCGTGAAGGCGACCCGCCGCTCCATGCCGGTGAGAAAGGCGAGGGCCGCGGCCACCCAGTAGCCTGTTCCCGGAACCGGCACGGCCACGAAGAAGGCGAGGCCGAGGGCGCCGTAGGTGTTCACCGTCCGCTTCCCCTTCTCGCCCCGGGCCTCCAGGCGGCGGAAGAGGCGGCTCCCGGCGAATCGGGCCCGGAGCCTCTCGAAGAACAGGAGCAGCGCGACGATGGCGGCCGCTTCCCCGGCCAGGGTGGCGGCGAGGGCGCCCCACGGCCCCAGGCCCAGGGCGAGCCCCAGCGGGATGGCGCCCCGGTGGACGGGGGAGGCGGCGAGGGCGGCGACGGCGAGGAAGCGGTCAAGCATGGCCATCACGGGCGGACGCCCACTTCACGGCGGGAACGAGCAGGAAAGGCCCCATGGCGAGGAGGCCGACCATGACGACTTCGGGGTAGTTCAGGACGAGGAGGAGGCCCCCCACGGTGACGAAAATGACCAGGTAGAGCAGGACCGGCGAGTGGAGGACCGGCGGCGGGGCGGGCTTGATTTCGCTTTTCCTTGCGGCGATGCGATAGATGGCGTTCACCAGGAAGGCGACGAAGACCCAACCTGCGAAGTTGGAGATGGGAACGCCCCGGGCGTAGATGGCGGATGGTTGGGGAAGGGTCGCCCAGTAGTCCGGCGTCGCCATCGCCTCCGTGGGAAGGTAGTTGAGGTAGGGCCCCCCGCCCTCCCAGTTCCAGAGGGGGACTTGGACCGCCAGCCCCTCAATCATCAGGTCGGGGGCGACGGTGGCCACGGCGGCGAGGAGCGAGACCGCCACCACCGCGGCCGTTTTCCGGGGGGTTCCCGGCCTCAGGAGGTCGGCCAAATGGCAGGCGGAGTAGAGAATCGGCTCCCACGCCATGGCAATCAGAAGCGGCACCCCGAGGACTTTCGGGCCCAGGACGTTCGAGAAATCGTAGGGGCCGAAGACGTAGCCGAAGTTCACCCCCCCGACCTCCGCCGAGAAGGGGATGGCCGCGGAGAGGGCGATGAAGAGCGCCGTCGCCCGCGGGCCCTGGGTGAACCAGGAATGGGCGAGAATCCAGACCCAGACCGCCGCCAGACTCGGGAAGAGGAAGGTCGCGTTGAAGACCGAGCGGAGGTCGTAGGGGGGGCCCCGGAGATAGAAGGCCGCCTGGAGCAGAATCACGACGGCCAGCACGAGCAGGAGGTAGCGGGCCTGCCAGCGGAAGAAGAGGGCTCGCAAGTCCATTTTTACGCCCATCCCAGTTTCCGCGCCAGCCGGAGCATGTCGCGCCACCTGAGGTCGGTGAGGAACCGAGGCCTCACCCCCCGGAGAGGCATGGAGAGGGCCAGGAGGAGGGCCTTCCCCCGGTTTCGTTCCCGCGCCACCCGTCCCAGGGAGTCGTAGAGGGCGAAGGAGCGGAACTCCCGGAGGACCCGCGCCTCGTAGGTGGCCGGGTCCCACCCGCCCCGGAGGTTCTCGACGAGGAGTTCGGCGCACCGGAGGCTCCACTGGATGCCCTCCCCGGCGGTGGGCATGACGGTCCCGATGGACTCCCCCACGCCCGCGACCGGCGGCGTGCCGTCGGCGAAGAACGGGCGGCAGCGGCTCGGGGCGGAGAGGCGGACCTGCTTGCCGGCGGTCTCGACGACATTTCCCGGGTGGCGCTCCATGAACGCGCCGAGTTCGGCCTTGAAGAGGCCCGGGGTCAGGGAGCCCGCGCCGACGTGGGCGCGGTTCCCGCCGAGCGGGAAATACCAGAGGTAGCCCGAGGCGTCCGGGAAGGGCTTCACGTAAAAATCGTTGAAGGGCGGCGTCCCATACTCGACGGTGTGCTGGAGGCAGGGGGCCCTCGCGTCCTCCGCGACGGGGGGGAGGAGGGCCCGGAAGGGCCCGGTGGCGTCCACCGCGAGGTCGAAGCCCGCGAGGTCCCGCGGCGCGGCGGAGGCCCCGAAGGAGGCCGGAACGCCCTCCCGCAGGTCCCGGAGGAACCGCTCCTTGTCGAACGTGCAGAGCCCCTCCACCTCCAGTTCCACCATCCCCCGGCCGGTCTCGACCTCCATCTTCCGCCCGCGCCAGAGCACGTAGTCCCCGAACCGCAGGCCGCAGTTCCGGGCGAATTCCGACATGGGGCCCTCCTCGGTCCCCCAGGCGCAGGCGCACCTGAACCCCTCCCGGGCCTGGCGCTCGAAGAGGTGGACCTCGAACCCCGCGCCGTGCAGCCGCCGGGCGAGGTAGGAGCCCGCGGGGCCCGCGCCGGCGACGGCGACCTTCATTTGCGGTTGAACGCCGCCGGATACTGCACGCAGGCGATGGAGGCCTCCCGCCCGTGGATGGCCCGGGCCCGCGCGACGGCCTCCTCCACCGTGGAGGTCGGCTCGAACCCCAGGTGGTGCGCGAGCCGCGGCTCCTCGATTCCGGCGACGAAGACCTTGCCCGCGTGGCGCAGCCTCTTCAGGGGCTGGAGGGCCAGGAGGCCGTGGACCGGGTGGAACCCGAACCCGTGGCGGTATTTCTCGATGTAGCCGGGGCGGGTGGTGAAGTCCGCCTCGTAGCGCTCCATCGCCACGTAAGGGTCCCGGGTGTCCGTCAGCACACGTTCCCACACCTCCCGGTAGGAAGGATGGTGGACCTCGTCCCACCTGTCCGGGCACGGGGTCGCCAGAATCACGCTGCAGCCCGGTAAACCCAGAGCCTCGATGACGCCCCCCAGGTAGCCGAGGCCGGTGGAGAGGAGAGTCAAGATGGGGTTCATGTGCGAGAACACGGCGTAGGGGCTCCAGTCGGGGACCCCGTAGAGGACGATGTCCTTCTTCTCGGCCAGGAGGTCGCGCCGGGCGACATGATGGGACTTGAGGACCTCCATGGCGGCCCCCCGGGTGGCGCCGACGCTTCCCGCCCACACCCTGGCCGCCTGCAGCGGGTTGGAGAGGACGGTCTCGACCTTGAAGATTCGGTCCGGTCCGACCTTCGCCTCCACCAGCGCCCCCATCTCGTCGAGAATCTCGTGGAGCCGGCTGCGCACCAGGGACATGGTCATGATGTCGGGGGTGTGGTGGTAGCGGATGGAGCGCCAGGTGGAGAGACCGACGCAGACCGACTTCCAGCCGCCGCCGAAGCCCCGGGCGCTGTTGGCGTTGAGGTAAATCAGCAGGTCGGAGTCCACGACCCGCCGGTTCAATTCCACGTCGTAGCCGTTGGGGGTCCGCCCCAGGTAGGCGAGGTTCTCCCGGTCCTCCGCGTCGTGGCAGGCGAGCCGGCCGTCGAACTCCTCCACCAGTTGCTTCCCCAGGATGGAGGCGAGTTCCTTGGGAGTGAACTGGCGGTGGAGGGCGTTGGCGCACAGGAGGGTGACGGTGCTCCGGTCCACCCCGCCGAGTTCCAGTTCCTCCAGGAGGGCGGAGAGGGCGGTCTTCCAGAGGGGGGCGTAGCACGGCACCGTGGGGTCGTCGAAGGCAACGGTCACCTTCGCGCCCCGCTTCACCCGTTGCGACAGGGGGGGGCCGTCCTCGGGCCGGCGAAGAGCGTTTCGCACCGCTTCCGCCAGGTTCCGGACGGGGGGCAGCGACGGGCCCGCGCCCCAGAGGGCGCCCGGCGAGACCGTCTCCGCGCTCTCCGGAAGGTCCACCGTGAGCCACCTGTCGCCGAACGCGATTTTCTGCTCGGTCATGCTGCGCGGGGCCTCACACCACCAGCCCCCTCTCCCGGGCCCCTGCCGCGCCCTCGGGGGCGCCTAGGTTGTAGACTTCTCCCAGCGCGGTCGTCCGGACCACGTGCTCCACATCCCCCCGGTAGATGACCCGGAAGGCGTGCTCAATCACTCTCTTGTAAAACTCGCTGTAGTAACTTTTCCCGAGCAGGGTCCCGTCCGTCGCGTAGATTTCAGCAGGGCAGGGGGCGCCGCACATGTTCCGGAACAGGCACGCCCCGCACTCCGGAATCCTTTCCGCGACCCTCCCCCTCACCCTCGCGAAGTTCTCGGAGTTGATGATGCTCGGAACGGAGTCCGTGAGGAGGTTCCCGCCGGAGAACTCGTCCATGCCGATGAACTCCCCGCATGGATACGCCGTCCCGTCGGCGGTCGCGGAGAAGAACCTCCGCCCGGCCCCGCAGGGGGAGACGTCGCACATCATGACTCTCGCCGAAGGGGCGATGATGCCGAGGAGGATGTTGGCGAAGTCGCCGATGACGATTCTCTTCCCCTCCCGGGTCCTGCGGATGGCCTCCTCGACGGCTCTGATGAACTCCGGGGCGAGCCGGAGGGGGTCGGGCCGGAAGGCGAGGGCGCCCTTCTGCGTCCCCCGAACGGGGTTCATGAGGCAGAGGCCGACCTCCCGGTCGCCGAGGAACTTCACCATCTCCGCGAGATGCCCCACGTTGTGGCTGGTGACCGTCGTCACAACGCTGAGGCCCCGGTAGCCCCGAAACCACTCCAGCGCCCGCGCCACCTTGGCGTGGTGTCCCTTGCCCCGGAGGCGGTCGTTCGTCTTCTCGTCGGGGGAGTCGAGGGAAATGCCGATGCTCACGCCCCGCGCCCGGAGGAACTCCGCGTCCCCCTCCGTGAAGAGGGTCCCGTTGGTCTGGATGCCGAAGTGGAGCCGGTCCCGGTGGTCCTCGATGACCCGGAAGAGGGCCTCCTTGTTCAGCATGGGCTCGCTACCGTGGAAGACGATGGAGCCCTCCACTCCCGCGCCGCGGAAGTGGTTGGCCATCTTCCCCGCGACGGCCCCCATCTCCTCGCAACTCATGCTCCGTCCCCGGCCCTTGACCCGCTCGGGGAGGTAGCAGTAGGGACAGCGGGCGTTGCACGCGTCCACGGGGTTCAGGTAGAGCAGCCGAACCTCCGTGCTGAACCGGAGGTCGCGCATCTCCGCGCGGAGCCTCCCGTTGACCCTATCGTGAAGCGCTTCCAGTCTGGCGGGGTCTCCGGTGCCCCAGAAGGCCGTTTCCGGATCCACCCTGAACTCCACGCCGTCCACCACGAGACTCTCCAGCGCCGCCCGGCGGACGGCCCCGGAATCAGAAGGGGGCGTCGTCGCTCTGCGGGATGTAGTGGGTGAGCCCGGCGCCCTTGTATCTGCACTCCATCCGGTAGGAGAGTTCCCGGGCCGTCGCTCCTTCGTCTCCTGTCCGGTCCATGTTGCGTTCATGCGCGCATCGTTTTAAAAAGTTTGGGGTCCATCGTGCGCAGTTCACGGCACCAGCCCCTTCTCCCGCGCCTCCGTGACGAACCTCGGCGGGCTCCACCACGGCTTCACCCCGAGGTCCTCCGCAATCACTCCCGCCGCGTTGTATCCGGGCCCGAGGGTGATCATTCCCCCGGGATAGACGCTCGCCCCGTTCAGGTAGAGCCCCGGGACCGGCGTCCGGTGGCGCGAGCAGAGGTCGTTGGGGCGGAAGTAGCCCATCTGGGTCGGGGTGTAGGAGCCCTGCTTGATGGAGCCGCGGACCATGTCAATCAGTTTCCGGGAGACGTCGAGGGGGGTGTAGGGAATGGCCCGAAGGACGTTGGGCCCGTTCAGGCCGGGAGCATACTCCTCCCAACGCCGGAGGCATTTCTCGGCCAACTCTTTCTTGATTGCGTCCCACCTTCCGGGGCCGCCGCCCGGGTCGAACGGGCCGCTCGTCTCCAGCCGGGCCACGTGGGCTCCCGCGGGGGCCTGGCTCGGGTCGAAGAGCGTTGGGACGGAGGCGTGCATCTCGTGGGCCTCGGCCTTTCCGTCGTGGGCGGCCTTCCAGCCGGACATCAGTTCGTCCACCGACTCGAACCCCATGGCGACGGTGAAGGCCTTCCCCGCCTCGGGCCCCGCCTCGTATTCCGGCGGCTTCTTCAGGGCGAGGTGGACCCCGAAGAGGCTGTGCCCCTCCCACCTCCAGTTCCGGACCGAGTCGGCCACCTCCTTCGGGACCTGGCCCGGCTCCAGGAACCTCTGGAAGGTCTGGTGTAGGTCCACGCTGCTCGCCACCGCCCGCGCCTTGAGGACGCGGCCGTCGGCAAGTTTCACTCCGGCGGCGCGGCCGTTCTCCATCACAATCTTGTCCACTTCGCAGTCGTCCATGACATCGCCGCCCGCGAAGACGAAGGAGCGCCAGAGGCCCGAGGAGACGCGGTGGCTGGAGCCCTGGGCCATGGCGCACTGGGTCATGCGGGTCACGAAGAGCGGGAGGAGGTATCCGAGGCCTCCTTCGTCCGGGGGAACGCCCCAGACGCAGCCGAGGAAGAGGAGGAGGGCTTTCAACTCTTCGGATTTGAAGCCGTAGGAGTCGAGAATCTCCCGGGGGCTCTCCTCGGAAAGGTCGAGAAGCCGCTTCCCGAGTTCCGTTTTCTGGAGCCCCTCGGCCATGTCGAGGATGGGCGCCGTGAGGGCGTAGGTGGCGGGGATGATGGCGTCGGCGGTGAGTTTGTGGAACTCCCTCCACATCTTCTCGTAGCGCGCCCCATCGCCCGGAGAGAACCGCTCCACCGACTTCACGCTCTGCTGCAGGTCGCGGTATAGAATCAGCGCCCGCCCGTCCCGGAGGGGCATGGAGACCTGGACCTCGGGGGTGCGGAACATCACGCCGAACTTCTCGAGGCCGAGGTCCCGGACCGGGAGCATGTGCTCCCCGAGCATCATGTAGAAGGCGTGGAGGTTGAACCGGAAGCCGCCGAAGTCCTCCGTCAGCAGGCCGCCGCCGCACTCGTGGCGGCGCTCGACGAGCAGCACCTTGGCGCCCGCTTTCGCCAGATACGCCGCAGTGGTGAGGCCGTTGGGGCCGCCGCCGATGACGATGAGGTCGTATTGGGAGCTCATGCGCCGAACACCCCTTCCAGGCAGTAGACCGTCAGGTCCGGCGACGGGCACTTCCCGTTCATGCGGCAGGAGCGGCAGAGCGCCTGGAGGTCGGCGCGCCCCGCTTGGAGGGAGCCCCGCTCCCCGTGGAGCCGGTGGAGGAGTTTCAGGTATTTCCCCTCCACAATCCGCGGGACCTCGTAGCGCATCTCCAGCCCGAACCACTCGTAGATTCCCCGGTCGCCCTTGGAGGAGTTGCAGTTCCGGCACGCCAGCACCGCGTTGTCCGCCGCGTCGGGGCCGCCCCGGGAGCGGGGCAGCAGGTGGTCCACCGAGAGTCCCGCCGCGGAGCCGCAATAGGCGCAGAGGCCCCGGATTTCGTGCTCCTTGACCCACTCGCGGACGGCGGTGGACCACTCGATTTCGCCACTCTGCAACTTCTTGAAGCGGTCCATCACGAAGGGGTATCTCCGCCTCCCCGCCCCCGCCGACTCGGAGATGATTTTGGCGTATTGCCAGTAGATGAGGTCGCCCACCGTCCGGACGGCGGAGGGGGGCATCTTCACTTCCCCCCCGTCGCGGCCTTCGCAAACCGCCCCAGGTTCCGGTGGAGGTAGGAGAGCGGCTTGTGGTTCCACCACGGCTGGTTCCGGACTCCGATATCCTCGGCCACCGCCGTCGCGGCCAAGTAGCCCGAGCCGAGGAACGTCGTCCCCGGGGGCCAGATGGAATTCGACATGTAGAGCCCCGGGATGGCGGTCCGGGGCGCCACGACCCCGTGGCCAAGGTAGGGCCGGATGAGGTAGAGCTGCTCCGGCACCACGCTCCCGCCAATCCAGTTCCCTTTCACCGCGCTCGGGTTACGGCGCTCGATGTCCCGGGGGCTGTGGCCGTAGGTGCCGAGGACGGAGGCTTTGAAGTTCGGCGCGTAGTCGTTCCACCGGTCGGCGAGCCGCTCCACCAGTTTGTCCCGGAGCGCGTCCCACCCGTCGGGGCCCCCCTGGAACCGGAGGTCGGCGGGCACGTCGAGCCAGAGGAAGCCGGCGTGGTTCCCCGGCGGCGCCTGGGTGGGGTCGGCCTTCGTCGGGAGGAACCAGTTCGCCATGGGAGGCTCGTGGATGCGGCCGCTGACGAGGCTCACGGAGAAGTCCCTCAGGTCCTTGGTGGACTCGGCCCCGAGGTAGCCCATGAAGCACTTGTCGATGCCCGGCTCGGAGGTCTTCCACTTCGGGGCCTCCTTGAGCGCGAAGTGGGCGCCGAAGATGACCTGCTCGTCGTATCTGAAGTTCCGAAGCGCCCGGACCACCCAGGGGTCGAAGTGCTCCTCCCCCACCATGGCGAGGGTGGGCTTGGCCGTGACGTTGCTCACCACCGCCTTGCGCGCCCGCAGGACCTTGTCGGGGTAGCAGGCGTGCTCCGAGAGTTGCACGCCGACCGCGCGGCCCCCCTCGACGAGGATTTTCTCCACCTCGCACGACTGGAGGACGAGCCCCCCATGGTGGAGGACGCAGCGGGCCAGTGCGTGGGGCAGCATGTGGGAGCCTCCGCGCAACTGGTGGACCGCGTAGACCGGCCCGAGGCTGAGGCACATGAGGGCCCCCAGGCTCCCCACCGTCCGGTGGAGGGGCGGCATGCCCCCGATCCACTGGAGGCTGGCAATCATCGTCTTCAGGTGCTCGCTCTCGAACAGCAGGTCCAGGAGTTCGAAGCCGTTCATGTCCTGGACGTCGGCCGGGACCGCCTTCGCCTTCTGCATGATGGACTGGACCCGGTCGAAGTTCTCCACCGATGGGACGCGGTAGAGCATCCGCTCGATGAGTTCGGTCATGTAGGGGGTCAGGCTGCCCCCCATCTTCACGAAGGTCTCGGCGTCCCTCTTCGAGAACTTGGCCCAGTTGTCGTGGGTCTTCTTCGGGTCCCAGGAGTGAATCAGGGCGCACTTCCCGTCGGCGAAGGGGTAGCCGTAGGCGTATTCTGTGAAGACCGGGTCGAACCCGAACTTCTCGAGTTCCAAATCCTCGACGACCGGGCTGCTGGCGGTGATAATCCATGTGGCGTGGAGGTTGTGCCTGAACCCGGGGAGGGTCACCTCCTCGGTGGAGCAGTGGGTACCCACCTCGTCGCGGCGCTCGACGACGCACACCTTGGCCCCCGCCTTCGCGAGGTAGGCCGCGCAGGTGAGGCCGTTCACCCCGCCCCCCACCACAATCACGTCGAACTCGGCCATGGTCAGCGCGCCAGCGCCAGCCGGGCGCGGTCCAAGGCCCGGCGGTGCCTGGGGTAGAGGGAGCAGCCGGGGCAGCTCGTGGCCAACATTTCGAGCCACCTCTTCCGCTGGCCATCGCCGGACACGGTGCGCCAGTCGAACGACCAGCACGGAGTCCGGGCCGCGTAGGCCGGGCAGAGTTCACAGCCGGCGGACGGGTCGGTCCCGCACGCCGGGCTCCGCTCCCAGCACGGGCCCCCTCCGAGCCAGGCGGAGATTTTCCCGAGGAACCGCGTCTTCATCCCCCACCCTCCGTCCCGATTGCTCCGAACCCGGCCATCCGGGAGCGGGGAGGTCGGCGTTTCCCTGAACGTTGTGAACGTAGAACATCTATCCATATGTAAAAGGAGTCGGGAATGCGTAGGCGGGACGCTTCTCAAGGCCCGCTTCCGGACCCCGCTTCGTGCAGGGTCCGGTCGATGATTTCCTGCTTCATCTCCGGCGAGAGGTCGTCGAAGTAGGCCGAGTAGCCCGAGACCCGGACCAGCAGCCCCGGGTAGCGGCCGGGGTGGTCCCGCGCCTCGACGAGAACCTTCGGGTCGAGGACGTTGACCTGGACCTGCATGCAGCCCGAGAGGAACCCGCCCTCGACGAGGTGCCGGAGGCGCTCGGCCCCCTCCGGGCCCGCCACCGCCCAGGGCGCCAACTGGAGGTTGAGGTTCACGCCGTTCTTCGCGAGGCGCAAGGGGAGGGAGCCCACGGAGCGGAGGACGGCGGTGGGGCCGAGCCGGTCCATCCCGCTCGACGGCGACAGTCCGGAGGAGAAGGGCTCGCCCGCGAGGTGGCCGCTGGGGAGGGCGCCCGTCGCCTCCCCGAAGGCCGCGTGGGAGGTCACCGAGTAGAAGCCGGCGGCGTAGTCCCCGCCCCGGAAGTTCTTCCGGCCCTCGAGGGCCCCGGCGAACGTCTCGACGGCCCGGGCCACCCACTTGTCGGCGGCCGGGTCGTCGTTGCCGAACTTCGGGGCGAGCCGGAGTCGCGCCCGGAGGGCGTCGGCGCCCTTGAAGTTGGTGCGGCACGCCTCCGCCACTTCGGCCAGGGTCGCGGCCTCCTGCCGGAAGACCACGGCCTCCACCGCCGCGAGGCTGTCGCCCACCTCCACCGCCCCGACCCCCTGGATGCCGCTCCCGTTGTAGCGGGCGCCCCCCGCCGAGGCGTCCCGCATCGACTCCAGGCAGCCCTGGACGAGCATGGAGGTCAGCGGCGTGGGGTGGAACCGCGCGTTGCCCTCCTCGATGCAGCGGATGTCCCGGAGGAGCCGCTCCACGGCGGCCTCCGCTTGGACCCGGAAGAGGTCCGCGAGTTCCTCCGTGGACTTGCACTCCCCGGCCGGGGGCGTGGGGGGCCCGACGAGCCGGGAGCGGCCGAAGCGCCTGCCCCCGTTGAGGGCGAGTTCCAGGCAGACCGGGAGGTTGAAGAGGGCCGCGTCGGTCGAGAGGAAGGAATTTCCCGGGGCCACAGGCTCCACGCACCCCACGTTGGCGTAGTCGAGGGCGTCCTCCTCGGAGATGGAGCGGCTGCGGAGGAGGGGCACAATCACCTCGTCGTTGTAGAGCGCGGGGGAGGCCGCGCCCGCGGCGAGGACCCCGGCCACGTGGGACCGGTAGGCGGCGGGGCTCCCGCAGTGGAGGCGGGCGTGGTAGTTGGGCTGCCGGGTCCGGAGTTGGTCCATCAACTCCAGAAAGAGGTGGGTGAGTTCGTTGGTGGCGTCCTTGCCCCGCCGGTCGGTGCCCCCCACGACGACGACCTGCCCGTTGAACATTCCGCCGTGGTATTTCGTCATGCGCTGGGAGAAGAGCGGGACAATCTCGCACAACTTGACGGCGAAGCAGCCCAGGAGTTCGAAGGCCCGCGCGCGGTCCAGTTTCCCGGCCTCCAGGTCGCGCTGGTAGAGGGGCCAGAGAATCTGGTCGAGCCGCCCGGGGCTCACCGCGTTGTCGAGGGACTCGATGTTGAGGGCGATTTGGGCAAAGAGGATGGACTGGAGAGCCTCGTGGAACGACGAGGCGGCCCGGCGGGGGACGCGGCTGCAGACCCGTGCGATGGCCTCCAGTTCCCGGCGCCGGGCCGGGTCGCTCTCCCCCCGGGCCAGGGCGAGGGCGCGCCTCCGGTAGCCCGCGGCGAACGCATCGAGGCCGTCGCAGGCGACCTGGACCGCTTGCAGGAACGCCGCCTCCGGGGAACCGGGGTCCACGCTCCGGAGGCGTCGTGCGGCCTCCTTCCGGCAGCCCTCCGTCCCCCGGGCGACGAGACCGGCGTAGTCGGGGACGAAGTGGGAGACGCCCGCGCTCTCGTTGATGAGGTAGAAGACGGGGCTGACCTGCTCGGAGGCGAATGCGAGGGCCCGCGAAGGAGGGATGGAGCGGACCGCGAGGAAGCGGGTGGACCAGTAGGGCACCACCTCCGCGAGGAGGAGCGCCCTGTCCGCAGCCGAGACGCGGAAGGGGTTCACCGGCCGGCTCTCGAACCGGAGGAGGTCCTCCAGCATCGGAAGGGAGTGGAGTTCCGGGAACAGTTGGCCGCCGACCCGGTGGGAGGTGAAGCAGCCCACCAGCAGTTCCCGCGGGTAGATGCGGACCGCCTTGTTCCGGAGGAGGTGGGCCAGCGCCTCCGCCTTCCGGAGGACCATCGGCTTCTCCCCCTTCTGGCCGCGGAAGTGGCGGGTCAGCAGGAGGGCGCGCTCCGCGCAGAGGCGCGGAGGGAAGGAGCGCACCTCCCCGTGGAGGGCCCGGACCCGGTCGCTGAGGGCGAGGCCGGCGAGGAAGTCCGGCCGGAGAAGGGGTTGCGCCGCGGCTGCCGTCACGAGGTGACCTCCAGCCCCTCCCCTCGGAGGAGTTCCGCCGCCCGGGAGAGGCTCCCGGAGGCCGCGCCCCCGTCGCCGAACTCCGCCGCCGGAATGGGGAGCCCCAGGGGGGCCGCCTTGCTCGTCCCCATGCGGTGGTAGCGAAGCAGGTGAATGGTCCCGGCGCCCACCTCCTTCAGGAACCGCGCCGTCGCCCTGAGATTGGCCGCGGAGTCGTTCTGCCCGGGAATGACCGGCATGCGGAAGAGGACCGGGGCGCGGGCCCGGGCGAGACGCCGCGCGTTCTCCAGGATGGCCCGGTTGTCGGCGCCGGTCAGGTTCCGATGGAGTTCTGGGTCCATCGCCTTCAGGTCGAAGTGGATGAAGTCGAACCGGCCGAGGTGGGGCTCGAACGCATTCCACTGGAAGGCGCCGCAGGTCTGGAGTCCCACCGAGACCCCCTGCTCCCGGCAGAGGCGCGCGAGGGCCCCCATCGCCTCCATCTGGTGGGTGGGCTCGCCGCCGGAGAGGGTGACGCCGCCGCCGGAGGCCTCGAAGAAGGGGAGGTCACGCTGCGCCTCCTCCGCCAGTTTCTCCACGGGGAGGCTCCGGCCGACCACGCGGAAGGCGCCGAAAGGGCAGGCGGGGACGCAGAGGCCGCAGGCGTCGCAGCGCGCGCGCTCCACCCGTTCTCCCTCTTTGCGGAGGGCGCCGCGGGGGCACGCCTCCAGGCAGCCGCCCGTGGACTTGCACCGGTCGGCGTAGAACGCCACCTCGGGATGCGGCCGGAGGGATTCGGGGTTCTGGCACCAGCGGCAGCGCAGGGGACACCCCTTGAAGAAGACCGTGGTCCGGATTCCCGGGCCGTCGTGGACCGAGAAGCGCTGGAGGTCGAAAACGAGGACCTCGGGCGGCACGAGACTACGCCGGAGGGAACGCGGCCCGGGCCCGCTCCAGCGCCTCCCGGTGGGCCGGGAAGAGGGAGCACTGGGCGCACCGGGTCGCCAGGATTTCCCTGAACTTGGCCCTCGTGGGGCCGTCGCCCACCGAGGACCACTCGAAGGACCAGCAGGGCGTTTTGGCCGCGTAGGCAGGGCAGGGCTCGCAGTCCGCGATTTTCCCCGTCCCGCAGCCCGGGTTCTTCTCCCAGCAGGGCCCCTCCCCGAGGGAGGCGAAGGGCGCCTTGAGGGTCCGGCCCAGCCACTTGAGCCCGAGGACGATGAAGCCGGAACTCATGGCGGTCCGCATGAGGCCGGGGACGTCCCGGGGCTCCATGGTGATGCGGAACTCCCAGTTCACCGGAGAGACCACGGTCCCGGTGAGGATGTAGCGGTCCCCCTCCCGGGTGATTTCGCACTTCGAGAGGTCCATCAGGAGTTCGCGCTTGCCGAGGCCCCGGGACCAGATTCTCATCTCGCCGCCCCGTCGCCGCCCAGGTAGGTCCGGGCGTATTTCAGGATGTAGGCGGGCGGCGTCCACCACCGCTTCGCCCCGAGGTCGTCCGCGACGGCCCCCGATGCGATGTAGCCCGGCCCCCCGAGGATGAGGCCGCCAGGATACATGGAGGCCCCGCAGAGGTAGAGGCCCGGGACCGGGGTGCGCCCCCCGCTGCAGGTTTCGCTGGGCCGGAAGGTCCCCATCTGGGTCGGGGTGTAGGCGCCGTGCTTGATGGAGCCGCGGACCATGTTCGGCAGGCGCCGCTCGATGTCCAACGGGGTCTCGGAGTGGACCATCTCGACCTTGTCCGGGGTCAGGTTGGGGGCGAACTGCCTCCAGGTCTCCACCGCACGCTGCGCAATCTCATCCTGCCGCTTCCCCCATCCCCCCTGGAGGCCGTAGGGGGCGTGAATCTGGAAGAAGCCCACGTGGCGCCCGGGGACCCGGGCGAGGGTGGGGTCGAAGAGGGTCTCGGTGGTGATGTGCCCCCCGATGCGCTCCAGGCGGCCCGCCTCCACCGCCTCCCAGTGCTTCAGCAGTTCCTCCGGGGAATCGAAGCCCGCGACCACCATGAGCGCCTCGTTCACCCACGGGTCGTCGCACCTGTATTTCGGAGCCTCCTTGAGGACCGCGCTCAGGGTGAAGAAGGACCAGGGGTCCCACTGCCACCCCTCCGCCGCCCCCCGCGTCTCCCCGTCCACCTTGCCCCCCAGCAGGCGCAGGAAGGTCGTCTGGGGGTCGAGACTGCTCACCACGGCCCGCGCCCGGACGACCCGGCCGTCGAACATCTCGACGCCGGTCGCGCGGCCGCCGTCGGTCAGGACGCGGGTCGCCTCGGCGCAGTCGAGGACGGTCCCCCCGCGGAGCAGGACCTCCCGGACAATCGCCCCGGCGAACTTGTGGGAGCCCCCGTAGCAGACCGCGCGCTGGCAGGCCCGGTCCAAGTAGAGCGGAACGAGGAACCCGAGTCCGGTCTCCTGGGGCCGGATGCCCCACATGCAGGCCGAGTAGAGGAGGAGCGTCTTGACCTTCGGGTCCTGGAACTGGGAGTCGATGATTTCCCACGCGCTCATCTCGCCGATGCGGAGCAACTCCTTGCCGAGCCGCGTCTTCCCCAGGGCCTCCGCCAGGTCGAGGGGCGCCACGGGCGGGAGGTAGGTGGCGGGCGCGATGAGCTCGTCCACCATCCTCCGGTAGGTCCGCATCAGGCGCCCGAACTTGTCGGCGTCCCGCTGGTTCGCCTTAGCCAGGGAGTCCTTGGTGTCCTCGATCATCCGGCACAGGCTCAGGCTGGTCCCGTCCCGGAACACCATGGAGGTCTGGACGTTGGGGACGATGAACTGGAGGCCGTGGCGGGCCAGGTCGAAGTCGCGGACCGCCGGCATGTAGTCGGTCATCATGTGGTAAACCGCGTGGGTGTTGCTGTAGTATCCGGGGAAGAGGACCTCCTCGGTGGCGAGGCCGCCGCCAATCTCGTAGCGCCGCTCCAGCAGCACCACCTTGAGGCCCGCCCGCGCGAGGTAGGCGGCGGTCAGCAGGCCGTTGACCCCCGCGCCGATGATGGCGACGTCGCACGAGGTCTCCTTCGGGAATTCGGGGACCGGGAGGGGGTCGGGGTGGACGACGGTGTCGGGGTCAAATCCCATTCAAGTCCTCCTTCGGGCTCGGGATGAAGTCGGGCGACGGATACCACCAGTCGCCGGGCTTGGCGATGCCGTCCTCGATGAGGATGTGCATGAGGTTGTAGGGGACCGCCATCAGACAGAGGCCGCCCGGATGGCTCGTCTGGTTGCAGAGGTAGAGCCCCTTCACGGGGGTCCGGTAGCGGGCCAGTTCCGGGAGGGGGCGGGTCGTCCACCACTGGTCGCGGCACTGGCGGGTCGCATACCAGTTGCCCCCCAGGAGGCTCACGTTGCGGAACTCGGAGTCGTAGGGGGTGTTGATGAAGGCGCGGACGACCTTGTCGCGGGTCAGGTTGGGGGCGTAGGTCCGCAGGTGCTTCAACTGGGACTCCAGGACCTGCTCCTTCATCTCGTTGACGGCCGCGGGGCCCTCCACGTGGTATTCCGGCGGGACCAGTTGCATGTAGCAGGGGGAGAGGACGTGGTATCCCGGGGGGCACCGGGTCGGGTCGAAGGCGTCGTGGTTGATGATGGCCGAGAGGTTGTGCTCGGGGTCGGGGGTCTTCTTGTAGGAGTAGGCGTCCCGCATCTGGGCGAAATACTCCGACCGGTCCTCGAAGCGGGAGGAGAGGCAGGGGAAGTTCGGGCCCTTGAGGACCTCCGCGCCATCGCCCGCGAACTTCGGGAGTTCCTTGGTGATGAAGGAGCCGACCCAGAGGGAGCCCCCCTTGAGGTTGATGTCCTGGACGCGGCGCCGCAGGCCGTGGTCAATGGGGGCGTCGGGCATCAGTTTCAGGAAGGTCTGCCTCAGGTCCACGCCGCTGATGACCGCCTTCTCCGCATGGATGACCCGGTTCGGGAAGACCGCGTCCCCCCGCAGTTTCACCCCGACGGCGCGGCCGTCCTTCACCAGAATCTCCTTCACGGGGCAGTTGGAGAGAATCGTGGCCCCGTGGGAAATGGCGCAACGGACCAGGGCGTGGGCGTAGGTGTGCATCCCGCCGCGGGGGGAGCCGGAGGAGTAATACCACAACTGGAAGCCCGCGAGGGCGGGGATGGCCATGCCCTCCCAGTTCGGCGCGGCGCCGGAATACCACATGACGGTGGCCATGGCCTGGATCATCTCCGACTCGAAGAGGCCGTCGAGGACCTCGTTGCAGGTCCACTCGTTCCACGCGTCGGTGTAGAGTTCCGGGATGTATTTCTTCATCAGGCGGGACCAGGGGAGGTTTCCGGGCTCCACCTCCATTCCCTGCGGGTGGGGCGGGGTCCAGAAGACCGTGCGGAGGAACTCCACCATGTGGGGCGCGAGTTTGTTCTCCAGGATGGCCCAGATTTTGGCGTCCCGCTTCGACATCCGCTCGATGTTCTTCAGGGTGTCCGGGTTGTAGCGCCCCCCGTAGAAGGCGCGCCCCTTCGGGTCGAGCCCCCCCATCAGGGTCCGGTAGTAGACCATGCGGAAGCCGTAGTCCCCGAGCCGCAACTGCTCGAAGCCGGGGGCCGCGTAGCCGTAGAGGTAGGAGGCGTGGGGGTCGATGCGGAAGCCGGGAATGACCTCGGTGTTCTCCTGGCCGCCGCCGGTCTCCGAGCGCTCCTCGCAGACGCACACCCTGAGGCCGCACTTCGCCAGATAGGCCGCAATCGTGACGCCGTTGTGGCCGCCCCCGACGACCACCACGTCGAACTCCGCCATGTCCGGAGGAGGAAGTTCTACGGCATTCTGAACATTCTGAACGTAAAATCAGGCTGCGGGGCCGCGGCCTACGGAACTTACGTGGGGAGCGCTCTTGGAAGCCCGGACGAATCGGGCCCCGATGAGCACAGAGGTCTTGGAGAGCCGCTGGGAGGCGGACGAGGCCGCCTGCTGGGCCCACCGGCGACTCCACGTCTACCGCCTCCTCTCGGCGGGCTTCGGGCCGCCGACCGGATACCTCCGCCGCCTTATCTCCACCGGGGAGTTCCTCGGCTATCTTCGGCAGGCGCTCTCCCTCGACCCGGAAGAGTTCGCGGAGCCCCTGGAGGCCCTCGCCCTCTTCTTCCGCGCGGAGGACCCGGCGGGCCGGGCGGAGGCGGAATACCGGCGGCTCTTCTCCCACGGAATCTCCCTCCGGGGCTCCGACCACGGGGGGAGCGGTCCGGAGAGGGTCCGCGCATTCTACCGGGAGGCGGGGATGGACCTTTTCCGTTCTCCGCTGCCCGCGGACCACCTCTCGGTGGAGACCGCGTTCCTCGCCGCCCTCGCGGAGCGGGAGATGGAGGCGGCCCGCCGGGGGCTCGGGGCCGAAGGGTCCCGGAGGCTGGCCCGCCGTTTCCTCGGGGAGCACGTCGCGCCCTGGGCCCCGCGCTTCGCGGAGGGGGCCGGGGCCGCGGAGTCCAAATTCTACGCCCCCATGGCCCGGATTCTCGCGGGCTGGGTGGCCCTGGAAACCACTCTCGATATTCCGAACATTTAAGATATTTCACCGTTACTCCGGGGATGGGCGGGTTCCGCGGGCCCCTTCTCGTCGCACTCCTGGCCGCGGCCCTCCTCGTCAGCGGCTGCACCCAATCCACATCTTCCCCTTCCCCGTCCGCCGCATCGCCGGGCGCGTCCACAGCCCCCTCGCAGGCCCCCTCGGAGGCCATCAAGCCCGCGGCCGAGAGCGCTTCGGCCCAGAAGGTCGCGTCGTGGGTCAAGGAACTCGCATTCGAGAAGCCGAAGAACGCCTCTCCGTCCATCACGGGAGGGGGCGGAGGCGGTGGTGGCGGGGGTGGAGGAGGCGGGGGCGCTCCGGGCGGCGGAACGACCGGAGGCGCGGCGGGAGCGACCCCGGCCGCGACGCAGGCCGCGTCGGGCGGCCTCCCCCTCTCCGAGCACTTCGGAGGCATGGACGTCCCCTCCTACCAGGCCCTGACCAACGTGGTGAGCGGGCTCCGCTCGACCGTCCTCCAGAAGGGGACCGCGGGGCTCTACGCCGACACCTCCCTGCTCCAAACCACGCTGAAGGCGCTGGAGGAGAAGTTCGACGACGACTACAAATACACCGCGGCGGCCGGGATGAAATACGTCCGCTCCGAGCCCGGGCCGTGGGTCTGGAACCTCGTCGAGCCCGAGAAGGGGAAGGGCTACCGCTGGGAGTTCCCCGACCTCCACGTGAAAATGGCGCGGAAATACGGACTGGAACCCATCGTCACCCTCCGCCACTACAGCGCGTGGGACACCTCGAAGTGCGGCTCCAAGGCGAGCGGCACGACCGCCCAGGTCGTCCAGGACGGCTCCTTCTGGTATCTCAGCGGCTACTTCGGCCCCGTCTGCGACCTCGACGACTTCGCGCGCTGGGTCGAGGCGGTGGCGGACCGCTACGACGGGGACGGCAAGAACGACATGCCCGGCCTCAACGGCCAGCCGGTGAAACTGTGGGAGATTTTCAACGAGGTCCAGGGGCCCGACGGCGGCTACCTCGCGAAGGGGGCGGAGTACGCCAAGGCCCAGAAGGTCGCGGCGGACATCATCAAGAAACACTGCCCCACCTGCACGGTCACCAACGACGGGGCCTTCGACCTCGGCATGACCTACAAGGACTCCAGCGGCTCCTACCCCGCCAAGGATTGGTTCCAGAGCGCCTTCAACGCGGGCCTCGGGACCACCATTGACGCCCTCAACTGGCACTGGAACATCGAGCGCAACGGCGTCCAAGAGGAGAGCAAGTATCGCGGGGTGCTGGACGACTTCAACTCCCTCATGAAGTCGGCCGGGGTCTCGAAGCCGATGTGGATTACCGAAATCGGGACCTACACCGGCAAATCCTCGGGCGGCGGGGGAGTCCTCTACGGCGGGGACTCCGGCACCTCCACCGCGAAGGCCGCGGCCGCGTGCGA
>CAZANW010000029.1:21070-23744 GCA_964486625.1 uncultured Halobacteria archaeon
TCCTCTACGGCGGGGACTCCGGCACCTCCACCGCGAAGGCCGCGGCCGCGTGCGAGACCGCCGGCACGGCCAAGCAGGCCACCCTCTCGCTCCAGGGCGGAAGCCCCATGCCGACCCCCAGCGGGACGCCGCCCCCGACCTTCAGCCCGATGCCGACCCCCTCGGGGAGTCCCCCCGGAAGCCCCATGCCCACGTCCTCCGGGAGCCCCATGTCCGGCAGCCCGATGCCCACCCCCAGCGGGACCCCGGCGGCGACCCCCTCCCCCTCGGGGACGACCGGGACGACCTCCGCGGCGAAACTCTCCTCCCAAATCACGGGCCGCCTCAAGGTCACCGACCTCTACGGGAACGAGAAGACGCTGGACGCCTCGCAACTCACCCTGTCAGGGACGCCGGTGTTCGCCGAGCCCGCTTGAGGTTTCTCAGTCTGCCGCCGTTCAGAACGGGAACTGGGCCACCACGGCTCCGGCGCCGTTCACGATGTCCATGGTGTCCTGGGTGAAAATCAGCCAGCGGGACTCGCTCCGGGGCCGCAGTTTGATGTCGAGGGGCGGGGCCGACGAGTCCACCGGCACAGGCACCACGTAGTCCCCCTGCTTCACCCAGTCGTATTTTCCCGCGTCGATGGTGCGCTCGACGTTGTCCTTGTCCTGGTAGTTGAGAAGCCCGAAGTTCCCGCTCCCGGTGCGCGCTGCGTAGGCGTCGAAGAACTGGTAGGTGGCGGAGTTCCGGTCTACGGTCTGGGAGAGGCCCCCCGCCTCGACATTCTCCTGCTGTTTCGCACCCACGTCCGCGATGGTGTCGAGGGGCTTCTTCAGGCCTTGGCCGTAGAACTTCACCATGTCCCCTACGCCCGTGGGGAGGGAGCCGGCCACCTGCTCGGCCACGGAGCCCATGACCACCATCCCGGTGGCCAGGGACTTGGCCTGCCCCTTGAACTGCTGCTGGACCTTGGTGATGTCCTGGCCTATATCGGCCAGGTCCTTCACCTTGTCGATGGCGCCCGCCACCTTCGACCCCGCCTCCGCGGCCTGCCCGAGTTTGGCCCGGTTGTACTCCTTCGAGCCCGGGGCGTAGAGGTCCGGGTTGTTGAACGCCCCCGAAAACGCCCCGAGGGCCTTGTCGGCGGCCTTCTTCGCTTTCTGGAGGTAACTGTCCTTGTCCCCGAATTCGGAGAGGGAGTTCTTCGCCTTGGCCTCCGGCGGCAGCGGCTGCTTCATGGCGTCCACCAGGGGCTTCTTGCCCGACTTCTCCAACTGACCCGCCACCTTGTCGGCCCGGGCCTCGACGTCGGCGGGGCTGTAGAACGTGTCGAGTCCCCCACGGCTGCCGCTCGATATGCGCTGCTGGCCCTTGACCACCGGGGTGTCCTTTTTCCGTTTCTCCAGGTCCGCCTTGGCGTCCGCGTGCGCTTTCCCCATCCGCTCCTCCCGCCAGTCGTTGAACTCCTTTTCCTTGGCATTGACCTGGGCCTGCGCGTCGTCAATGGGCTTCAGGCAGGCGGCCCGCTGACTCGCCTGCTCGGCATTGCACGCCTTCCACTGCTGGTTGCACTTCTCCTTTTCTTCGTCGGTCTTCTTCCTGTCGCAGACGAACGTCTGGTCGCAGTTCTTGACTCCCCCGGCATAGGCGGACTCGCAGGCCTGGCGGAGGTCCCCGGGAATCGCGTTGCAGGCCTCCAGAGTCGTCCGCTGTCCGCTCCGGCAGGAGTTGGCGCACGCGGTGCGGTCGTTGGAGGCCTTGGCACCCTCCTCGTAGAGTTTCTCCAAGAGACGGGTCTGGGAGTAGGTCATCTCCTCCGTTTTCACTAACTCCCCCGTCTTGGTCCTCGGCATCTGAGCGTCCACCTCGTCGGCCACAATCTGGTATGCCGCATCGCACTCCGTAACGCACCTCGATATCTGGAGCTGCTCCCCGGAGCAGGCCACGTAGTCCCCCGGCTCCGGGGCCGCCGCCGGCCCTGCGAGGACGAGGAGCGCGGCCAGGAGGGTCAATGTCCAGCGGAGCTTCATCTCGCGCGCTCCATCTGTTTTTTTCGAGACCACGAGTTCGAAAGCCCACCCGTGGTCGTTGGCGACCTGCCGGAACACCCCCTTCACGTCGCCCGGGTTGAACTCTTCGCTCATGCGAGGTTCGGGCTCCCATCGTCTTGAATGGTCCACCGGAAGGCGACGGAGGTGGGCGAGAGGGCGGTGATTTGGAGTTTGCCGTACCGGTAGGTCTGGGTGAAATGGGAGACCTGGGTCACCGTGACGAAGTAGTAGTTCTTCCCCAGGACGATGGGGAGGTCGGCGCCGGGCCGGTAGTCCCGGAGGTCCTGGTTCGGGCCCATGGCGGGGGCCGCGTTCATGGAGCCGTAGTCCGAGGAACTCTCCTGATACCATATGCCGCAGAGGCAGGGGCTCGGCGACGGGCCGTAGGTGAAGTTGTAGCCCCCGGGGTAGTCCCCGGACCGGACGACCCCGGCGTCGAAACTGAACCGGTCCCCCGTGTCCGTGTAGACGTCGTAGGCGCCGAGGGTGGCGGTCCCCGAGCGAATCCGGCTCTGGGGGGTGGGGGTCGGGGCGGGGGGGCCCGGCGTCGCCGTGGGAATGGCGGCGGTCGGGGAGGCGGAGGCGGGCGTCGGGGAAGACGGAGAGGAGGGGACGCACTCGCCGTCCCCGGGGGTGTAGCC
>CAZANW010000030.1:0-23344 GCA_964486625.1 uncultured Halobacteria archaeon
CGGTTCGGGAGGCCCTGCGGGCGGGTGGGGGCCCCTCAGGGGCCTGACCTTTTACTCTCATCCTTTTGCCAGGTTGCCAGCGGCGATTCATCCGCCGGGCTGAAGCCCGGGGCGTTCTCGCCGCCCGCCCTGTAAGAGGACGGTCTGCAAAAGATGCCAAGTTGTGCCTCAGACGGCTACCTGAGCGCGCGCGAGCATACGAACGCGCCCACTCGACCCCTTATGGGGTCGCCCGCCGGGCCGCGCGCTCGGCGCCGGTGCTCGGGCTCGCTGCGCTCGCCCTCGCCAGCGCCGCTCCTCGCGCGTCGCTTCGCTCCGCGCTCGTCGCATATTGGCGCTGACCGGCGCCTCGCTCGCGCGGCCCTTGCTATGCGTCGGACCCCTTTTCCGAAATTCGTAGATGATGCCTGGATTCGTCTCAGTTCCCGCCCCACAAATCCGCGGCCACCTTCCCCAGTCCCAGCGCCTTCAGCTTCTCCGCCCTCGGCTTCCCGCTGCCGATGTCCCAGTTCCGGAACTCGTAATACTCCTTCAACTGGAACTGCAAGTCGGGCACCTTCCCCTTGGTCCCCCCGGCGGGCAGGGGCTGGAGGGCAATCTCGGGCAGGGTGTCGTCCTTGATGCCGAGGCCGGCCCGGATGTTGTAGGCGCGCTTCATGTTGTTGATGCGCTCGCCCACGGCCTTCAGGTCGGGGATGGTGTAGTTCGTCCTGGAGACCGAGTTCAGGAGGTCCGCCATCTGCTGGACCGAGGGGCGGGCGAACTGGCAGATGACCAGCGCGTTGTAGATGGCCATGAAGTCCTGGCACTTGGCGGTCAACGCGCCCTTGCCCTCATTGGCGAACCGGTTCGAGGGCTTCAGGTCCCACTCGGGGACCCCCGAGCCCATCTCCACCTCGAAGGGGTTGCCGTAGAGGTGGCAGGCGCCGCGGTTCGAGGTCGCGTACTCCGAGGCCATCGAGAAGAAGGCGCGGGCGTCGTGCATCGGAATCTCCATCCCCTTCACGTGGGCCGCCCACTGGGGGCAGTTGTATTTTTTCCCCATGGCGCGGGTCCCCTCGGCGAGGATGCTTCCAATCCCCTTCCGGTGAGCCATGGCGTCCACCAGGAAGTGAATCGCGTTCGGGTCGCCCCACGGGAGCTCCCGCCCCGCCGCCTCCTTCGTGATGAGCCCCTTCTCGTAGAGGAAGAGGGCGAAGGCGGTCGTCACTCCCGCGGAGATGGTGTCGAGCCCGTATCGGTTGCAGAGCCAGTTGGCGTGCGCAATCGCTTCGAGGTTGTCGTTCATGCAGAGGGGGCCGAAGACCGCCGCGGTCTCATACTCGGGGCCTGCGGTCTCGCCTCCCGGGATGGCGAACGGGCCCGCGGGCACCTCCACGACCCGGGCGCACCGGATGGGGCAGGAGTGGCACGCCTCGTTCCCCTTGAGAATCGAGGCCTTCATCGCGGAGCCGCTCACCTTCTTCGCGCCGGGGCCGAACTTCCCCTCGGTGAAGTACTTGATGGAGACGTCCCCCATCATCTCCGCCATCTCCATGTAGCCCGCGGTCCCGAGCGCCTGGAAAATCTTGAAGGTCGGCGCCTTCTTCATGTGGACGAAGGCCGCCTTGGTCAGCTCCTTGAACTTCTCCTCGTTTGCGACGGGGACCTTCCGGACCTTCTTGCAGACGATGGCCTTCAGCCGCTTCGCGCCCATCACCGCCCCCGGTCCCCCGCGGGCCGCGGCCCGGCCGTCCTCGGAGATGATGGCGGCCATCTTGACCATGTTCTCGCCCGCGGGACCGATGCAGGCGGCCCGCAGGTCGTAGTCCCCCTCGGTCAGCGCCTCCTGGGTCTCGTAGGTGTCCTTGCCGACGAGGTCCTTGGCCCGCTTGAACTGGACCGTCCCGTCCTCGATGGTCAGGTAGGTCCACTCCTTCGCGCGCCCGGTGACCGCGAGGCCGTCCCACCCCGAATAGCGGAGCCAAGAGCCCCAGTCGCCGCCCGAGTTCGCCTCGCCCCAGCAACCGGTCAGCGGCGACTTGAAGCAGACCGTGTGGCGGCCGGTGTCGGGGGCCCCGGAGCCGGTGAGGGGCCCGGGCTGGAAGAGGAGGAAATTCTCCGGACTCAGCGGGTCGCAGGCGAAGTTGGCGTGGTCGTAGAGCCATTTCGCCCCCAGGCCCGAGCCGCCGATGAACCCCTTCGCGTCGGCCGGGTCGTACTCCGCGGGGGTCGCCTTCTCCTTGGTCAAATCCACCGCCAGCAGTTTCCGGAGCACGGTCCCCCCTTTTTCTTGGAACGATTTAAAACGCCTTCGCTGTGATGGTCTCCACATTCTTGACCGCCCGGAGGGCGGAGCCCTCGCCTTGACCGCTATCTTTTAGACCCTCCGGCCCGGCTCAAGGGCCATGGACCTGCAGGAACTCTACACCCTTCTCGCGGCCGAGCGCCGCTCCGAGTCCCTCCAGGCCCTTCCCGCTACATTTGGAGAGGCAGTGGTGAAATACCTCGCCGACCTGGAGGCGGCCCGGAAGGAGGAGGCGAGCCCCGAATTCGTCGAGGACGAGTTGAGGACCGCCCGGCAGCTGGTGGAGCGGCTGGTGGACGAGCGCCTCCTGAAGGTGGCGAAGGGCGCGGTCTTCCGGGCCCGCGGGATGGAGGAGGGGCCGCAGGGGCTCGCCCCCGCCGAGGCGGCCCTCTTGGGAAAACTGGAGGCCCTCCTGACCGAGGAGCGGCGGAATCTCCTGGGGGCGGCGGGGGTTCCCGCGGAAACGGCGCGAAAGCGGGGCAAGAACCGGGCTGCGCCGAAAGCCGCGCCGCAGGACGACGCCGTCCCCCTCCGGCTCCTCCAGGACGTCGCCCCCTTCACCGGCGCCGACGGGAAGGTCTACCGCCTCCGGAAGGAGGAGGTCGTGCGGCTCCCGAAGGCGAACGCGGAGCCGCTGCTGAAGCGAGGAGTGGCGGAGCGGGTCGAGGCCCCGGCCCAAGGGTAATCTCCTTGTTGCCCGCCCGCAAGGGCGAGCCCTACCTCGGCATGATGAGCGCCCGCCGCTTCAGGGCGAGGACGTGCCCCGGGACTGCGGTCAGGGCGAGGGCGTAGAAGGCGGCGGCGAACCCGAACTTGTCGTAGAGGAAACCCGCCAGGGGCCCGCCGCCGATGAAGGCGAGGCTGAGGGCGAGGGAGAGCAGCCCGAACCCGCTCCCCCGGTGCTCCGGCTCCATGATGTCGGCGAGGAGCCCTCCGATGGCGGGGCCGGCGAGGGCCGCCCCGGCGGCGATGGCGGCGGCGAGGAGGGAGAGGCCCGCGGGCCCGCCCGCCCAGGGGAGGAGAAGCCAGGGGACCCCCGCGAGCAAGGCGCCCGCCAGGATGTAGGGCCTCCGCCGCAGGGTCTTGTCTGTCCTCCAGACCGCCGCGAGGAAGACCGGGAGGCCCACCGCCCCCGCCGGTGCCAGGAGGGGCGGAATCTCCCCCAGCGCCAGGCCGAGGCCCCGGGGCGGGGGGTCCTGGAGGAACGGGAGAATCGCGACGGAGATTCCCACCACCGGCATCACGACGAAGAGCGCCACCAGGAAGAGGGTCCTCATCCTCTCCACCCGCAGCGCCTCCAGCAGCTCCCGGCCGAGGAGGCCCCCCTTCTCCCGCGGTTCCCGGGGAACCTCCCGGAGGGCGAGGGCCAGCAGGACCGGGAGGAGCCCGGCGAGGGCCGTCAGCAGGACGAGCTTGTCGAAGCCCAGGCGGTCGAAGAGCGACGAGGCGGCGAGGAAGCCCGCGCCGAAACCGGCGACCACCGCCACCCCCGACGCGCTCATCGACTGCGCCCGGCGGTGCTCCGGGGCGCTGTCGGCTATCAGGGCGGTGCCCGCGACGCCCCCGGCCCCCAGGAAGCCCGCGATGGAGGCGCGGAGCAGCAGTTCGGGGCCGGTGGAGAGGACGAGCAGCCAGAGGGCGAGGGGGGGGCCCGCCAGGGCCCCCAGGAGGAGGACCGGGCGGCGGCCCCACCGGTCGGCGGCGGCCCCCCAGAGGGGGAGGCCCAGAAGGGTCGCGGCGCTGTTCAGCGCCCCGGCGGCCCCCAGGGTCGCCACGTCGATTCCGATGCGGCTCCGGAAGGCGGGGGAGGTGAAGGCGGTGAAGAGCGTGGCGCCGGCGAGGGTGGAAACGAACCCCATGGCGCAGACGAGGTTGACGTTCCAGGGGAGGAGGAGCGAGCGGACCCTCCGCCCGACCCCCATCACAGCGGCCACGACCCCAGATGGGCCCGGGGGACTTTTAGGTTGCGCGCCCCTCGGGCCCTTTGACGGGGACCGGCTTCCCCTGCGGGTCCACCGCCACGTAGGTCACCACCGCCTCGGTGACACGGATGGGCCTCGCGTCGCGCCCGAGGCCGCGCTGGGTCTCCACCGCGACCCGGACCGTGATGGAAGTGCGCCCCACCTTCAGGGTCTCGGTGTAGAACGAGACGATGTCCCCCACCCGGACCGGGGAGATGAACTCCACCTCTTTCATGGCCCGCGTCACGAAGAGGCGGGCGCCATGCTTGCGGGCCTCCACCGCGCCGGCGAGGTCGATGTAACTCAGAATCACGCCCCCGAAGATGTTGCCGAGGCCGCCGGTGTCCTTCGGCAGCAGCGTCACGCGGAGGGAGGGGTCCTGGGGCATCCTATTTCCTCCCGGGGTCATTGTGTCTCTCAAAAGGAGTAAGGACGGCGATGAACTCCTTCTCCCCTACCCGGATAGTGCGGAACCTCTCGGGTGGCACATCGAGGTTGGTGAGGTAGCCTCGATTGTTGTATTCTTCAAGGGTCAAGAACTCAAGGTGGTGGGGAATTTTGTTGATGTAGAGGGTGCCCAATAATGCGGCCCCATCCCCCGTAGTATCCTCCAAATCAGCCACCAAGCGATGGTCATGATCTTCGGCCAGGGGTGTTCCGGGGGAGACGGTGACACGGAAGGCTCGAACCATGGGGAGGGTGGGCTTCTTCATTTGGAAGACCACCGCGCATGGTAAGACTTGCAAATCCGGCGGAGCGTATCATGGTATTCCCTCTCAACATTGATTCCCAAGGCATTTCTGCGTGGTAATGTAGGTGGACCAACGTTGTCGACGTGGACAGGAACCAAGAGGACGCAGTCGTATCCTGCGACGCTTGCCTCGGTTATTTTCCGCGTGGGAAGTTGTCTCAATCGCTCGACGGTTTTTCTCGGATCGTCGTCGCTGTTGTGGCTGATCGCAAATCTGAATTCCTCCCAAAGAGACCCGTCGCCCGAGGAAAGACGCGGGAGGACTCTGGCTCGGAACTCGCTCTCGTTGCCTGCGAAGTGCTTCTTCACCTGATCGGGCACGTTGAGGACTCGACGAGCCAATCCGATCAGGATGGTCGCCACCATCACCGTCCGTGGGCTTTCGCGATGTATCGCTTCGAGTGATTTCTTCAGGTCATCGAACCTATTGTCTCTATTTCGATGCGCTGTGACCACGGACTTGTTTTCGAGGGCCAGCCGTATTCTCTTTGAATCATACTTTCCACGGTCGTCCGGCTCACCGACCACCAGATCTATCTTGCGGCCCCGATTCCCGGGGGCCTTAACGTTCGTCCACCAGAATACCCTTCCCGTGAGAAGGTCCTCGCGAAGAGGTGTGCACAAACCAACCAAGTCGTAGATGAAGCCTCGGCTTACAATATCGGAATGTGTTTCCAGTCGGTGATTGTGGTATCTCCGCCTCTTGATGTCGTCTATGGCATAATCAAAAGGAGTCTTCATCCGGCTTCTGCGAGCAATCGTCCGGACTGGACAGATGCGACAGGACTCGGTGGTGATGCGGGAAGGACCTCTTCGGGTATTGGAATCCGCTTAAGGACGTGGCTCTGAAGCCGCAGAAAACCGTTTGCAACTCGTTGGCAGTGTGATTTAAGCCAACGGCCAGTTGCCGGAGAGTTGAGGTAATTCACGAGATTGCGGATGATGGAGGGGTCTTTGGGCACGATATAGTAAACCGAGTGGCGAGGCACCAGACGGCCCTCTTCATCCACCACGAAGAAGGGCTTGGCCGTAATATCCTTACACAAAATTTTAGGCCTCAAAATCTCGGGAAGTGGGGGGCTCTCGTGGAAGGCATACCATGGCTTACGAGATGCGCAGGTACGCTTCAGAAGTTTTTCTCGGCGTTGGGGATGCTTGAGATATGTCCTCAAATTCCCAAGCTCGCCTTCAGGTAGGAGGTCCCCTCTCGAGGTGTATGGAAGTAACATCACTTCATCCACCCGTAGTGAGGCGCCCTGAGGAGCAATCTGGCGGCCTGCAATCGTAGGATATGCAAAAGGTTTGAGGTTGGGGTTCAAGTCGGTGGCTTTGGTCACATAGACCGCGTCGGCTCCGGTTGCCACGCCACAACTGATGCGTAAACAAATATCCGCGAGAGTGTGCGGCGCCTCCTTGTGGGATGCACCATTGAGGATCGGCATCCAAGAGGAACTGTTATTTTGGAGCGAGACCATCCGAGTCCTTCCGTCGCGAAAGATGACCCGAGTTGGAGAGGGGCCGGACACATTGACCACGGTTGTTATCGTCGGATACGTCACAAGCGAGCCAAAAGTCCCCTCGCTCACGAGATGGATCTCCTCGATGCGAGTCTCCGCGAGCATCCGGCGAAGAGGAACCGCGGTTTTGACATACAGGAACTTCTCGGGCGTGATGAAGACGAGGCGCCCATTTGGTCTCAAACATCTTAGCGCCTGTTCGAAGAAAAGGAGATACAAGTCGAAACGGTCTTTGGCCGTTGCATAGCGCCGCCTATACTTGGACTTCTCATTTTCAGATAGCCCCGTGATGGGGATGTAGGGTGGATTCCCAACGACATAATCGTAAGCTGCTTCGTGTGGCGCAAGAAAATCCCGGGGCAGAATCTTGACTGAAGGCTGGTTGGCAAACTTTCGCTTAGAGTCGGAGGCACGCCTCGGATCGGATTCTATGCCAGTGATTTTCGGGATGACCCTCTGATGGCGTTCACACCAACGAATGATGCCCTCGATAAAGGCTCCTGTGCCGCAACCCGCGTCAAGAATTTCACTCCGGGGTTCTGGTGACTGCTGGCGAAACAACTTAGCCACCATCAAATCCACAATGATATCGGGCGTTGGAACGAAGCCTTTCATAGCTTAGGCCACCTCATTGGAGGTACTTTTCCCCCATTTTAAACCACCCGAGAGCGCCGCGAAAGTGCTTTTTCACCCGCACGGCCCCTGCCACTCGCAGAGGATGGAGGAGCACTTCTGGCACCCGCCGTGGAGGGTGACGGGGGCGCCGCAGAGCGGGCATCCGCCCTTCGTGGACTTCGGCGCCGCGGTGACGACGACCGGCTCGCCGCTCTCCCTCGCCTTCTTGCGGCCCAGGTGGTATTCGAACAGCAGCGCGAGCGCCTGGTAGGGGGAGTGGACCTTCCGGATGGCGCTCCCGGCCGAGTCCACGAACCGGTTGTCGTCGGCGGGGAGCCAGTGCTCCTGGGTCTTGATGTTCCGGAGCATCTTGATGGCGACGTCGAGGCTGACCCCGGCCCGCAGCAGCCCCGTGATCAGTTTGCCCACGGCCTGCATCGCCCCGTCCTCGTCGGTCCCCGAGGCGCCGAGGCGGCAGAAGACCTCGAAGGGGCGCCCCTCCACCTCGTTGATGGTGACGTAGAGGGTGCGGTTCGGGTAGGCCTCGATTTCGTAGGTGGCCCCGGCGAGGTTCTTCGGCCTCGGGACCATCCGGACCTTGCCGAAGTACTCCGGCGCAATCGTGAACTCCTCGCTGGAGTGCTGGACGACCCCCTGGGCGCCGTGATAAAGGACTTGGACCGACTTGCACCCGTCCCGGAAGACCGTGATGTTCCTGCACCCGGCCTCCCAGGCGAGGCGGTAGGCGCGCTCCACCTCCTCCTCGGTCGCGCTGTTGGGGAGGTTGATGGTCTTCGAGATGGCGCTGGTCACGTAGCGGGTCCACGCCGCGAGCATCTTCACGTGGCCCTCGACCGAGATTTCGTTGGCGGTGGAGAAGAGGCGCTTCAGCCTCTCCGGGAGCATCGACTGGACCTCGTCCGGGAGCGCCGAGAGGATGCCCACCCTCTCCACCTCCTGAAGGATGCGCGGGCCGCCCGGGAGCCCCTCCACCGCCTTCCGGAAGGCGGGGTTCACGTGCATCAGGTTGAACTGGGGGGTCACCCGGCGGTAGGCGAGGCTGAAGAAGGGCTCGCACCCCTGCCCCTCGCACCCCGCAATTTCGGCGGTGGTCCCGGTCGGGGCGACCGTGGTCACGTTCGAGTTCGCCAGCCCGTCCTGGGCCACCTTCCGGTCGAGGGCGGCCCAGTCGAGCCTGCCGTCGGGGAAGTGGTCGGCGAAGGAGAAACCCTTGGCGAACACGCTCCGGTCCCACCAGGGGAAGCGGCCCCGCTCCTTCGCGAGGTCGGAGGAGGTCCAGAGGGTGTGGTAGGTGATGAACTCCTGGAGCCTCTCGGCGAAGCGGCGCGCCTCCTCGGAGTCGTAGGGGGTGTGGAGCGCCACCAGGAGGTCGGCGAACCCCATCACCCCGAGGCCGATGCGGCGGGTGGACCTGGAGACGGCGTCGATCTGGGGAATCGGGTATTTGTTCACCTCGACCACGTCGTCCAGGAAGCGAGTGAGGGTCTGGACCGTGGCCTTGAGGGAGTCCCAGTCCACCGAGTGGCCGTTGCCGTTCGACTTGCCGTTGGTGACGAACTTCCCGAGGTGGATGTGGCCCAGGTTGCACGACTCGTAGGGGAGGAGCGGCTGCTCGCCGCAGGGGTTGGTCGCCGCAATCCTGCAGGTGGATTCGTCGCTCCCGGCGAAGGCGTTGCAGAGCGGGCGGTTCGCGCGGTCCACGAAGAAGAGGCCGGGGTCGCCGGTCCGCCACGCGTGCTTCACCAGGAGGGCCCAGAGCCAGCGCGCCTTCACCGACTCCGCCTTCTTCCAGACCCACCCGTCGGGGGTCTCCTCGAAGACCCAGAAGCCGTCCCTCTTGCCGGAGCGGGGGTTGACGGCGTGCCACTCGCCGTTCCTCTCCAGCGCTTCCATGAAGCCGTCGGTGACCGCCACCGAGATGTTGAAGTTGGCGATGTTCTTGTTCTCGGGGTCCTTGCAGGTGATGAAGCGGACCACGTCGGGGTGGTCGCACCGGAGAATCGCCATGTTGGCGCCGCGGCGCTTCCCGCCCTGCTTGATCTCCTCGGTGGACTTGTCGTAGAGCGACAGGAAGGAGACCGGCCCCGAGGCCACCCCGCCGGAGCCCTGGACCACGTCGCTCTCGGGGCGGAGGGCGCTGAAGTCGAAGCCGGTCCCGCCGCCGGAGTGGTGGATGGTCGCCATGTCCTGGAGGGTCCCGTAGATGGAGGCCTCCCCGTCGGTCAGGCTGTCCCGGATGGGGAGGACGAAGCAGGCGCTCAGGAGGCCGCGGCGGGTCCCCGCGTTCATCAGCGTGGGGGAGTTCGGCATCACCTTGCAGGCCGCCATGAGGCTGTAGAACTCGCGGGCCCAGAAGAGGACCCGGGAGTCGTCGGCGCCCCACTTCCGCTCCGCCTGGGCCACCGCCCACGCCACCCTCCAGAACAACTCCCGCGGCGTCTCGATGATGTTCCGGTTCTCGTCCCGCAGGAGGTAGCGCCCTCGGAGAATCTCCAGGGCGTTGGGGCTCATCTCCGGCTCCGCCAGGTCCTGGGGGACCGGGGGAATCTGCAGTGCGAGTGCGGCGGCTTTCATGGTGACCTCAGGCTGAACCCCGGAGAGCCCGGGCGGAGTGGAACCAACCCCTTTCGCGGATGTCGCTCATCGGAGGGAAGTGGCGTGTTAGCCGGCCGTTCCTATAAAGTCGTTTTTCCCCACCGGCTTCAGGCGAAGGACGGGGGCCATCGGAACTACTCTCGATAGCCGGTGCAGATTAATCTTTTCCGCTATCGGCAGACCGCGCACCATGCTCCGCCTCTCGACTCCGCTCCTCCTCCTCACGGCCGGGGCCGGACTGGCGGGACTCTGGCTCCTCGGGTGGGCCGTCCCTCTCCCGGAAGCGACCCTCGGCGACCTCGCGCCCCGCGACGGGCAGACCGTCACCTTCTCCGGAGTCGCGCGGGACGTGGCCCCCCTCCGGGCCGGGACGCTGGCCCTGCTCGAGTCGCAGAGCGGGTCGGCCCGCCTCTTCATCGAGGGCAACGCGAACCTCCAGCCCGGGGACCGGGTTTCAGGCCGGGGCCGGGTCGAGCGCTTCCGCAGCGATTGGGAACTGGTGGCGCTGCAGGTCAGGGTCGAGCCGGGGCCGGGCGAGAGCGCCGGGGTGGCGCAGGTGGCCGCCGAGCCCTGGCGCTACCTCGGGAAGGGGGTGAACCTCACCGGACGGGTGGACAGGGTGTTCTCTCAGAGCGCCCACCTCGCGGACGAGTTCGGCCAGAGCCTCCTGAAGGTGGAGAACCCGCCCCCGGGTCTCCGGGCCGGGGATTGGATTTCCCTCCGGGGGGCCCTCCTCTACGACCCGGAGAATCTGGAGTTCCGGTTCCGGGCCGCCAACGCCACCGGATAGATGGAGCCCTTCCTCGGCGTCCTGCTCTTCAGCGCGGGGGGCTCGCTCCTCGGGCTGGCCGCGGGGCTCCTGCCGGGGCTCCACTCCAACACCGTCGCCGCCCTCCTCGCCTCCGCGGCGCCCGCGGCCCTCCTCGGGCTCCCCGCGCCCCCGGAGACCGCGGCCCTCTGGCTCGCCTCCGCCATCCTCGCCGCGGCGGTGGCCGAGACCTTCGCCTCCTTCATCCCGGCCGCCTTCTTCGGGGCCCCCGACGAGGGGACCGCCCTCTCCGCCCTCCCGGGCCACACCCTCCTCCTCGAGGGGCGGGGCTACGAGGCGGTCGCCCTCGCGGCCCTCGGCTCCCTCGGGGCGGTGGCCCTCGGCTTCGCCCTGCTCATACCGTTCCGCTTCCTGGTGGGGCCTCCGGTGGAGGGCTACGGCGTGGTCCGGGCGGCCCTCCTGCCGCTCCTCGCCGGAATCACCGCTCTCCTGATTCTCACCGACCACGACCTGCTCCGGCCCCGGGGGCCCCTCTGGGCCGCGGTCGTCTTCCTCCTCAGCGGGGGGCTCGGGCTGGTCGCCCTCGACCTGCCGACCCCATCCCCGCTGGGCGCCTGGGGCTCGCCCCTCATGCCCCTCCTCCTCGGCCTCTTCGGCCTCCCCGCGCTCCTCGTCTCGTCGGCCGGGCCCCCGGAGATTCCGCGCCAGAACCTCGACGAACCCCGCATCGCCCCCGGCCCCGCCGCGGCCTCAATCGCCTCCGGGACCCTCTGGGGCGCCATCATGGGGTTTCTCCCCGGGGTCACCTCGGCCCAGGCCACGGTCCTCGCCATGCTCGCCCGGCGCCGGAGCCGGAGGGAGCCGGAGCAGGCGATTCTCACCCTGAGCGCGGTGAACACCGCAAACGCCCTCTTCGTCCTCGCCTCCTACTTCCTGATTCTCCGCCCCCGGAGCGGGGCGATGGTCTCCATCAGCCACTTCATGCCCCCCGAGCCCTGGAGCGGCCTCGCGCCCCCCTCCGCGCTCGCGGGCCTCCTGGCGGCCGTCGTCGTGGCGTCCATGGTGGGCTACTTCGCGGTCCGGTGGCTCGGCCGCAGGCTGGCGCCGCTCCTCGCCCGGGTCTCCTACACCGCCCTGAGCCGGGGGCTCCTGGTCGGCCTGGTCGCGCTCACCTTCCTCTTCACCGGCCCGGTGGGACTCGCCATCCTCGTCCCGGCCACCGCCGTGGGGCTCCTGCCGCCCCGGGTCGGGGTGAGGCGGACCCACGCCATGGGGGTCCTGCTCCTGCCGGTGATGCTCTGGCTGGCCGGCTGGAGATAGGCGCTCAGAGGCGGAGAGCAATCGCCGCCGCGGCGCCCGCGAGGGTCCCGAACAGGTTGCTCTCCTCCTTCGAGATGAACTCCAGGCGCGAGGTCGCCTGCACCACCAGCCACCCGCCGAAGCCCCCGGCGATGGAGGCGGTGAAAACGGCCCCCTGGAGGCCGAAGAGGCCGTAGAGCAGGAGCCCGACGACCGCGCTCCCCGCCGCGGCGGCGCTGGCCCGGGCCGCGAAGGAGTGGGAGGCGATGCGGCCGGCGGCGGTGTCGGCGGCGGCCGTCGCGATGGAGCCGGCGAAGAGCAGCGTAGCGAAGCCCGGCGACGCGGGGTAGAGGACCGCCGCGAACGCGGGGACCGCGCCGTTGGCGACGATGGAGGAGGCGGAGCGCTTCATCTCGGTCCCCCGGAGGGCCACCGCGAAGCCGAAGAAAAGGAGGAGGACCAGGAAGAACGGGGGCCCGGAGGCCTGGTAGACGAGCGCCCCGAAGAAAATCGCGGCCCCGGCCCCGAGGCCGTCCAGGAAGCGGGTCAGGTAGGCGGCCCCCGCGGCTCCGAGCAGAATCGGCATGATGACGAACCAGAACTGGGGACTCGGGTTCAGCAGCGGCTCCGAGGCGCCGCTGACGAGGACCATGGCGGCGATGGTCGGCAAGATGAGATTGTCCCCGATGCGGAGGGGCAGCGACTCGAAGAGCGCCGCGCTCATCGCCACCATCAGCGCGAGGAGGGGGTGGATGCGCTGCTCCGGGGGGAAGAAGAGGTTGAGAATCAGGACCGAGTAGAAGGCGGCGAGGACGAAGGCGATGGAGCCCTCCTTGGTCTTCTGGGGGTTGTGGCCCCAGGGGCGCTTCCCGATGAGCCGGCCCACGAGCGCCGCGGCGGGGTCGGCGTAGGTGAGGACCGCGATGGAGACGGCGGCGACGAGCGGCGGGACGATGAGGACCACCACGAGGGCCGCACTGAGGAAGAAGAGCGGGGCCAGGAGCCCCTCCACCTCCTCCCCCCGCATGGCGGGGTTCATGATGCGCCGGAGGAACATCGAGATGGGGTTCGGGTCGTCGAGGCGCCGGAAATACTCCGCGACCATCAGCAGCGCGATGACCACCCCGAAGGCGACCGCGAAGAGGTCGGGGCTCATCAGGAGGAGCGAGAGCCCCGCGCTGCCCGAGGTGAGGTGAACGAAGGAGCGGTAGACCTGGTGGGGGACCCGACGGCTCAGGATGTAGGCGGCGACGAGCCCGCCGCCGAGAATCGCCCCGGCCACCCAGATGCCCGAGGGGACTCTGGAGAAGAGGAGGGCCCAGATGCGCCAGGTCTCCGCGTTCCAGGCGAAAACGTCGCCCCGGTAGACCAGGAACAGCATCGCGAGGGGGGCGCCGACGAGTCCCAGAACCAGGGACGGCAGGGCGGGGAGCCTGCGGTGGAAGAGGTGGGTCAGGCCCAGGACCAGCCCCCCGAGGCCAAGGTCCACCCCAACGGTCTTCAGGGCGAGGGGGTCGATGGCCATGGTGGGATGCTCGCCTCCGGGATTAAATGGCAGCGGCCGCGGCCGCCCCCGCGAGGGTCCCGAAGAGGTTGCTCTCCTCCTTGGAGAGGAAGGGGAGCCGCGAGGTCAGCCGGACCACGACCCAGCCTCCGAAGCCGCCCCCGAGGGTGGCCGTGAAGAGGAGGGGCCCGGAGCCCTGGGAGCCCAGGAGCCCGTAGAGGAGGAGCCCCATGAGGGCCGCCCCCGCGGGGGCCGCGACCCACTGCCCCCGGGGGCCGGAGACGCGACCGCTCGCGGTGTCGGCCGCCGCGGCCCCGATGGAGCCCGCGAAGAGGAGGGTCGCCACCCCCGGGGCGGTCGGGTAGAGGACCGCCGCGAATGCGGGGACCGCGCCGTTGGCGACGATTGAGGATGCGGAGCGCTTCACCGCAGTCCCGCGGAGAGCCGCGGCGAACCCGAAGAGGAGCAGGAGGGCGAGGAAAAATGGCGTTCCGGACGCCTGGTAGACGAGCGCCCCGAAGAAGACCGCAGCCCCAGCCCCGAGGCCGTCCAGGAGGCCGGTGAGGTAGGCGGCGCCCCCGATGCCGAGGAGAAGGGGGAAGGTGACGAGCCAGAACCGGGGGCTCGGGTTGAGCAGCGCGGTCTCCGCGCCGCTGACGAGGACCATGCCCGCGATGGCGGGGAGGACCAGGTTGTCCCCGATCCGCAGCGGAAGCGATTCGAAGAGCGCCGCGCTCATCGCCACCAGGAGGGCGAGGAGCGGGTGGACACGCTGCTCCGGGGGGAAGAGGAGACCGAGCAGGAGAATCGCGTAGAATGCGACGAGGACGAAGGCGACGGAGCCCTCCTTGGTCTTCTGGGGATTGTGGGACCAGGACCGCTTTCCGAGGGTCCGCCCCACGAATCCCGCGGCGGGGTCGGCGTAGGTGAGGACCGCGATGGATGTGGCCGCCGGCAACACGGGGAGGAAGAGGGCCACCAGGAGGGAGGAGAGGAGGAAGAAGAGGGAGGCCACGTAGCCCTGCGCCTCCCCCGCACGGAGGGCGGGGTTGAGGATGCGCCTCAGGAAGCGCGGAACGGGGCCCGGGTCGTCGCTCCGCCGGAGATACTCGGAGAGGCAGAAGAGGACAATCGCGACCCCGGCGGCGAAGACGAAGAGGTTGGCGCCGAGGAGGAGGATGAAGAGGAGGACCGTGCCCGCGGTCATGTGCATGAGGGAGCGGTAGGTGGGGCCCGGGAGGCGGCTGCTGAGGAGGTAGGCGACGAGGAGGCCCGCGGCCAAGAGGCCCGCGCTGATTCCCACCCCCGCCGAGGCCTCGGCGACGAGGAGGGTCGCCATCCGGCCCCCCTCCTCCGCCCAGGCGCGGGGGTCCCCCTGGAAGAAGATGAGGAGGAGGATGGCGGGAGAGAGGCCCGCGGCCGCGGCGAGGGCCGGGGTGAGGGGGAGCCGCCTCCGGAGGAGGTGCATGAGCCCCAAGACGAGGGCGCCGAACGTCAGCACGACCGCCAGGGAGCGGAGGGTGAGGGGGTCGATGGCCATCGGTCGCCCCTGGGGACTACGACGATTATCAATCTTTTGTTACGACGAAAGACGTAAACAACGCCAGCCGATACCGATTATTCGCTCGGTTTTCCGAACGTCTCCTCGACCAGGGCGGCGGCCCGGGAGGCCACCTCCCCCCGGGTCGCCACCCGCGCCCCGAGGGAGGTGGCGCGCTCTATCCCCGCAACGTCAGCGTGGCCGGTGAATGCGAGGACCGGGACCGCCCGCACTCCCTTCCGGAGCAGGGCGAGGATGTCGAGCGCCACGGGGGCGGAGAGGTCGAGGATGGCTCCGAGGACCTCGCCCGTGAGCGCCTTTCGAACCTCCGGCTCGTTCCGGGCGACCGCCACCGCGTAGCCCCGGCTCTCCAGGAGGGTCCGGAGGCGAGAGGACCAGAAGAGGTCGGGGGTGATGAGGAGAATCGGTCGGGTCACTCCCGCAACACTCTGTGATACTCCCTCAAAAACTCCCGCGCGACTGGCTCGGTCACGTGGGGCATCGCCACCAACCGGAGGCTCGGCGGCTTCGAGATGGTCGAGACTGACCAGCCGCGCTTCCGCAGCCGCGCCACCGCCCGCTTCAGCCCCGGGACCGCGGCCACCACAATCGTCAGTTCGGGCTCCACTCTCGGCGGCGTCCCCGCCTCCGCCAGCCCCTCCGCCAGGAACCGGGCCACCTTCACGCACCTCCGGGCGATGCGCCGGTATCCATCGGGCCCGAGGGCCCTCCAGACCGCCCAGGAGGCGGCCGCGGGCGCCCCGCTCCGGGTCCCGACAAGGGTCGCCTGGCTCTTCGTAGGAAGGTAGTCCACCGGGGTCTCGACGCGCCGGAGGTCGGACCGCTCCTGGAAGAGGAGGACGCCGGCCGGAATGGTCGCCATGCCGAACTTGTGGGGGTCGAGGCTCACCGACGTGACTCCGGGAACCCGGAGGTCGAAGGGCCTCCGGGGCTCCAAAAAGGGCAGGAGGAACCCCCCATAGGCCGCGTCCACGTGGAGCGGCAGGTCCCACTCCCGGGCGATGCGACCCATCTCGGGGACCGGGTCCACGGCGCCGAACTCGGTGGAGCCCGCCACCGCCACCAGCCCCACGGTCCGGTCGTCCACCGCCTCCTCCACCGCTTCGGGGTCGGCCCGGAATCTTCGGTCGAGTCGGGTCCGCTTCAGTTCGACCCCCATGAGGCGGGCCGCCTTGTGGAACGAGAGGTGGGCCGAGGCGGGGAGGACGAGGTTCGGCGTCTTCACGTCCCTGCGCCTCCGCACCATGGCGGCCACCGCGAGGACGTTGGACTCGGTCCCGCCGGTGGTGAATGTCCCGGGGGCCCCCGGGCGCCCCAGGAGCCGGCCGTAGGTTGCCAGCGCCTCCACCTCCAGCCTCCGGGTCCCGGGGAAGAGCGCGTGGTCCCCCAGGTTGGTCGCCGCGAAGAGGGAGTGGGCCCGCGCAGCCGCCGGGTGGGGCGGGGTGCACATCGAGGAGAGAATGCGGCTCCAGGGGAGGTCGCGGGCCCGGGCGGCCCTCAGTTCGCGGAGAAGAACCATCGGCCCTTTCCCTCCTCCGGGACCATAAGGCCGATGCGGCAGAAGCAGTTGGAAATCCTCCTGGAGCGGGTCCGCCCCTTCCCGAGCCCCCGGGCCGACCTGGAGCAGTACGCGCTTCCCGCCCCCGCGGCGGCCGCCCTCCTCCACTTCGCCCGCATGCGGGGCGACCTGTCGGGGACGGTCTGCGACCTCGGGTGCGGGACCGGCATCCTCGCCATCGGCGCGGCCCTCCTCGGGGCCCGCCGGGTGGTGGGGGTGGACAGGGACCCCGCGGTCCTGGAGGTCGCCCGGGAGAACGCGGCGGGCCTCGGGGCCGCGGTCGAGTGGCTGGAGGCCGACGTGGCGAGCCTCGACCCGGGGTTCCGGGCCGACACGGTCCTCATGAACCCGCCCTTCGGGGCGCAGCGGCGCGGAGCGGACCGCCCCTTCCTCCGGAAGGCGCTGGAGCTCGCGCCGGTGGCCTACGGGTTCGGGAACCGCGGGAGCGAAGAGTTCGTGAAAAGGTTCATATCCCCCGCCCGTCTGACGGCCACCATGACCCTGGACGTGCCCATGAAGCGGACCTTCGCTTGGCACTCGAAGGAGTCCAGGGAGCAGGCGATGGAACTCTACCGCATGGAGCGCTGATGGCCGAGTCCAAGACCGTCCTCCCCGGCGACTTCCTCGGGACCTCCGAGGAGTTCGCGCCGGGCCCCGGGACCTACGACGAGGAGGGCAAAATCTACGCCGTCGCCCGCGGGACCCTCTCGGTGAACGCCAAGGAGCGGGTGGTCTCGGTGCTGGCGCCCAGCGCCCCGCCCGAAATCAAGGAGGGGACGGTGGTCTACGGGCGGGTCAACGAGGCCCGCGGGACCTTCGTCCTCCTCGAGGTGGCCTGCGTCCAGGGCCAGGAGACCCGGGCGGTCCCGAAGCTGGAGAACGCCCTCATCCACGTCTCCAACATCCGTGACTCCTACGTGGAGTACGCCGACCGGGAGTTCGCCTACATGGACATCGTCCGGGCCAAAATCATCGACGCCAAGGCCCTGAAACTGAGCACGGTCGGCAAGAGCCTCGGGGTGGTGAAGGCCTACTGCGCCGCCTGCCGGATGCCGATGGTGAAGAAGGGGGAGAGCCGGGTCGAGTGCCCCCTCTGCCTGCGGGCCGAGAGCCGGAAACTCGCCGACGACTACGGCGCGGGGCTGCTGGCATGAAGGTCGAGGTCGCCCAGCAGAGGGGCCGCGCTGAACTGGCGTTCGAGGAGGAGGGCTACACCCTTCTGAACCTCCTCCGGACCGAGCTCCTCGAGGAGGGGCGGGTCGAGGGGGCCAACTACCGCGTGGACCCGGCCACGGGCCGCCGCTCCACCTTCACCGTGGTGGCCAAGTCGAAGCCCCTGGAGGCGGTCTCGGAGGCCGCCGGCCGCATCGCCGACCGCTGCGAGGAACTGCTGGGGCTTTTGAAAAAGTAATCATGGCCCCCGACGGGGCGCCTTGGAAGGGGTGGACCCACATCACCAAACTCGACCCCGACCGCCCCATCACCCCCGAGGCCGTGGCGGCGGTGGCGGAGGGGGGGACGAGCGCCGTGATGGTATCGGGGACCCAGAACGTCACCTCGAAGAAAATCGCGCGCCTCGTCGAGATGCTGAAGGGGTGCGACCTTCCCAATGTCCTGGAGCCGGTGGACGGCTCGATGGTCACCTACGACCCCTTCGACTTCGTCTTCGTCCCCTCGGTCCTGAACAGCGCCAACCCCGCGTTCATCGTGGGGAGGCACGCCTCGTGGCTCAAGCGGGGCGAGGCCCGGTGGGAGAAGGTGGTCCCGGAGGCCTACCTGGTCCTGAACCCCGAGAGCGCCGTGGGCCGCCTCACCCAGGCGAAGCCGCTGGACCCGGAGAGCGCCGCGGCCTACGGCTCGGCGGCGGAGAGCTACTTCGGCTTCCCCATCGTCTATGTGGAGTGCTCGGGGGCGTTCGGAAATGTGGAGTGCGTCGAGGCGGTCAAGAAGCGGCTCAAAAAGGCGACGCTCTTCTACGGCGGGGGCATCGACAGCCGGGAAAAGGCACAGGCGATGAAGAGGTGGGCAGACGCAGTCGTGGTCGGGAATGTCCTCTACGAGAGAGGGGTCGAGGCCTACCTCGAGACCGTCGTATGAAGCGCGTGGGGGTCGTCGGCTGCGGCGCCATCGGGGGGGCGCTGGCCCGGGCGGTGGCCCGGGGGGAGGTCCCCGGGGCGCGGGTGGCGGTCCTCTTCGACGTGGAGCCGGCCCGATTGCGGGCTCTGGCGACGGCCCTGAAACCGAGACCCCGGGCGGTCACGACCTTCGCCGCGTTCCGGCGGGCCCCCTTCGACGTGGCGGTCGAGGCCGCCTCCCAGGAGGCCGCCGCGAAATACGCGGTCCCCCTCCTCGCCTCGGGCCGCGACGTGCTGGCGATGAGCGCGGGGGTGCTTCTCCGCCCCGGCTGGCTCCGCAGCGCGGAGGCGGCCGCCCGGAGGTCGGGGGCGCGCCTCGTCATCCCCTCCGGGGCCGTCGCGGGGCTCGACGGGCTGCGGGCGGCTCGAAAAGAGATGGAGAGCGTCACCCTCACCACCCGGAAGCCCCCCGCCTCGGTCGGGGTGCGGGCCGCGCGCCGCACGGTCTTCTACGAGGGGCCCGCGCGGGTCGCGGTCCGCAAATACCCGAAGAACGTGAACGTCGCCGCCACCCTCGCCGCCGCGACCCTCGGGGGCGACCGGACCCGGGTCCGGCTGGTGGCGGAGCCGGGGCTGAAGAGGAACGTCCACGAAATCGAGGCGCGCGGGAAGTTTGGCCGCATGCGATTCGTGCTTGAGAACGTCCCGAGCCCCGACAACCCCGCGACGTCGAGGCTCGCGGTCCTGTCGGCGGTCGAGGCGCTGCGGGGGCTGGTCGGGGGGCCGGTGAAGGTGGGGAGCTGACCGCTCCCTTCAATATCCCTCTTCGCGGTGGCGGAAGTCGAGCAGATAGAGAACGTCGTCCTTCACGGCATAGAGGATTCGATAGGGCCCGACGCGGAGTCGCCGTTCCCCCCGACGGTCGTAGCGCAGCGGCTTTCCGACCTCGGGGTCCGCGACCAGTTTCTCAATCTGTTTCTTGACGCGCTCTTTGACTCCCGCATCCCGGATTCCCCGGACGGCCCTCTCGAACTGGTTGGTGGGAACGACCTGCCGAATCACCATTTGGAGAGCTCTTCAATGAACTCTCTCCGCCCGAGCTTCCTGGCCCGGCCCTCGTCAATCTCCTTCCAGGCCCGGGCCGCCAGTTTCATGTCCAGCAGTTCGGCCTCCACCTCCCCCTCCATCTTGGAGAGGGGCTTCATCACGATGGAGCCCTCTTGATCGGCCACGATGAACTGCTCCCCCTCTCGGAGCCCGAGTTTCTCCCGGATGGACTGGGGGATGACGATTTGGCCCCGGGCGCTGAGGCGGGTGACTTGGAGGGCCATGGTAAGATTTGTATGATTGGTCTTATTTAAGGGTTGCGGGGCGTGGAGGCGCAGCGGGGGCGGGTCGGGGGGCCGGTGAAGGTCTGGAGTTGAAGAGTGCGCAGAAGGGTGGCCCTTACCGCCCCATCTCCCTCGCCAGCTCCTCGTGCGCCCTCTTCATCTCCTCCACGCTCGCCTCGTCCTCCAGCGTCGAGACGTCCCCCACCGCCTGCCCGCTCATCACCGCCTTCACCACCCGCCGCATGATTTTCCCGGAGCGGGTCTTCGGCAGTTTCGTCGCGAAGTAAATCTGCTCCGGGGTCGCGACCGGGCCGATGACCTTCCGGACGTGCTCCCTCAACTCCTTCTTCAGGGAGTCGCTCGGCTGCTTCCCCTGGCGCAGCACCGCGAATGCGGCAATCACCTCCCCCTTCACCGAATCAGGGACCCCCGCGGCCGCGGCTTCGGCCACAGCCGGGTGGCTCACCAGCGCCGACTCAATCTCGAGCGTCCCGAGCCGGTGGCCCGCCACCTTGATGACCTCGTCGGCCCGCCCGAGGAACCAGAAGTAGCCCTCGGAGTCGCGGACCGCGTAGTCGCCGGGGTAGTAGACGCCGGGGAACTTGGAGAAGTAGACCGACTTGAACCTCTCCGGGTCGCCCCAGAGGGTCGTGAACATCCCGGGCCACGGCTTCCGAATCACGATGAACCCCTTCTCCCCCGGCTTGCAGGGCTCCCCCTTCTCGTTGACCACGTCCGCCTCGACCCCCGGCAGCGGGTGGGTGGCCGAGCCGGGCTTCAGCGGGACGAGCCCGAGGCCCGGCGCCGGGGAGATGAGGATGCCCCCGGTCTCGGTCTGCCACCAGGTGTCCACGATGGGGAGGAGGTCGCGGCCGATGTTCCGACGATACCACCTCCACGCCTCGGCGTTGATGGGCTCGCCGACGGTCCCGAGGAGCCGCAGGGAGGAGAGGTCGTGCTTCCTCGGCCACTCCTCGCCGAGCCGCATGAACATCCGGATGGCGGTCGGCGTCGTGTAGAGGGTGCTCACTTGGTAGCGGTCGATGAGGGACCACCACCGGTCGGGGCCGGGGGTGTCGGGCGTCCCCTCGTACATCACCTGGGTCGCCCCGCGGAGGAGCGGCCCGTAGACCACGTAGGAGTGGCCGGTGACCCACCCGACGTCGGCGGTGCACCAGAAGACGTCCTCGTCGCGGATGTCGAAGACCCACTCCATCGTGGCCCAGAGCCAGACGAGGTATCCGCCGGTGGCGTGCACAGCGCCCTTGGGCTTGCCGGTCGTCCCCGAGGTGTAGAGGATGTAGAGCGGGTGGTCCGCCCCCACCGGCTCGGGCGCGGCGGGGGTCTCGCCCTGGGCCATCACCTCGCTCCACCAGAGGTCGCGCCCCTTCGTCCACGGGACGTCGTTGCCGGTCCGCTGGAGGACCACCACTTTCTCGACCGAGGGCGCATGCTTCACCGCCTCGTCCGCGGTGGACTTCAGGGGGACCGCGGCCCCCCGCCGGTAGCCCCCATCGGCGGTCAGCACCGCCTTCGCCTTCGCGTCGTTGATGCGGTCGGCGAGGCTCTGGGCGGAGAACCCGGAGAAGACGACCGTGTGGGTCGCCCCGAGGCGCGCGCACGCCAGCATCCCGACCACCACCTCGGGGACCATCGGCATGTAGAGCACGACCCGGTCCCCCTTCCGGACCCCGAGGTTCCGCAGCCCCGAGGCGAACCTGGACACCTCCCGGTGGAGGTCCTGGTAGGTCAGCACCCGCCGGTCGCCGGGCTCCCCCTCCCAGAGGAGGGCCGCCTTGTTCCGCCGCCACGTCGGGAGGTGGCGGTCGAGGCAGTTCGCCGAGGCGTTCAGGACGCCCCCCGGGAACCACTTCGCGAAGGGCGGATTGGAGTCGTCGAGGACCCGGTCCCAGGTCCGCTCCCAGTGGAGGTGGCGCGCGATGGGGCTCCAGAACCCCTCCGGGTCCTCCCGCGCCCTCCTCCGCGCCTCCTCGAGGCGGGCGGTGGGAAAGAAGCGCTCCTCGGTTGGGAGGGCCCCCGGGCCGTCGTCCGCCATGGGCGAAATTGCTCCCGGGGGCCCGGAAAAAAGTGACGGTGCGGGAGGTTCTTGGGGGGGCCGGCCCAGGGTGCCCATGGTCCGCCGGGTGGTCCGCGAAGGCGGCGTCGAAATCGAGGTCCCCGACGGGGTCTTCTACAACCCGCGAATGGAGGTGAACCGGGACCTCTCGGTGGCGCTCCTACGGGTCGCCAAACCGGCCCTCCGGGACTACGTGGACGCCACGGCCGCGACCGGCGTCCTGGGGCTCCGGGTGACGCGGGAGGCGGGCCAGAGGGGGCTGGTCCTGAACGACGTGAGCCCCCGGGCCTTTCGGGCCCTGCGGAGGAACGCCCGCCGGAACGGGGTTACGTGCGAGGTCCGCAACGAGAATGCCAACGTGCTCCTCCACGGCCGGAGGTTCGACGGCGTGGACCTCGACCCCTTCGGGAGCCCCGCCCCGTTCATGGACGCCGCCTCCCGCTCGGTTCTCAGATTCCTGGCGGTCACCGCCACCGACCGCGCGGTCCTCTGCGGGAGCCACCGGGCGGGGCCGCGGAACTACGGCGCACTCCCCCTCCGGACTGAGGACCACCCCGAGCTCGGCCTCCGGGTCCTGGCGGGCGCCCTCCTGCGCTCCCTCGCCCTGCACGACAAAGGGGGGACCCTCCTTTTCTCGGTCTCCCACGGCCACTTCTACCGGCTCTGGCTGAAGGTGAAGGAGTCGGCCGCGGCGGGCGACCGGGCGCTGGAGGGGCTCGGGTTCCTCTCGCGGTGCGGTTGCGGCCGCCGGGGGGTCCACCCCGGCATCGCCCCGCCGCTGCCGGAGAGGTGCCCGGGGTGCGGGATGGAGATGAAACGCGCCGGGCCCCTCTACCTCGGGCCCATGGCGGACCGGAAACTCGCGGCCCGGCTCGCCACGTTCCTGGAGGCGCAGGGGTGGCCCAACGCCCCCGCCGAGGCGCGGTTCGCTTCCCGGCTCGCGAAGGAGATGGAGGCGGTGGGCTACTTCGAGTTCCACCCGCTCTGCCGCGAGGCGGGGGTCGAGCCCCCGCCCCTGGAGGAGTTCCTGGCCGAACTGCGGGAGCGGGGCCACCGGGCGAGCCGGACCGCCTTCTCGGGGACCGGGCTGAAGAGCGACGCCGACGCTCCCGCGCTGGTGGAGGCGCTCCGGGAGTTCCCGCGTTAGCGCATCTGGGGCGGGATGGCCTGCATCCAGGAGGGGCGGGCCGAGGAGGGGCGGGCCCCCTCGCCGGGCCCCACCATGGCCTGGAGCTTCTTGAGAGAGGTGGCCCCGCACACCGGGCAGCGGAGCTCCCCGGGGTTCTCCTGGAAAATCGAAGGATAGACCATCACGCTCTCCTTCCCCTGGTAGAGAGCGCGGTCGAGGAGAATCCAGGCCACCTGGACCCCTCCGGGGGCCGACCGGAGTTTGATCCTGCTCCGGCACTTCTCGCACGCGTAG
>CAZANW010000031.1:0-23129 GCA_964486625.1 uncultured Halobacteria archaeon
GGTCGCGTCAGCCCTGCCGTTTTTCGATAGCGGATGGACTACCCTGACCTCTTACGAATCGGGTTACGGAAGCAGTCGCGACCAGGAGGTTCCGGGGCGCCCTTCCGACACGGCCCGCGCGGTCCACGGCGAGGAGCGCCCCGCAGGAACCGGTCTCCTCCGCCAGCCACCGGACCGCCGCGGCCGCGGCCCGGGGGGCCCCGATGCGCGCCGCGGCTCCGACGCAGAGCCGCGCGGTCCCGGCCCGGAGAATCGCCTCTCCGACCCCGGTGGCGCTCGCCGCGGCAGCGGGGGAGGCGAAGGTTCCGGCGCCGATCACCGCCGAGTCGCCGACCCGGCCGGGAATCTTGACCGCGAGCCCCCCCGTGGAGGTGGCGGCCGCCAGGGCCCCCCGGGCGTCGAGGGCCACCGCCCCCACGGTCCCCCCGGGGGCCGAGGGGCCGTAGAGCTCCTCCCAGAGGCGGCGGGCGGCGGCGAGCCGCGCGCGGGGGCCGCCGCGGACCTCGGCCCGGAACCGCCTCCAGAGTTCCCTCCGGGGTCCGGGAACGGGGAATCCGGCACCGAGCCCGAAGCCCCGGGCGAGGTCCAGGGCGGGCTCACCTGCGATGAGGGCGTGGCCCGTCGCTTCCAGGAGGGTCCGGGCGAGGCGGACCGGGCTCCGGACCCATGGGACCGATGCGACCGCGCCCCACCGGCCGTCGGAGGCCATCACGCTGGCGTCCATGCGCGGGACGCCGTCGAGGTCGAGGTAGGAGCCGACGCCGGCGTTGAAGCGACCCGACGCCTCCAAGGCCGCGACCGCCTCCACCACCGCTTCCAGGGCCCCCCGTCCCAGGAATCGGGCCCCCCGCCGGGCGGCCGCTTCGAGCGCCCGCCGGTTTGCGGGTGTCGCGCGGGTCCCCGCGCCGCCGTGAACCGCAATGATTGGCCGGGGAGTCATTGGGCAATCTTTTCGCCGCCCGAAAGGTAAGGGGATCCCATGGGACTCAATCCGGACGGGGGGTGGGGGAGAGGAATTGGACCGGAATGGAGATGGGGAGAGGGGCGGAGCCCTCCTCCCCCCCTCTAAGGGGTCATGCTTCTGGTGTTCGACCTCGACCTCACCCTTTGCGACAACTCCAGGCGGAAGCGGAGGGCGCTGGAGCGCGGCCTCGGGCCCGGCCTCGCCTTGGCGGGGACCGACAAGCTCCGGGAGGACATGCTGGAGGAGATTGTCCGGGACCTCCGCCTCGACCGGGAGGTGGGCCGCGAAGTGATGCGCCACTTCTTCTTCGACGAGGACCTCTTCGACCTCGACGTCCCTCTGGAAGGCGCCCCGGAGGTGCTCCGCGACCTGGCGGAGGCGGGCCACGCCCTCTACTACGTCACCGGCCGGCCCCTCCGCAGGACCGCCGAAGCCTTCCTAGCCCGTTTCGGGTTCCCCTCAGGGCCGCTCTACGCCGACTTCGTGGGGCCCGGGGAGTCGTGGAAGAAGGTCCGCCTCTTCCGGGAGATTCGGGAGCGGGAAAACGGGGCCAGGGGCATCGCGGTGGGCGACCTGGTCGGGGACGCCTTGGCCGCCAAGGAGGCGGGGTTCTTCGCGGTCGGGACCCTGCAGGCCTCCGAGCGGGTCCACCGGAGGGCCGACCTGGAGGAGGTGTGCGACGCGCTCATCGCCCACATCTGGGAGTTCCCTGTCCTGCTGGAGCAGGTCAAGCGCGCGTGGGCGGAGAGGGGCAACCTTTAATATCGACCCACTAACCAAAGGTTAGCGACATGGAGCGCCCCGCCGGCCCGACACCCGTGCACCCGCCCGCGGAGGAGGCGCCCCCGCCCGACCTCCGGGCCGAGGCCGAACGGGCGAAGGAGGAGTTGGCCCGCCTCAGGGAAGAGAACCTTTACCTCCGGGCCGAGTTGGAGAATGCCGGGAAAAGGCATGCGCGCGACAAGGAGGAGTTCCGGAGAAGCGCCGCCGAGGGGCTCATCCGGGCGCTCCTGGAGGTCCGGGAGAACCTGGAGCGGGCCGCCGGGAGCCTCCAAGAGGGCGCGGCCGCCGACGGGGTCCGCATGATTCTCTCCCAGTTGGACGGGGTCCTGGCGGAGCAGGGCTTGGAGGCCATCCCCGCCGTGGGCCAGACCTTCGACCCCTTCTTCCACGAGGCTGTGGAGCGGGTCCCCTCGCCTGAGCCCGAGGGGCGCATCGTCGCAGAGGTCCGGAAGGGCTACCGGCTCCACAAGAAGATGCTGCGGCCGGCGCTGGTGAAGGTCTCCAGGGGCCCGGACGCGGCCGGAGGGGGCCGTGCCTGAGAAGATTCTCGGCATCGACCTCGGCACGACCAACAGCGCCGCCGCGGTCATGCTCGGCGGCAAGCCTGCCATCATCCCGAGCGCCGAAGGGGCGACGGTGGCGGGGAAGATGTTCCCGTCGGTGGTGGCTTTCACGAAGGAGGGGGACCTCCTCGTGGGCGACCCCGCCCGCCGCCAGGCGGTCACCAACCCCGACCGGACGATTCTCGCCATCAAGCGGAAGATGGGGACCGACTTCAAGGTGAACATCGACGGCCAGGAGCACACCCCCCAGCAGATTTCCGCGTTCATCCTCCAGAAAATCAAGCGGGACGCCGAGGCCTTCCTCGCGGAGCCGGTGAAGAAGGCGGTCATCACGGTCCCCGCCTACTTCAACGACAACCAGCGGCAGGCCACCAAGGACGCCGGGACCATCGCGGGCCTGGAGGTGGTGAGAATCATCAACGAGCCGACCGCCGCGGCGCTCGCCTACGGCCTCGAGAAGAGCGGCGAGAAGCGCATCGCGGTCCTCGACCTCGGGGGCGGGACCTTCGACGTGACCCTCATGGAGATGGGGGACGGGGTCTACGAGGTGGCGGCCACCAGCGGCGACACCCAGCTGGGGGGGACCGACATGGACAACCGGCTCGTCGAGTGGGTGGTCTCCGAGTTCCAGAGGAAGGAGAAACTCGACCTGCGGAAGGACCACGCCGCCCTGCAGCGGGTCCGGGACGCCGCCGAGAAGGCGAAGATTGAACTCACCAACGTCCCGGAGACGACGCTCAACCTGCCCTTCATCAGCGCCGACGCCGCGGGACCGAAGCACCTGGAGCTGAAACTGACCCGCGCGAAACTGGAGGAGCTCATCCGGCCCATCTTGGACAAGCTCGAATCCCCCATCCAGAAAGCCCTCGCGGACGCGAAGTGGGCTCCCAAGGAGGTGGACAGAGTCATCCTCGTCGGGGGCCCCACCCGAATGCCCTCGGTCCGGGAGGTCTTCCAGCGGGCCCTCGGGAAGACACCCGAGCGGGGGGTGGACCCCATGGAGTGCGTGGCCCTCGGGGCCGCCATCCAGGGCGGGGTCCTCGCCGGAGAGGTCAAGGACATCGTCCTCCTCGATGTCACTCCATTGAGCCTCGGGGTCGAAACGCTGGGCGGGGTCTTCAACCGCCTCATCGAGCGGAACACCACCATCCCGACGAAGAAGAGCCAGGTCTACACCACCGCCGCCGACATGCAGACCCAGGTGGAGGTCCACATCCTGCAGGGGGAGAGGCCCATGGCCTCCGGCAACGTCTCCCTCGGGCGCTTCTTCCTCCGGGACATCCCGCCCGCGCCCCGCGGCGTGCCCCAGATCGAGGTCACCTTCGACATCAACGCCGACGGGCTCCTCGTGGTGACCGCCAGGGACCTCGCCACCGGGAAGGAGGAGCGGCTCGCGATTCACGCGCCCCACCGGATGTCGAAGGAGGAGATTGAAAAGGCGATGAAGGCCGCCGAGGAGTTCGCCGCCGAGGACTCGAAGAAGAGGGAGTTCGCCGAGGCGCGGAACACCGCGGACTCCTTGGCTTACTCGGTGGAGAAGGCGCTCGGCGACCTCGGGGAGAAGGTGGAGAAGGGGAAGGCGGACGAGGTCCGCAAGAAACTGGAGGCGCTGCGGGAGGCCTCGAAGGGCGAGGACATCGCCGCCCTGAGGAGGGCGACCGACGAACTCCAGAAACTCTCCGGGGAACTGTTCGCCAAGGTCTACCAGGAGAGCGCGGCCAAGCGCGGCGGGGAGCCGAAGAAGAAGGAGAAGAAGGGCAAGAAGGACGAGGGGGTCGTGGACGTTCCCTACGAGGTGAAGGAGGACGAGGAGAAGGACGAGGGGGACGAGGAAGGGGAAGGGAAGTAGCCCGGGGGGAGCCGGGCATGGGGACCCAGATGCCATCGTTCGAGAAGCGGGGGGACGGCTGACCCATGCCCTCCAACGGCCGCGACTACTACGACATCCTCGGCGTCCCCCGGAACGCCACCCCCGAGCAAATCAAGCAGGCCTTCCGGGAACTGGCGAAGAGGCACCACCCCGACGTGGCGGAGGACAAGAAGGCGGCCGAGGAGCGGTTCAAGGAGATTTCCGAGGCCTACGAGGTCCTCGGGGACGAGCAGAAGCGGGCGACCTACGACTCGATGGGGCGCGCCGGCGTGGACTTCGGCGCCGGGGGGTTCACCTGGGACCGCTTCACCCGGTGGCGGGACATCGAGGACCTCTTCTCTCGCGACTTTTTCGAGTCCTTTTTCCGCGGCGGCGGGCTCGGGGACCTGCTGCGCGGCGTCGCCGGGGCCCCGGGCCGCGGGCCCTCCGGGCCGGAGCCGGGGGCCGACCTGGAGACCCTCTTGGAGGTGACGCTCGAAGAGGCGGCGCGGGGGGCCGAGCGCGAGCTGAACCTGGAGTTGGCCGAACCGTGCGGCCGCTGCTCGGCCTCCGGGAGGGAGCCCGGGACCCCGGTGGAGAGGTGCCGGACCTGCGGGGGCCAGGGCCAGGTCCGCTCCGAGCGGCGGACGCCGTTTGGCTACTTCGCGACCGTCACGACCTGCTCCAAGTGCGGGGGCTCGGGGGGCTCCTCGACCCCATGCCGGGAGTGCCGGGGGCGGGGGCGGGTCCGCGCGCGCCGGACCGTGAGCCTCCAGGTCCCCGCGGGGGTCGAGGAGGGGATGCGCCTCCGCCTCTCGGGGCGCGGGGAGCCGGGGAACCCCCCCGGAGACCTCTACGCGCGCATCCGGGTCCTGCCCCACCCGCTCTTCCAGCGGGAGGGGGCGGACCTCACGTGCGAGGTCCAAGTCCCGTTTCCGACGGCGGCCCTGGGAGGTTCGGCGGAGGTCCAGACCCTGGACGGGAGGGAGAAATTACGGATTCCGGCGGGAACCCAGGGAGGAACAGTCCTGACCCTCCGCGGCAAGGGGCTGCCGAGGTTCGGCCGTTCGGGGCGCGGCGACCTCCATGTGGAGGTGAAGATTTCTGTCCCCCGGGACCTTACGCGGCAGCAGAGAAAATTGCTGGAGGAGTTGGAACGCTCCTCGAAAGAGTGATTCAGTTCTGGAGTTTCAGTTCCCGCGCCGGGAACCAGCCCCGCCGGAAGTCGGTGACCCGGACGACGGCGGTGCGGAACCGGAGCACGGAGAGGCCCCGGAAGTTCGCGGCCATGGGCACCTTGGCCACCACCTTGGCCATCCCCCGCTTCGCCTCCGGGCCCTCGAGAATCTCGGCCCGCCCCTCCATCTGGAGGAATCGGTCGGGAATCCTCCGGTCGATGGCCACGGCCACCTGGGGGTTCGCCCGGATGTCCGCCAGAGCGCGCCCCCGGTTCTCCAGGAGGAGATAGAGGTCGAACCCCTCCTCGGCGAAGAAGGCCGACGTGGCCCAGGGTCCTCCGTTTCCCGCGGTGGCGAAGGTCCCGGAGGCGTTCTCCCCGAGAATCTCCTGGGCCACCCTGGCCACCCGTTCCGCCTCGTCCATGGAAATCCCCCTCCGGTCCCCTCAAAAAAACCTTCCGCGCTGGTTGCAGTTCGGCTCGGAAACCGTTTCATTTCGCCGGGAGTTTCGTTGCCGGCGGCACTGCGTGATGCGGGCGCCTGAACTCCCGGCAACCGCTACTCCCCGACGGTCCGGAGAATCCGCCGGAAGATGGCGTCGGGGGCCCCCTCGCCCTCCACGGAGGAGAGGCGGTGGCTCCTCCGGAACCGCTCCGCCACCGGGGCGGTCTCGGCCGCGTAGACCTCCTGGCGCTTCCGGACCACCTCGGGCCTGTCGTCGTCGCGCTGGACCAGGGGCGTGGAGCAGCGGTCGCACACCCCCGCCCTCTTCGGGGGCTCGTTCACCACGTGGTAGAGGGCGTTGCACTTCGGGCACACCCTCCGGCCCCCGAGGCGGCCCACCAGGACCTCCGGGGAGACCTCGATTTGGACCGCCACCGCGTCGGGGGCGGTCTCGTCCAGGGCCGCCGCCTGCGCCACGGTCCGGGGGAAGCCGTCGAGGATGAAGCCCTCCAGCCCCTCCAGCTGCTCCTTGACCAGGGGGACGAGGACCTCGTCCGGGACCAGTTTGCCCTGGCTCATGAACTCCTTCGCCTTCCGGCCGAGCGGGGTCCCCTGGCGGACCGCCTCCCGGAGGAGGTCCCCGGTCGCGATTGCCTTGACGCCGAAGTGGGCCGCGAGCCGCCGGGCCTGGGTCCCCTTCCCGCAGCCCGGGGGGCCCAGCAGGACGATTTTCATCCCTTCTCCCGCCTCCCGCGGGGAAGAAAAAGGCTCGGTCCTATCCTTCGCCGATGGCCCGGCGGATGATGGGGTGCATCTCCATGACCTGCTCCCGGGCGACCGCCTGGTAGAGGTTGTAGGTGATGCTGACGCCCAGCAGCAGCCCCGTGGGGGAGACCCGGCCGATGGTCCCGAGCATGGAGCCGAAGAGGACCAGGAGCCCGATGGCGAGCCCCCCGATGATGGTGACCTTGGGGATGTAGCGCTCCATGACCCTCTCCATGCTGTCCCGGGTCCTCCGGAACCCGGGAATCTGCATCCCCGAGGACTCGATTTGCTTCGCCACGTCGGCGGCCCCCATGGAGGCGGTGTTCACCCAGAACCAAGAGAAGAGGACCGCGCCGCCGAGCATGATGAGGGTGTAGACCGCCAGGTGGAGGAGAACCTGCCAGTCGGCGGCCGGGGGCAGGCCGTTGGCCACCCGCAGCTGGCTCAGGCCCTGGACCGCCAGCCCCGGCCACCAGTCCTCCGGGCCGTTGATGGTGCTCAGGTAGAAGAGGGGCCCCGAGATGGGCTGGGGGTTGGCCGGATTCACCGCGGTGTCGTAGGTCCCCAGGCCCGGGAAGCGGCCCGCGAGGAAGATGCCGAAGACCGAGATGTTCGCCTGGAGGGTCCCGATGAGGATGATGGGGATGTTCGACACGTAGAGCAGCTTCACCGGGAACCGCCCCCGCGCCCCCCGCACCTTGGCGTGGGCCAGCGGGATTTCGAGGCGGACCGACTCGAAGTAGACCACGATGAGGAAAATGGCCACGGTGGCCACGAGGGCCAGGAGCTCGCCCCCGTTCCGCCCCAGGAGGAAGAAGGGGTCCTCCCGGACCGCGGCGGCCGCCGTGGGGTCGGTGGCCATGAAGAACCAGCGGGGCGCGAGGCCCACCGGCAACTGGAGGGTCGCGGGCCCGATGGAGATGGGCTGGAGGGTGTTCCACCAATTGAAGAGGCCGTTGAAGAGCTGGAGGCCGACCCCGGCCAGGATGAACATCGAGACGCCCGACCCGATGCCCCACTTGGAGACGATCTCGTCCATGAAGAGGATCAGGACCGCCCCGAGGCAGATTTGGAGGAAGATGAGGAGGCTCAGAAAGCCCGGGCTCACCCCGAGGCGGGTGGCGAGGACCTCGTCGGGCCGGAGGAAGCCGCCGGCAATCTGGGGAAAGGTCTCGAGGGGGATGAGGACGAAGACGAAGAGCTTCTGGAGGCCCTGGAAGATGGCCTTGTCCCGCTTGTCGGTCATGTCGAGCTTGATGATTTGGGCGCCGACCATCAGCTGGAGCAGGATGCCCGCGGTGACGATGGGGGAGATGCCCAGCGTCAGGAGCGAGCCCTGGTCCCCCGCGAAGAAGGCGCGGAACTGGTAGAAGAGGTCCACCGAGTTGGGCGAGAGGCCGAAGACCGGGATGTTGGTCATGAAGAAGTAGAGGAAGAGCATGGCCAGGGTCCACCCCATCTTCCGGCGGAAGTGGACGTGCCCCTCCGCCTTCTCCACCGCGGGGAGCTTCTTCAGGAACTCCCGGAGCCGGTCCTTGAACTCGGGCGGGCCTTCCTCGTCGTCGGCCATGGGACTACGGAGGGGGCGGATTTAAAGCCCCTTTGTTGCTTCGTCGGCAACGGTTACTGGTAGCCCGGGACTGCGGAGGCGGTCTCCGGGGGCGGCTCGGCGCCTCCCCTCGGCAACTCCGGCTCGGGAACCTTCTGTCCGGTCGCCCGCTCGTGCTCCTCGATGTGCCTCAGAATCCACTGGGCGGTCGCCTTGGCCTGGGCCAGCGTCATGCGGATGGTGACCTCGTCGGCCACCTCCACCACCGTCTGGCGCCGGGCGTTCGACTCGGCGGCGTTCATCGAAACGCGCTGGACCGTGTATTCCAGGAAGGGGGCCCCGTTGACCACGACCACGCCCCCCTGGGCCTGGTCCTGGAAGACCCACCGGTGCTCCTTCGACCTCACGAAAGAGCGCTGCGCCTGCGGACCCATCCGCCTCCTCCTCGCGCCCGGATTTAAACCCGCTTGTGGCCGCCCGCTTCCTACAACTCCTCAATCTCGATGGGCTCCTCGATTTGGGGCAGGGTGGGGCCAAGCAGGGGATTGGCGGAGGCGATGGCCCGCCGGACGGTCCTCCGCACCCCGTTCCGCCCCCGGCAGTTGCCGCACTCCCGCGCCTCGCGGGCCAGGGGGCGGGGCGGGAGGGCGAAGAGGGAGGCCCAGAGGACGCAGAGGTGGCAGTGGGCCCGCGGCTCCTCGGCCATCCTGCGGGATGGGCCGCCGGAGGGGAAATAGCCAGGTATCTCCGGGAAAACCGGTGTCGGAGAGCCCTTCCCAGGGAGGGGAAGGTTTAAAACAGCCCTTTCGACACCCGACGATGATGGTCCTCGCTCTTGTAACCGGCGCCTGCGGCTTCACCGGCTCCCACATGGTGGAGTTCCTCCGGGAGCGGGGCCACGAGGTCCTCGCCACCGACCTCCCGGGCTCCGACCCCTCCTTCCTGAAGCCCCTGGGGGCCGAGTTCCTCCCCTCCGACGTCACCCGGCCCGAGACGCTGCGGCCGCTGTTCGACCGGGGCCCCGAACTCCTCTTCCACCCCGCCTCCCTCTTCGACTACTTCGCCCCCTGGGAGCCGCTCTACAAGGTGAACGTGGTGGGGATGCGGAACCTCTGCGAGGCGGCGGCCAACTCGGGCTTGAAGCGCTTCCTCCACTGGTCCACCCTCGGGGTCTACGGGGAGACGGGGCTCGAGAAGCCCGCCGACGAGAACACCCCCTTCGACCCCCCCAACCTCTACTCGAAGTCGAAGGTGGAGCAGGAAAAGGTGGTCCAGGAGTTCGTCCAAAAGGCGGGCCTCCCCATCGCGATTCTCCGCCCCGCCCCCATGTACGGCCCCCGGAACCGCTACGGGATGTTCCACATCTACCGGCTCCTCGCCAAGGTCGGGACCGCCTACATCCCCTCCATCTACCCGCGCTCGAAGCGGCTGCGGATGCCGATGCTCCACGTCCAGGACGCCTGCGGGGCGGCGCTCTTCCTCGCCGAGAAGGGGGCCGGGAAAGGCGAGGCCTACAACGGGGTGACCACCATGGACTTCACCGTGGACGAGTTCCTCACGTTCGTCGCCATCGCCCTCGGCATCCGGTCCTTCCGGGTCCCCGTCGGCTGGCCCCTCTACAAGGCGGTCGCCGACCTCATGGAGTACGGGGCCCGGAAGGTCGAGGAGTCGGCCCGCAGGAGGCGCATCCGCCCCAAGTTCGACCTCCCCATGGCGGAGTATGTCACCCACGAATACTGGTTCTCCAACGAGAAAATCAAGAAAGCCGGATACAAGTTCATCTACGACGACTGGCGGAAGGGGACCTGGGAGACCATCCAGTGGTATCGCGAGCGGGGGTGGCTGCCGCTATGAGTTTTTTGCTGGACGCCCCGCTCCTCGCCCTCTTCGGGTTCTTCGCGGTCTACCTCCACCAGAAGCGGCTCCGGAAACGGAACGAGGACGCCCTCGCCTTCCTCTCCGTCCTCGTCCTCGCCCTCTTCTGGGGGGTCTCGGTGCCCCTCTACCTCGGCTGGGTCCCGAACCTCCTCCTCCCCCAGTGCGGCGACGGCCCCACCTTCATGTGGAACTCCTGCCTGCCCATGGGCCCCGCACCGGGCCCGGGGGCGTGGCCCCTGGCGCTCCTCCTCTTCCTCGCCTACCCGCTCTGGTACGCCTGGGGGGTGGAGCGGGGCCACCGCGCCTTCGGGCGGAGGGCGGGCCAGGAGGGGGTCCTCTGGATTTTCAAGCCCGGGGACGACGCCGACTTCGGCGCCCACCGGAAAACCTGGGGCGGCGAGCCCCCGAAGGCGCCGCCACCTCCCCGATAACGACCACCGCCGGGCTCTTGACCCTCCGCCTCCGGGCCTTGGCCGCAATCTCCGCGAGGGTCCCGAATGTGGCCCGCTGCTCCCCCGTCGTCCCCTCCTCGACGACGGCGGCCGGGGTCTTGGGGTCCTTCCCGCGCTCGATGAGGCGCCGGGTGTAGTCCCCGAGGGTCTTCACCCCCATCATCACCACGAGGGTCCCCGGCCAGCGGGCGAGGAGGTCCCACTCCACCGGGGGCCCCCCCTTGCGCTCCCCTTCGTGGCCGGTCACGATGGCCACCATGCTCGCCCGGTCGCGGTGGGTCAGCGGGATTCCCGCGGCTCCGGGGGCGGCGAGGGCCGAGGTGACGCCGGGGACCACCGCGCACCGGACTCCCTGCGCCTCCAGGAACTCCCGCTCCTCCCCTCCCCGGCCGAAAAGGTAGGGGTCGCCCCCCTTCAACCGCACCACCGCGAACCCGCGGCGGGCGAGGGAGACCATCCTCCGTTCGATTTGCTCCTGGCTCATCGCCCGCCTTCCCCGCCCTTTCCCGGCGTCCACGCGGAGGGCCCCCGGAGGGGCCACGTCGAGGAGTCTCCGGTCCACCAGTTCGTCATAGACCACCGCGTCGGCGCTCCGCAGCGCCATCAGGCCCCGGAGGGTGATGAGGTCGGGGGCCCCCGGGCCGGCGCCCACGAGAGTGACGACCCCGCTACGCCTTGCGTGCCTCATGAATCAACTCCTCCGCTCCCTGCTCACGTAAGGCCTCCACCACCCTCCGGGCGTCCCCCACCTCCCCCCGGAAGGAGGCGGCCCGGGAACCGTCGGAGGAGAGGACCTCGGCGGCGATGTGGAGGGTTCGGCCCGAGGTCGCGGCCGAGACCCCCACCGGGGCGATGCACCCCGCCCCGAGCCCCCGGAGGACCTCCCGCTCCAGGCCGGTCTCGGCGCGGGCCGCCGGGTCGTCCAGCGGGGCCAGCGCGTCGCACCACTCGGAGCCGGCCCGGGCGACCACCGCCACCGCCCCCTGGCCCGCGGCGGGGACGAAGACCCCCGGGTCGAGGCGGACCGCGCGCAGCGGGGCGGGGTCGATGGAGAGCCGCTCGATGGCCGCGGCCGAGAGGACCGTGGCCCCGTAGTCTCCCCGGGCGACTAACCCCAGGCGGGTCTCGATGTTGCCCCGGACCTCCCGGACCTGGAGGTCGGGCCGCTCCCGGAGGACTTGGGCGCGCCTGCGGACCGACGAGGTGCCGACCACGGCTCCCGCCGGCAGGTCCCGGAGCCCGGCGGCGCGGCTCAGGAAAAGGTCGTGGCGGGGCCCCCGGGGCAGGACCGCGGCGACGGCGAGGCCCGCGGGGAGGTCGGTGGGGACGTCCTTCAAGCTGTGGACCGCCGCGTCGAGGTCACCCGTGAGGACCCGGTCGTCGAGCTCCCGGACGAAGACCCCCGTCCCCAGTTCGAGGATGGAGCGCTCCGCGAACTTGTCGGCCCGGGTCTGGACTCCCACTACCTCGGCCTTTACCCCGGGCCGGGCCCGGCGGAGGGCTTCCAGGAAGAGTCCGGTCTGGAGGAGGGCGAGGCGGGAGGAGCGGGTGCCGACCCGAATCGCGCGGGGGGAGGGGGGGGCCATGGGGCGCCTTGGGCCTCCCTATGCGGATGCTTTAATAAAATCGGGAGCCGATAGGCCGGGGATGGGGGAACCTCGCCGGGGGCCCGCCCTCGACCCGGACGCGGAGGAGCGCATCCGCGCCCTGGTCCGGGAGGTCCTGGAGAACGAGCTGGTGGAGTGGCGGGTGGCCCTGAAGCAGCTCGTCCGGGCCCAGGAGGAGATTGCGGTGGCCCTGGGAAGGACCCAGCGCGAGATTCCCGCCGCCGCCACCCTCTTCCACCCCGCCGCCGCGGGGGGGCTCCCCGACGGCATCCAGGCGGAGCGGAAGCGGCTGGAGCGCTTCCTCCAGTCGATGGAGCGGGCCTACAGCGAGGGGCGCATCACCGAGATTGAACTGGCCCGGGGGAGGCAGCGCATCGCCGAGCGCCTCGACCTCCTCCGGCGGGTGGAGAGGGAGTCCCCGCTCTCGCCGGCCGGCGGGACGTAGGCCGGGCAAGAACTATCGCCGGCTCTTCTTGAACTCCCCGCGGGGGCCGACCTCGCGGAAGAAGCAGGTGGGCTCCAGGGTGTGGCACGCGGGCCCCAGGGGCTCGACGTCGAGAAGGAGGCAGTCCGCGTCGCAGTCCACCCTCGCCCCTTTCACGACTTGGAAGTGGCCGCTGGTCTCCCCCTTGACCCAGAGCCGGCTCCGGGAGCGGGAGAAGAAGGTGGCCTTGCCGCTCTCCAGGGTTCTCGCCGCCGCCTCCCGGCTCATGAACGCGACCATGAGAATCTCGCCGAGGAGCCAGTCCCGGAGGACCGCGGTGGCGAGCGGCTTGTAGGCCAACTTCGCGGCGACCCCCCTCGCCTTCCCCGGCGGGAGGCGAAAGGGCCGGCGGTCGATGTCGAGGCGCGCGGCGCGGCCCGAGCCCGAGACCCGGAGGGCCCGGCGGCGCTTCAGGTCGCGGACCCGCCGCCAGAGGGTCCCGTAGGAGACCCCAAGCCGGGAGGCGAGGGCGCGGGCCGAGACGGGCTCGGCCCGGAGGGCGCGGATTATTTTCCGGTCCAGATTTTGAAGCATTCCGGGCCCGGGGGCGGCCGGGGATATGAAGGTTGCCCGATGCGTTCACGTCCCGGGATGCCGGGGAGGCCCATGGACCGGCGAATTGCGGTCGCGCTCCTTCTGGGGCCCCGGTGGCGGCTGGTCTCCTCTTCTCCGCCCCTTCCACATCATGCTCAACGACTCGACGAGCGCCCTGGTGCGGGGCTACCCGGCGGCGGACTCGGATAGAGGGTTCGGTGCTTCGCGCCGGACGGCGAGGGAGGATGGACCGTGACCCTTGCGAAGGCGTCTATACTTTCCCATCGTCGGTAGGGGATGGTGTGGTTCGACCCGGGGGCCGTGGCCGCAACCCAGGATGCCCTCCGCCCCCTGGAGCCCCTCTGGCTCCTCCTGACCCGCCTCGGCGACGGCCCCCTCTACATCGTCGCCGTGGGGTTCCTCTACTGGTGCGTGGACAAATCGAAGGGGTTCCGCCTCGGGATGGTGCTGCTGGTCTCGGCGGAGGTGAGCACGGTCGCCAAGGAGGCGTTCGCGTCGCCCCGCCCGCCCCGGGAACTCTGGCGCGACTCGATGGTGCTCAACGACCCGGCCGGGGGCGGCTTCGGCCTCCCGAGCGGCCACGCCCAGTCGGCGGGCGTTTTTTGGGGAAGCGTGTGGCTCCGCTGGAGACTCCGGTGGCTGCTGCTCCTCGGGCTCCTCTTCACCGCAGGGGTCTCCCTGAGCCGCGTCGCCCTCGGGGTCCACTTTCCCGGAGACGTGGCGGGGGGGCTCGCGCTGGCCGGGGCGATTCTGGCCCTCGACTGGCGGCTCGTGCCGCGCCTGGAGAAATTCGTTCAATCTCGAAGTCTCAAATCCAAGGCCGTTCTTGCCCTCCTCCCCGGCCTCGCGGCCCTCGGAGTCTTCGCCTGGAGGCCCACCGCCGACGTCGCGGGGAGCGCGGGGCTGCTGCTCGGGTTCCCTCTGGGCTACCTCGCGGAGGGCAGGTGGGTGGCCCTGGGGCCGCCCGGGGGCCACCGGGAGCGGGGGCTGCGACTCGGAGTCGGTCTCGCGCTCGTCTTCGGCCTCTACGCCGCCGGGGTCACCCTCGGCCGGGCCCACGCCGGGGTCGCGTTCGCCACGAGCCTCGCCCTGGCACTTGTGGCGATGGCGGGGGCGCCGTGGGTGTTCAAGAAGGTCCTCGTCAATCGAGGAACCTGACCCCTTCCGTCGCCCGCAGCTTCCCCTCCACCCTCGTCTCCTTGTGGAGCCGGATGCGCTTCGCCTCCACCGAGCCCCGGACGCGGCTGCCGGGGGCGAGGAAGACCGTCGCTTTCGACACCACGCTCCCATGGATGTCGGCGCCGGGGGCGACCTGGATGTTTCCCCGGGCCCGCAACGAGCCGACGAGCACTGTGGCCTCGCCGACCTCGGCCCGGGCCGCCTGGATGTTGCCGAGCAAGCGGCACTCCCGGCCGGCCCGGAAGGCGCGCGGGGTCCGGATGGAGTCGGGCTCCACCGTGGAGCCGGGGGGGATGATGAGGGACCTCGACTGCGCCTCCAGCGTCTCGAACAGCTTCTCGAGCCCCTGCTTGCCCGAGAGGCCGAGGACCGTCATCAGGTAGAACAGGATGAACAGGATGACCGGGTAGGGGTTCTGGAGGGTCAGCGTCCCGGTGGACTCGAACCCGCCCGCGATGGCCGCCCCCTGGCCGAGGGTGAGGTCCCCGGCCGCCGCGAGGCGGCCCTCGACCTTCGCCAGTTCGCCGAGGGAGACGTCGCCCCCCGCGCGGGCGTCGCCGCCGACGCGGGCCAAGGTGTCGAGCCGGAGGTCCTCCCCGGCGCTCACGTCGCCCGCCACCTCGGTCCGGGGGCCGCAGAAGACCGAGAGGCCCGAGAGGCCGTAGGCAATCTTCGAGCCCTCGCCCACGAAGATGTCGGCCTCCGCGGCGATGGTCTGCTCGTCGAAAGTGCACCCCTCGGGGACGACGAAGGCGGAGAAGAGTTGCTCCTGGACGGTCTCGGGCGGGAGTGGGATGGAATCGGGAGACGGGGGCGCTTTGGCCTTGCTGCGTTTCGGTTTTGGCTCCAGGACTTGGGCCACGGGGAGGGCTTTTCGGGGGCGTCTATATACTTTCCAAGGTTGTGGGGATGGGATGCCCCGCCTCCGCAAGGTCCTCGTCGCCAACCGCGGCGAGATTGCGATTCGCGTCATGCGCGCCTGCCGCGAACTGGGCCTCCGGATCGTGGCGGTCTACTCCACCGCGGACGCGAACGCCCTCCACACGAAGTATGCCGACGAGGCGCACCCCATCGGCTCTTCGCCCGCCGCGGAGTCCTACCTGAACATTCCGCGGATTCTGGAGGTCGCGGAGCGGACCCGGGCCGACGCGGTCCACCCGGGCTACGGCTTTCTCGCCGAGAGCGCCGCCTTCGCCCGGGCCTGCGAGGAGAAGGGATTCAAGTTCGTCGGGCCCCCGGCGCGGGTCCTCGACATCGTGGGGCCGAAACTCTCGGCCCGCGAGGCGATGGCGAGGGCGGGGGTCCCCGTCATCCCGGGTTCCGGGGCCTTGCAGAGCGCCGGGGAGGCCGTGGACGCGGCCGAGAAACTGGGCTGGCCGGTGGTCCTGAAGCCCTCGGGCGGGGGCGGAGGGAAGGGGATGCGGGTCGTCCGCGGCCGGAAGGAGATGGAGGAGGCGTTCGAGAGCGGGCGGGCCCTGGCGAAGTCGGCCTTTGGCGACCCGGCGCTCTACGTCGAGAAGTTCCTGGCCCGGCCCCGCCACATCGAAGTGCAGATTCTCGCCGACCGCAGGGGGGCCACGCTCCACCTCTTCGAGCGGGAGTGCTCCCTCCAGCGGAGGTTCCAGAAGTTCATGGAGGAGGCCCCGAGCCCCCTGCTGACCCCCGAAACGCGGAAGCGGCTGACCGGGATGGCGGTGAAGGCGGCGAAGTCGGTGAGATACGTCAACGCCGGGACCCTGGAGTTCCTCGGGTCGGGCGGGAAGTTCTACTTCGACGAGGTGAACGCCCGCCTCCAGGTGGAGCACACGGTCACCGAGATGGTCACCGGGGTGGACATCGTGAAGGCCCAGTTGTGCATCGCCTCCGGGGAGGGGCTCGGGCTGCGCCAGGCCGGCGTCCCCCTCCGGGGCCACGCCATCCAGTGCCGCATCATGGCGGAGGACCCCATCACCCATGCCCCGAGCCCGGGGACCATCCAGGCCTACCGGAGCCCCGGGGGCGTCGGGGTCCGGGTGGACTCGGGGGTCCACATGGGCTACACGATTCCCGGCTTCTACGACTCGTTGATTGCGAAACTGACGGTCTGGGGCAACGACCGGCCCGAGGCGGTGGCCCGGCTCCAGCGCGCCCTCTACGAATACATCGTCGAGGGGGTCAGGACCAACGTCCCCCTCTGCAAGGCGGTCGTCGCCCACCCGGCCTTCCGGAGGGGGGACCTGAGCACCGACTTCCTGGAGCGGAACCGCATCGCGGAGCAGGTCCGGACGGTCCTGGAGATGGAGCAGGCGAAGGGTCTCCAGATGGCCTCCATCTTCGCCGAGGGGAAGGAGCGGGCGATGCGGACGGCCGTGGCGATGGCCTCTCCTCCGCCCCCCGCCCCCGCGGGGGAGGAGGAACTGGTCGTGGTGGCGACGGCGGTGGAGCGCTGCTTGGAAACGGAGCGCGGGAGCGCGACGCCCGTCTCGAAGTGGCTCCTGGAGGCGCGGCGCGAGTCCGTCGCGAGACCCATCCCCGCTCCGGCCTCCCGGCGCTCAAATCGCGGGCCGGGAAGCGGGGAGTGAGTCGAATCGGGAGCCGACTCGCGCAGCGTTTACCGGTGTGAACGTTTCCTACGTAGTCGCATCGTGCCATACCTGGGAGAACCTTTTTCCGCGCCCCCGCCTCCGTTTGCGCCCATGCCCACCCTCCCGGAGATTCGCGAGGAGACCCGCAGAATCGACCGGCAACTGCTGGAACTCATCACCCGCCGGACCTCCTTCGGCGACCAGATTGCGGAACTGAAGAAGCAGAGCGGGAAGGAGCTCTACGACGAGGGGCACATCGAGGAGGTCCTCCAGGCCGCGAAGCAGTGGGCCCGGGAGCACAGCCTCGACCCGAAGGCCCTCCAGGAGGTCTTCAACACGCTCATCGAGATGCGGATGGAGCGGGAACTGAGGAAGGCGGCGCGGTAGCGGTTGGCTACCCCTTCCCCACCCGCGCGACGAGCAGCGGCACCATCATCTCCTCCGGGCTCAGAGCGGAGTGGGTCGCCCCGTCGGGCCTCGCCGGGGTGCGGGGCGAGTAGCGGTATCTCAGGTAGGCGCTCCCGCGGGCGATGGCGGTCAGGTCCCCGATGCGGGCGCGCGCTTCCCGGGTGGGCGGGACCGGTCCCAGGAGGCCCAACTCCGCCACCTCCCCGGTCCGCAGGAGCCAGAGGTCCTCGCCCCCGAGGGCGCGCAGCCGCGCCTCCAGCGCTTCCACCTCCGAGGTGTAGAAGAAGGCGACCCGGCCGCCGCTGACCCCCGGAGGCAGGTCCATGAGCGGTGCGAGGCCCGGGTCGTGGAGGTCAACGACCCGGGGCTGGCGGAGGTCCACGTGGCCGTGGTCGGAGGTGATGAAGAGGAGCCCCTCCTCCCCCCACTCCTCCAGCCACCCGGCGAGGGCCTGGGCGAGGGCCCGGAAGGCCGCCTCGGTGGTCCGGTGGTGGAGCCCCCGGAGGTGGAGCGACTCGTCGATGGCGGAGAAGTAGACGTAGGTGAAGCCCGAGGCCCCGGCCGGGACCCCCTTCAGGCACTCCCGGGCGCGGGCGTAGGGGAGGACGGGCGCCCCGCCTCCGCCGAGGGCCCCCCGGAGCAGGTCGGTGGAGAGGCTCGCCGCGATTTTTCGGGGCATCACGAGGCGGGCCGGGACGCCCCGGCGGGGGGCGGCGGTGACGAGGCTGTCGAGCCGCAGGGAGGCCAGGTCGCAGCCCAGCTCCTTCAGCCCCCCCTCGGCCTCCTGCTCCGCGGGGCTCAACCGGTAGAACTGGATGACCCGCTCCACCCCCTCGAGGCGGAAGTGGAATCCGGGGATGGCGTGCTCCGCCGGGTAGAGCCCCGAGAGGATGGAGGAGATTCCGGTCGGCGTGACGCTGGGAAAGGTCGAAGTGACCACCCGCGAGGCGACCAGCCGCTCCCGGAGGGCCGGGACCTCCCGGAGGAGACGCCGGGCCATCTCCACGCTCAGGGAGTCCGCCAGGAGGAGGAGGACGTGGCCCGCCCGCTCCCGGAAATCGAGCGCGCGCTCCCCGCGGAGGTCGAACCCCAGGCTCCGGGCCATCGTGGGCCCCACCGAAACGATGGAGCCGCGGTCGTAGTCCGGGAATAGCCTCTCGTCCCGGAGGAGGCCCCGGGAGCGGAACCCTTCGAGGGCCCCGTCGGGGTCCAACGGGAGAGCGCGGGGGGCCATTGCCAGAGAGAGTTCCCGGGGAAAGGGGTTTTCCTCGCGAAGCCCCCCCTCTCCCATGGCCCTCCGGCGCCCCTACGTCATCGTCAACGTCGCCGCCACCGCCGACGGGAAGGTCGCCGCCCGGGAGCGCAGGCAACTCCGCATCTCGGGGCCGGAGGACCGGGCCCTGGTGGACCGCCTCCGCGCCTCGGTGGACGCCGTCCTGGTCGGGGTCGGGACCGTTCTCGCCGACGACCCGGGCCTCGCGGTCCGCTCCCCCGCCCTCCGGCGGGCCCGCGTGGCCCGGGGGCGCCCTCCGAACCCCCTGCGGGTGGTCGTCGACAGCCAGGCGCGGACGCCCCCCGGCGCCGAACTCCTCCGGCGGGGGCCCGGGGAGCGGCTGGTCATCACCTCCCGGCGCGCGCCGGGCAAGCGAATCGAGGCCCTCTCCCGGAAGGCCGAAGTCGCAATCGCGGGCACCCGGAGCGTCTCCCTCCCCCTGGCCCTCGCCCTCCTCCGGGAGCGCGGGGTCCGGAGGCTCCTGGTCGAGGGGGGGCCCACCCTCCTCTTCAGCCTCTTCCGGGAGGGGCTGGTGGACGAGTTCCGGGCCTACGCCGGGCCCCTCTGGGTGGGCGGAGAGCGGGCCCCCTCCATCCTCGGGGGGAGAGGTCTCCCGGGGCGGAGCGCGCGCCCCCTGCGCCTCATTTCGGCCCGGAAACTGGGGCCCGGAGTCCTCCTCCAATGGAAGCCCCGGTAGTTTCCGCCGTCTTCCTTCCCTCCTCCTTCACCTCGGAGAGCCGCGACCTCCGGGCGAAGAGCCTTCGCGTCGGGTGGGCCGCCCGCGCCCTCGCGGTCTTCCGGGTCCCGGAGGTCGTGGTTTACCGGGCGAGGCCCGACGAGGGCCGGCTCATCGCCACCCTGCTGCGCTACATGGAGACCCCCCAGTACCTCCGGAAGCATCTCTTCCCCCGGCAGCCCGAACTCCGGGAGGCGGGGGTCCTGCCCCCCCTCCGGACCCCCCACCACCCCCTGGGAAAGTGGGTCGCCGACCTGAGGCCCGGGGAGGTCCGGGAGGGGTTCGTCCTCCGGGACGGGGTGGAGATCGGGGTGGAGGTCCCGGCCCGCCCCCGGAGCCCCCTTCCGGCGGGGAGACGCGCCACGGTCCGGGTCGTCTCCACCGGGCCCCTCGTCGTGGCCCCCTCGGAACCGCCTCCCGGGACCTACTGGGGCTACCGGGTGCGGGAGGTCCCCGGCCTCGTCGCGGCCCTGGAGGGGTGGAGGGGGCCCCTGCTCCTGACCTCGCGGCGCGGACAACCTTATAACGGGGCGGGAACCCTCCCCCCCATGGCGAATCTTGGAGTCGTGTTCGGAGCCCCCGACCGGGGCCTCCCCGAGACGCTGTCCGAGGCGGGCCGCCGCCCCGAGGAGTTCGGGCCGCTCGTCGCCACTCTGGAGAACCAGGGGACGGCCACGGTCCGGGTCGAGGAGGCGCTCTGGGCGACCCTCGCCGTCCTGAACAGCGCCCGGAGGGGGTAGATGGCGCAGCGCTCCCGCCCGAGGCGCGGCTCTCTCGCGTTCAGCCCCCGGAAGCGCGCCCGGCGGTCCTTCGCCCGGGTCCGCCACTGGCCTTCTTCCGACAAGGTCCGGGTCCTCGGCTTCGCCGCCTACAAGGCGGGCATGACCCACGCCCACATGATGGACGACGTCCCCCACAGCCTCACCCAGGGGCAGGAGATTCCGGTCCCGGCCACCGTCCTGGAGGCTCCCCCCCTGAAGGTCCTCGGTGTCCGGACCTACCAGCCCACCGCATACGGCCGCGCCCCCGCATCGAACGGCGACGGCACGGAGGTCCGCCTCGTGGTGGCCACCCAGCCCGGGAAGGTCACCGGAGTCCCCGCCAAGGAGGCCGACACGTTCGAGGTGGCGGTCGGCGGGCCGTTCCCGGAGGCCCTCGCCCACGCCAAAGGGCTGGTCGGGAAGGAGCTGAAGGTCGGCGACGCCTTGGTCGAGGGGGAGTATCTCGACGTGTCGGCGGTGACCAAGGGGAAGGGGACCCAGGGGCCGGTGAAGCGGTGGGGGGTCATGATGCAGCCCGACAAGGCGGCGCGCTCCAGCCGGAGCCGCCACGTGGGCTCTCTGGGGCCCTGGCACCCCTCCCACGTCTCGTGGCGGGTTCCCCAGCTGGGCCAGGTGGGCTACCAGCAGCGGACCGAATACCGGAAGCGGCTCCTGAAGATTCTCCCCGGGGGCGCGGGCGCGACCCCCGCCGGCGGCTTCGTCCGCTACGGGGTGGTCCGGGGCGACGCCCTCCTGGTCGAGGGCTCGGTCCCGGGGCCCCGGAAGCGGCTGGTCCGGCTCCGGCCCGCCCTGCGGCCCGCCAAGTCCCCAGGCCCGCCCCCGGTCACATCGGTGAGCCTCTCCTCCCCGCAGGGGGTCCGCCCCTCGACTCGCCCCGGTTCCACCGCCCCAACGCCGAAGGTCCCGGAGAAGGGCGAGAAGGCGGCGAAGCCCGAGGCGAAGGGGAAGGCCCCGCCAAAGGCGGAAGCCAAGGAGAAGAAGCCGTGACGAAGGTCCCGGTTCTCCAGCCCGACGGGACTCCCGGCCCCGAGGTGGAGTTGCCCCCGTTTTTCGAGGCCCCCGTCCGGGCCGACCTCATTCGCCAGGCCATCGAGGCGGCCCGGGCCAACCGGCGCCAGCCCTACGGCCCCACGAAGGAGTCGGGGACCGCCACCAGCGCCGAGTCGTGGGGGGTGGACCGGGGCATGGCCCGGACCCCCCGGGACGAGCGGGGCCGCGGCCGGCTCGCCCCCAACACCGTGGGGGGCCGCATGGCCCACGGCCCGGAGCCCGAGAAGAGGTGGGGCCGGAAGATGAACCGGAAGGAGCGGAAGGCGGCCCTGCGGTCCGCGTTGGCCGCCACCGCGAGCGCGGAGACGGCGAAGGCCCGGGGCCACCGGTTCGACGCCCGCCTCCCCCTGGTGGCCGACGACGAACTGGAGGCCCTGGACAAAGTGGCGGAGGTCCGGAAGTTCCTGGAGGCGGCGGGCCTCTGGCCCGACGTGGAGCGCGCCTCGGTCCGGAAGGTCCGGGCCGGGAAGGGGAAGAGGCGGGGCCGGAAGATGAAGAAGCGGAGGTCGCTCCTCTTCGTGGTCTCCAAGGCGGGGGCCCTTCGGGGGGCCCGGAACCTCCCCGGGGTGGAGGTGGTCACCGTGGAGGGGCTCCGGACCGAACTCCTCGCCCCCGGGGGCCACCCCGGGCGCCTCACGGTCTACACCCGCTCGGCGCTCCGGAGGCTCGCGGAGCGCGACGGCGGGCGGGGTGCGCCGTGAGCCCCGCCCTCATCCACCCGGTGATGACCGAGCGCGCCTCCATCCAGGCGGAGCAGGAGAACGCCCTCCAGTTCATCGTGGAGCGGCGGGCCACCCGGACCGAGGTCCGGAGGGAGGTGGAGAAGCGGTTCGGGGTCAAGGTGGTCAAGGTCCGGACCCTGATCAACCCGAAGGGGCAGAAGAAGGCCATCGTCCGCCTCGCCCCCGAGAACAAGGCGGAGGAAGTGCTGGCGAAGATTGGGGTGTTCTGAAGGCCCGCGGCTCGCTCCTCGCCGCGCCCGCGCCTCCAGCGTCGGCGCGGGCGTAGAAGAATCGGGCGCACCTGCGGTGCGCCTCGCCTCCTCGCTGCGCGATGAGGCGACAGAGAAATGATATGAAGCGATGGCCCCCCGGTCTGTCCGCGGATGGGTATCTCGTCGCCTCCTCAGGCGTAGGTTGCCGCATGGTGGCGGTGGGCATATAGACGGGGCGGAGAAGGAAGCCGTGGAGCGCGAGACCGGTTTTTAAGGAGCACCGCCCTCTACCTCCATGGCCCGCCGCTCCCTCCTCCCTCGCTCCCCGGTCCTCCGCTGGCTGCTCCTCCTCGTCCTCGCCTTCGTGGCCAAGGAGGCGGCGGCCCGTCCCCTCCAAGGGGTCGTGGTGGGCCCCGGCCTCCAGGGGGCCGACCTCCTCGACATGGCGGTGGCGGTCCCCCTCTTCTCGGTGCTCTTCTACGGCCTCTACCGCTCCCTGAAGCCCGCCGGTCCCCTTCCCCTGGCCCTGAAGGGGCTGGCCCTCCTCTCCTTCGCCCTCTTCTTCCTTGGCTACGGCGTCAACGCCGCCGCCAACGACGTCCACAACGCCATGGACCGCTTCCTGGGCTACGGCTACGGGGTGCTGGGCTACGGGGGCCACCCCCACGAGGGGCCCGACCCGGTCCCCGCCTACGGCCTCGTCTACTTCTACGACGAGATTCTGGGCCACAAACTGCTCTACGCCGGCCTCGCGGGGCTCTTCGCGGCGGGCCTCTGGCTCCAGTTCCTCCGCCCCCAGAGGCTCGACCCGGGGGAGGAGCGCCTCCCGTGGCTCCTGGCCCCCCTCCTCGGGGCGGGCTTCGGCCTCATGCTGCTGGAGGGGCAGGCCGCCGTGGAGGGGCTCGTGGTCGCCCCGGCCGCCCTCCTCGCCCTCTGGGAGGGGAAGCGGAGGTCCCACGAGCCCTGGTCGCGCCTCCCCCTCGCGGCGACCGTGGCGGGGGCGCTCCTCTGGATGCTCCTCCTCCTGCTCGCGTGGCGCTGGCTCTTCGGGGGGTTCGTGGAGCCGAGCGACCTGAGGCTCTGACCTACCCCGGCCTGAAGGCCGGGGGGTCATGACGTGAAGTCGTTCAGG
>CAZANW010000032.1:0-22197 GCA_964486625.1 uncultured Halobacteria archaeon
CGTCATGACCCCCCGGCCTTCAGGCCGGGGTAGGTCAGAATTTCGGGTTTTGGATTTGTCTCAGCGCTGGGTCCGGACCAGGTCGCCCAGGCTCTCCGCCCGCCGGACCTCTTTGGCGCGGCCGCGCTCCACCATCACCTCGGCGCACCGGGGGCGCGAGTTGTATTGCGAGGACATCGAGAAGCCGTAGGCCCCCGCGGTGAAGAGCGCGACGATGTCCCCCCGGCGGGGCTCCGGCAGGGGCCGGTCGCGCGCCAGGACGTCGCCGGTCTCGCAGATGGGGCCCACCACGGTCCAGCGGCCGCGGGGCTTCTCGCCCCACCGGTTCGCCAGCGCGACCTCGTGGTAAGCATCATACATGGCGGGCCGGACGAGGAGGTTGAACCCCGCGTCCGCGCCGACCCACCGCTCCTTGACCGCCGTGACCCGCGCCAGGAGGAGCCCCGCGTCGGCCACGATGGAGCGCCCCGGCTCCAGGATGAGGCGCGGCGAGATGCCAATCACGTCGCACCAGTGGTCGAAAATGGGCCAAACCTCCCGGGCGAGGTCCTTGGGCCGCGGGGCCCTCTGCCCGGGCCGGTAGGGGACCCCGAGGCCGCCCCCGAGGTCCACGAAGTCGAAATCGACGAAGGAGTTCACCCGGGCCGCCAGCTCCATCACCCGGTGGGCCGCCTCGGCGAACGGGCGCGTGTCGAGAATCTGCGACCCGATGTGGCAGTGGATGCCCGCGGGGCGGACCCCGAGGCGCCGGCTCGCCTCCTTGTAGGCCTCCGGGACCTGTTTGTGGGGGATGCCGAAATGGGAGGACTTCAGGCCGGTGGCAATCTTTGGGTGGGTTCGGGGCGAGATGGCGGGGTTCACCCGGAAGGCCACCGGGACCTCCGCCCCGGCGGCGCGCGCCACCCGGTCGAGGGCGTCGAGTTCGGCGAGGGAGTCGCACGATACCGCGACCCCCTTCCGGGCGGCGAGTTCGAGTTCTTCGTCGGTCTTCGAGAAGCCGTTGAAGAGGAGTTTCCGGGCGGGGATTCCCGCCTTCAGCGCGAGGGCGAGCTCGCCGCCGGAGAAGACGTCGGCCCCCGCGCCCTCCCGGGCGAGGAGGCGCAGAATCGCCAGGTTGGTGTTGGCCTTGGCGGCGTAGTAGAGGTCGGCCTTCGGAAAGGCGCGGCGGTAGGCGCGGAAGTTGGCGCGGATGCGGCCGGCATCGTAGACATAGAGCGGGGACCCGAACCGCTCGACGAGGTCCGCGGTGTCGGCGCCGCCAAACCGGAGGTGGGCCATCGCAGAAGATGGCGAGATAGGTTAAACCCTACTCTTCATCTCACGAGATGGAACCGCCGCGGTTGGGCGCCAGCACCCTCTCTTTCCCAGGCGAGGCGCCGGTGGCGGGACGGCTCGCCGCCCTCGCCCCGCTGCGCCTCGCCCACGTCGAGGTCAACCTGAACGCCGACCCCGTGCCGTGGACGCGGGCGGCCCACCGGGCCCTGCGGGAGGCGGCGGAGGGCGCGGGCCTCTCCCTCGGGCTCCACGCGCCCCACCTCCACCTCGACCCGGGCCACCCCGACCCCCGGGTGGCGGAGCCGTCCCTCGGGCTCCTGCAGGCGTGGGCGAAGGCGGCCGGCCCCCTGAAGGCCGCCTGCCTCATCGTCCACCCGTCGCCCGAAGGGGAGTTGGAGGACTCCTTGGAGCCCCTGAAGCAACTCTCGAAGAGTGCTGGCAAACTCCTCCTCGTCGAGAACCCCGACCGGGGCCCGGGGGCCGGCGAGAAGGACCTGGAGCGGCTCCTCGACGACGGGGGCGCGGGCCTCGCTCTCGACATCGGCCACTACTACATCGCCCGGTCCCACGGCGGGACGAAGGCCACCCTCCGGGACCTCCTCCGGACCTTCGGGGACAAGGTGGCCCTCGCCCATTTGCACGACAACCGCGGAAGGGAGGACCTCCACCTCGTTCCCGGGAAGGGGGAGATTCCCTGGGACAAGGTCCTGCCCGCCCTGCGGGAAGCGAAGGTGGGGCTCTGGGTCGTCGAGAGCCGGGGCGGGCTGGAGGAGTCGGTCACGTTTTTGCGGGAGGCGTTGAAGAAATCGGAGGAGCCCGAATGAAGAGAGAGACCTCGGAGTTGGGCCGGAGCCTGTCCGAACTCTTTGAGGAGATGGCCGGGGAGGTGGACGCTGTGGTAGTGGAGGGGCCCCGCGACCGGGCCGCCCTCCGGGCCCTTGGGTATGCGGGCCCCGTCCTCCTCGCCTCCGGGAGCCGCATGGGCCGCGCCGACTTCGTGGACGCCGTCGCCGGGCGCTGCCGGACCGTCGTCCTCCTGACCGACTTCGACCGCGAAGGGCGGGCGCTGGCGGCGCGGCTGAGGGGGCGGCTGGAAAAGTCGGGGGTGAGGGTGGCCCCCGAGTGGAGGAACCGGCTGCGGGAGTCGCTGGACGGGACCGGATGCCGGACGGTGGAAGGGCTCAAGAGGCTCGCGGAAGAGTAGGGCCGCCCCCCGCGCTCAGGGCCATGCAATGACCTCGACGTTTGGGAAGTGAAGTTTCATCCCGCCGGACCACTCGGACACATAGTCGTCCGTGGCGACGATGGTGAACAGCACGACGACCAGTTTTTGGTAGTGGTGCGAGTACCGGAGGCACTTATCCGCGACGGTCCTGAGCGCGTTGCTATCCGTGGGGCCTTTGACTTCGATGGCCACGTCGCTCATGGTGATATCCGGCCGTGAGGAACCAATCTGCTCTTCGATGGCCACGGGCCGATTTGGAAACTTGTGCTTGAGGAAGCCCACAAGTTCCGCCCGATACTCGGCCTCCTGCCGGTATCTGCGGGCCGGTTTGAATTGTCTGATCGCGGCAATGATTTTGCCTGCCTGGGCCGCGCCACCGGGTTCCGGGGTGCCCGACCCTTCGACCACCTCTCTTGGGACGCCTCCCGCATCGCCTTTGCTGGTCCCTCCCGCCTGTGCGGCATCCGCCGGGACCTCCGGTTCAAAGTTCACCGCCTCCTCGACCTTCCCGCTCAGGAGGGCTCCGGCCGCCGCGAAAGTCAGAGGAACCGCCACGAACCACGCCACCGCGAGCGCATACCAGAAGTAGAGCCAGTAGGCGTCAATTACAAAGTACTTGGCCACGGCCGCCGGAATCAGGAGCAGGACGAGGCCGAAAAAGAGCCCCGCCAGGCAGCACGTCGTGGAACTGGAGAAGTCGAAGGGCCAATGGTCAAAATACCGGGGCAGCTGGCGGAGGTAACCCTTCAGTTGCTCGTTCTCGGCGCGGAGGTGGCGCGCCTCCCCCTTGATTTCGAGGAGGTCGTGGAGAGTGGCCGCGTCGGAGATGCTGAGGTCGTCGTCCTCGTCAAAGCGCATTTGGGGCTCCTATCTGAAGCGGTGCGGTTCTCGACGCACCGCACTTTTCAAATCTTCAAGATGGATTACGCCGTCCGCTGATGAGGCGAGTTCATGGGACAGTTGGTTCTTGCCGGATACCACAACGACTTTTTTGTCAAGGCTCTTGAGGCGGACGACCAACGGGGCGAGATCGCTGTCACCCGTTACCAAGTAGAACGTATCGGAATATGGAGCCTCGTCCAACGCGCACAAGGTCATCTCCACGTCGAAATTGCATTTCGGCTTGGCTTTCCCATTGCCATTTGCAATGAACTTGACAGGCTTTGTGTGGGGTGAGTATCCCAACTCGGGCAGTTTTTGTAGGAAGGGAAACTTCCAATCCAAGCCACCCAAGAAGCCATCGAAATAGTGCGCTGAGATGTTTGGACGCCCCTCGTTGGCGGAGACCCAATCTCGGAACCTACCCCAGTCAACCCACCAGCCAAGATTCTGTTGGGCATGGTAGATGTTGGACCCGTCCACGAGAACGCACACCCGGTTAGGCCCATCCACAGAGGAACCAACGGTTTCGTGCTGTTTTTTGTCCGGCGCAACCGGCCGCACTACTGTCGTGGCGTCGAACTCCCCATCCGTAGCATTCCCGAAAACCAACACCAGTCGCCCCTCCTTCCGTTTGACGTTGATGTGGATTTTCCCGGAACGGTCCCGGCTCGCCGAGCGGAGTTTGCCGCGCCATTCGTTCAGGTCCAAGTCAATAGCGCCTTCTCCATCCGAGTAGAAGTCGTCAAGGCGCAGAGTCAACTTCTGGTTCGATTCGACCTGATGGGGCGCGACGGAATACCACCACCAGACTCCGCCGCTCGGATTTGTATGACGCTTCGAGCGGAGAAACCAAGGCTTTGTGGTGCTGTGGGTCATCAAGGCCCCTTCCCCTCTCTTAACTTTGCGGGATCGAGGACTGCATCACCCTGAATGAACGAGAAACAATACGGATGGTAGAGTTTGCCATCTGCTCTGACGACCATCGAGGACATCCCCTCGCCGTGGAATGACATAGAGGGGATGGCATCACGGGCAGCCCAAACCGATGTGACATACGAGTATGCTTCGCCGATAGGCAGGGCCAGGCGATAAAACGCAAGGCGGGCATTGCGGACCCGCTCCGCATCTTTTGGAGATCTTTTCCCATGGCTCCTGGCGGGCATCTCCTCATCTTGCTTGGACCCGCCCCACCCCGTTTCCAGCTCCTCATCCACCACCTCATCCGAGGCCACCAAGTGAAGGTAGGCCTCCAGCGTGAGAGGGAGGCCGCAAAGAGCGCACCATTCCGCATCTCCCGGCGGATCGGGAATGAAGGAGTCCAGATCCGTAGCGAGACACCGGGGATGGACCAAAATCCCACCCATCCATACGTTTCCGTGGGCAAGCAATCCTTGGCCAAGTTCCTCCTTACAGAGCATACATAGACCAGCAACCACGAAACCGGCGTGAAGCAACTCATACCGCTGCTTCTCGGATTTCTGGATAAGGTTCCGTTCCGTCAATTGGACGAGAATTGATTCGGGAGTTCCTTCGGGCGGCGTTCTTGCTTTAGCAATATTCCGTAGAATCGCAGGTGCGTCTTCCAGGGAAAACTCCTTCCACTTGTAAAGCCCGCGCTTCTCATCTCTTTCGGCACAGCCCGCGTCGACAAGGTTTTGCAAGTGTGTGACTGCTGCAGTCTTTCCGACGTCAAACAATTTGGCAATCTCCGAAGGCCCGTATCCTTCGGGTCTCTCGCTCTTCTTCCGTCGAAGGAATTCTCTGATACGGTCTCGCGTCTGATGCTTGAGGCCTCCCTTCTTTCGTCCTCCTTGTCCTTGCTTTAGGACAGACAGGCTACGCCCTTTCCTGATCATTCTCTCTAAGACCTGGACCACTTCAGTTAAAAAGCCACCGTTCTATTAACTTAATAGAACAACTATGTGTTTAAATAGAACATAATGTGACGCTCACCATAAAATCAGTAGCGGTAGGCTTAATTTTCTGCCCCCGTCGCCTCTTCTATGCCTCCTGCGCCCCTCCCCCGCTCCTTCTTCGCGCGCGACCCGGCGCCAGTGGCCCGGGAACTCCTGGGCCACCTCCTCGTCCACCGCTCCCCCGAGGGCGTCGCGGCCGGAGCGATAGTCGAGACCGAGGCCTACTACGGGACGGGGGACCCGGCGTCCCGAGCCCGGCGGAGGACCCCGCTGAGCGAGCCGATGTGGGGCCCGCCGGGCCGCGCCTTCATCTATATGGTCCACAACCAGTGGCTCTTCAACGTGGTCACCGGCTGGCCCCGGGGGCCGTCGGCGGTCCTCGTCCGGGCGGTGGAGCCGCGGGTCGGCGTCGAGTTGATGGCGAAACGGCGGGGGGTTGATGGCCGGGATTTGGCGCGCGGCCCGGGCCGGATGACCCGCGCCCTCTCCATCACCCGGGCCCACCACGGGCTCGACGTGACCGACCCCCGGAGCCCGGTGGTGGTGGCGCGCGGGGAGCCGATGGGGCCGGTGGCGAGGTCGCACCGCATCGGGGTGAGCCGCGATTTGAAGCGGAAGTTGAGGTTCTACGTGGAGGGGAACCGGTTCGTCTCCGGGTGAGTTTACCCCAAATCCTCCAAGCACTCCCTCAGCCCCTTCTTGACGCAGGCGATGATGGGGGTGTCCCGCAGGGTGTATTTCCGCGTCTCCAGGCTCCGCATCTCCTCCACCAGCGCGAGGAAGTCGGCGGGGTTCTCGGTCTCGAACGCCACCATGAACTCCGGGTCGTCGAGGCCGAAGGAGTAGGAGGTGTTGTTCTTCACGCTCGGATACTTGTGGCCCATTTCGATGTGCTCCTTCATCATCCGCATCCGCTCCGCCGCGGGCAGTTGATACCACTCGGTCGTCTTGACGAATGGATAGACGAAGAGGTATTTGCGTCCTTCGGGCTCGACCCTCGACTTCGTCCCCTCCTGGCCCGGGTGCCGGTGGTCCGCCACATAGGGGGAGGGGCGGGCCATCGAGAGGAAGCCGTGCGCCATCTCCAGCCACCGCCCGAGGCCTGTTTTCCGGAGGGCCGCGGCGTGGGCCTGGAGGTCGTCGAGGGAGGAGGCGAACCTCCAGAGCAGGAAGTCGCAGTCGGCGCGGAGGCCGGTCGTCGAGTAGCTGAGCGCCTTCACGCGGGGCGTGAACTCCTCGACGGCCGCGACGAACTCGCGCTTGTGCGCCTCCCGCTCCTTCGCCGGCAGCCGCCGCCAGGCGGGGTCGGCGCGGTAGAAGGAGAAGTGAATGAACTGCTGCCCGTCCGGGTCGGCCATCCCCTGTGATGGCGGGAAGGGCGCATTACGTTTTCTTTCTTTTCAGGACCCACCCGGCGAGCCCGAGGAGCGCCAGCGCCAGGGCCCCTCCCGCCACCAGCCAGAGGCCGTAGTGGGGCTCCGGCGGGAGGGCAGTGGAGACCGGGGCGGCGGGAGCGGGCGCGGCTGCGGGAAGCGCCGCCTCGGCGGCCCCCGCCGCCTTGGGAGCCGCGAGCGGGGCAGCCTTCGGGGCGGTGAGCCCCGGGAGAACCTCGACCAGCCCGCCGGCCAGGACGAGCCCCAGGAAGGCCCCGAGGTATCTCTTCAGGATGTCCGCCGGCGAGCCGCTGGTCAGCCGCTCCGGAACCACCACGATGAGTTTCCGGACCGGCCCGTAGATTTTCATCTCCCGCATCTTCTCGGTCCGCGCTACCCGCTCCACCCGGATGAGGCCCGCCTCCAGGAGTTTCTCGACGTCATACTGGACGGTGGTGAGGGGGGCCCCCATTTTCTCGGCCAGTTGCGAGGCCGACGCCGGCTCCGCGGCCAGGGAGTCGAGGATGCGACGGCAACCCTCGCTGCCGATGACCTGGCCGATTCGCTTGGAATCGCTCCCGAGGGGGACGACGACGAACCTCTCCTCCTTCGGGCCGGGGGTCGCGCCCTCCATCCCGCGCATGGGGAGGCGGGGGATATACCCCTTTCCATAGGTGCGAAACGTTCCGTCGCTTCCCCTGCACCCGGTGCGCGGCCTTTGCACTGGGGGAGTTATAATTGACGATTTACATGGATAACTCCGAACCGATTCGTAGCCTACCAAACCCTTTTTTCCGCAGCCGCCCGTGGAGGGAACGATGAACAAATCTACCCTCGTCGGCGTCCTCGCCCTGGCGGTCGCCGCCGCGGGCCTCCTGCTCCTGCCCCCGCCCGCCGGAAAGACGGAGGTCCCGGGCCCCGCCAAGTTCGCCTCCGAGCAGGAGCTCACGGAGTTCCTGGGGCAGTCCGAGGAGAACACCGGCGCGGTCGGCGGGGCGGTCACCGGCCTCGGGGCTCCGGTGCCCCTGGCGGCCCCCCGGACGGCTGCCGAGTCGGGGGCCCCCGACTACTCCACGACCAACATCCAGGTCCCGGGAGTGGACGAGGCGGACATCGTGAAGAGCGACGGGAAGAACCTCTACGTCGTCTCGGGCGGGAAGGTCTCCATCCTCTCCGCCTACCCGCCGGAGTCGGCCCGGTTGCTCTCGCGGGTCGAGCCGGGCGGTCAGGTCCGCGGAATCTTCGTCCAGGGGGACTGGCTGGCCGTCCTCGGGGAGGAGTCGGTTCCGGGCCCGTGGCCGGAGCCGGTGCCCCTCCCCGCCCAGAGCGCCGGGGGGGCCGTGGCAGGGGCGCCGCGGGTGGCCTCTTCCTTCGCTTACCCCATCTTCTACGGGACCCCGCGGGCCTACGTGAAGGTCTACAGCATCGCGGCCCGGGAGAGGCCCGTGCTCCGCCAGAACGTGACCCTGAACGGCTCCCACTTCGACTCCCGGCTCATCGGGAACCTCGTCTACGCGGTGGTCAACGACCCGGTCCGGTGGCTCGGCGAGAGGGTCCTGCTGCCCCGGCTCGCCGTGGACGGCAAGGCCTACGCCACGGCCCCCTCCGATATCACCCACTTCAACCGCAGCGGCCCGGTGGACCGCTTCACCACCGTCCTCGCGGTCGACCTCCGGGGGGGCGAGGTGCGCCGGGAGACCTTCCTCATGGGGTCGGCCCAGGTGATGTACGTCTCCCCCGACAGCATCTACGTCGCCTCGGTGGAGTGGCCCGTGACCATCCTGCCCATGGCCGGCGTCCGGCGCTCCGACACCCCCCCCGTGCCCCCGGAGTTCGAGCAGCGGACGACCCTCCACAAAATCGCCATCGGGAACGGCGACATCCGCCCCGTGGCGACCGGCTCGGTCCCGGGCCGCCTCCTGAACCGCTTCTCGATGGACCCGCAGGGCGGCTACCTCCGTGTCGCGACGACCGCGGGGGAGGTCTGGTCGGGCACCTCCCGCAGCAACCTCTACGTGCTCGACGGCGACCTGAAGGTCGTCGGCCGCCTCGAGGGTCTTGCCCCCGGGGAGCGCATCTACTCGGCCCGCTTCCTCGGCGACCGGGCCTACCTGGTGACCTTCCAGAAGGTGGACCCGTTCTTCGCCATCGACCTCCGGGACCCGCGGAACCCCGCGGTGCTGGGGTCGCTGAAGATTCCGGGATATTCGGACTACCTCCAGCCCTTCGACGAGACCCACCTGCTGGGCATCGGGAAGGACGCGGTGGAGGCCGACACCGGAAACTTCGCCTGGTACCTCGGGCTGAAACTCTCGCTGTTCGACGTCTCCAATGTCTCCCACCCCGTGGAGCAGGCGAAGGTCGTCGTCGGCGACCGCGGGACCGACTCGGAGGTCCTCCGGGACCCCAAGGCGCTCCTCTTCAGCCGGGCCCGGGGACTGCTGGTGCTCCCGGTCCACCTGGCCCAGGCCGGCGGGGAGGCCCGCGCCTCGACGTCCTCGCCGCCCGCCTACGGCCGCTTCACGTTCCAGGGGGCCTACGTCTGGAACGTGAGCCCGGAGCGCGGGTTCGAGTTCCGGGGCCGGGTGACCCACGCGGAGAACGCGAGCCTGGAGTACGGCATCTACCCCGGCGGGTCGGACACGACCGTGCGCCGCGCCCTCTATATCGGGGAGGTCCTCTACACGGTCTCCGACGCCATGGTCAAGATGAACCGGCTCGACACCCTCGAGGAGACCGGACGGGTGCTGCTGAGCTAAGTGGCCCGGCCAATAAGAATATTCGTATGGGCCCGCCCGGATTCGAACCGGGGAACTGCGCTGTGTGAGAGCGCCGTCATAACCGCTAGACCACGGGCCCTGCCCTGGAAGGGCGGCGGAGGCGAACCCGCCGGGGCCCGCCCCCTCCCCCCTTCCAAACCGCCCTGAACTTAACCCGTTCCACCGCGAAACGCGAGAGTCGAGGCGGTTCCCGCGAACCCCCTCTCCGCCGATACCCTTTTTGACCCCGGCCCCCTAGGCCCACGATGTCCCTCCAGGCGGTCCTGACCCAGGGGGAGCGGAAGGTGGCGGTCTCGGTGAACCCCGCCACCCTGCAGAAACTGGGCGAGGTCCCCCTGATGACCCCCCGGGAAATCGAGGTGGCGGTCCGGCGGGCGGCGGAGGCGTTCCCGGCGTGGAGCGCCAGGAGCGTCGGGGAGCGGGCCGCCCTCCTCAAGTCGGTCCAGGCGGCCCTCGTGGACCGGACCGACGAGATTGCGGAGACCATCTGCACCGAGATGGGGAAGCCGAAGTTCGAGGCGGTGCTCCACGACGTCATGACCGTAGCGAACCTCCTCGACTACTACACCAAGAAGGGCCCGAAGATTCTCCGGGAGGAGCCCGTCCGGATGTCCCTGCTCTTCCGGGCGTTCAAGAAGTCCACGATTGTCCGCAAGCCCTACGGCGTGGTGGCGGTCATCTCGCCGTGGAACTACCCCTTCGCCATCCCGATGAGCGGCATCCTCTTCGCCCTCCTGGCTGGGAACACCGTGGTTTTCAAGCCCGCCACCGAGGTCGTGCTGGTCGGGAGGAAAATCAAGGAACTCTTCCAGGCCGCGGGGCTCCCCCCCGGGACCGTGGAGCTGGTCCTCGCGTCGGGCCGGGACGTGGGGGACACGCTGTTCAAGCCCCCGGTCCGGAAGGTGGTCTTCACCGGCTCCACCGCGGTGGGGCAGGAGGTCCTGAAGCGGTGCTCCGCGAACATCGTCCCCTCGGTCCTTGAACTCGGGGGCAAGGACCCGATGGTGGTCCTGGAGGGGACCGACCCCGAAGCGGCGGCCAACGGCGCGGTCTGGGGCGCCTTCACCAACTGCGGGCAGGTGTGCGCCTCGGTCGAGCGGGCCTACGTCCACGAGTCGCTCTACGACGAGTTCGTGAAGCGGGTCGTGGAGAAAACGAAAGCGCTGAAGCTCGGCCCCTGGACCGACCCCGCGACCCAGGTCGGGCCGATGGTCTCCCTCGGGCAACTCCAAATCGTCGAGGAGCAGGTGAACGACGCGGTGAAGCGGGGCGCGGAGGTCCTCGCCGGGGGGAGGAACCGGGAGGACCTCGGCGGGTTCTACTACGAGCCCACCGTCCTGGTGAAGGTCAACCACCAGATGAAGGTCATGCGGGAGGAGACCTTCGGGCCGGTCCTGCCGGTGATGAAGTTCCAGACCGAGGAGGAGGCGGTCGCCCTGGCGAACGACACCGTCTACGGCCTCACCGCCTCGGTCTGGGGCTCCGACCTCAAGCGCGCCCGGAGGGTGGCGGAGCGCATCGAGGCGGGGACCGTCACCGTCAACGACCACGCCTACACCTACGGGGCGGTGGAGACCCCCTGGCAGGGATTCAAGGAGTCTGGCCTTGGCGTCTCCCACTCCGCCTGGGGGCTCCGGGAGTTCACCCAGCCCCTCCACATCAACGAGCCCGGGGGGCTCATGGGGCGCGCCGCGGCCCGGATGGCCACCCGCCCCTGGTTCTACCCCTACACCCCGGAGCGGCTCGGGACCGCCCGGATGCTCACGAAGAACTTCTTCGACCCCCGGAAGTCGGGCGTCTCGAAACTGGCCCTCCTGCCGACGGCCCTGAAATTCGCGCGCGGCAAGTGAAACCGGGTGGGGTTGGAGATTCTTCAAGATTCCCCCGACGTGGCCTCTGGAGAGCATTTTTCTCCCGATAGGCTCCACGGTGAGCGATGTGCGGAATCGCGGGCATCGCGCTCACGAATCCCCCGGAGAGCCACCGGGCCGCCCACGCCCTCTACTACGCCCTCTACGCCCTCCAGCACCGGGGGCAGGAGTCGGCCGGCATCGTGGTGGCCCACAACGGGGAGAGCCGGGTCCGGAAGGGGATGGGGATGGTCCCGACCGCAGTGTCGCCCGAGTCGCTGAAGGAACTGGACGGCGCGGTGGGCATCGGCCACGTCCGCTACTCCACCACCGGCTCCTCCCGCATCGAGAACTGCCAGCCCTTCGTCATCACCTTCGCCGGGGGCACGCTGGCCGTCGCCCACAACGGGAACCTCGTCAACTACGCCGACCTCCGGGCCGAACTCGAGAAGGGGGGCGCGGTCTTCACCTCGACCACCGACACCGAGGTCATCGCCCACCTCCTCGCCCGGGAACTCGCCTCCCACGGCGACCTCGTCGAGGCGCTCCGGGAGGTGGTGCGGCGCATCCAGGGAGCCTACTCGCTGGTGATTCTCCTCAACGGCCAACTGGTCGCGGTCCGCGACCCCCTCGGCATCCGGCCTCTCTGCCTCGGGGAGGTGGAGGGTGGCTGGGTCGTCGCGTCGGAGAGCGCGGCGGTGGACACCCTCGGGGGCAAGTTCGTCCGGGACGTGAAGCCCGGGGAGGTCCTCCACTTCCACGACGGGGCGATGGAGTCGGTCCGCCTCGTCCGGGCCGGGACCACCGCCCACTGCGTCTTCGAATACATCTACCTCGCCCGCCCCGACTCGATTCTGGACGGCCGGCTGGTCTACGACGCCCGGCTCCGCATCGGCGAACTGCTGGCCGAGGAGCACCCGGTGGGGGCCGATGTCGCCTCCCCGGTCCCCGACTCGGGCATCACCCAGGCCCTCGGCTACTCCCGGAAATCCGGGCTCCCTTACCAGGAGACGCTCATCAAGAACCGCTACATCGGCCGCACCTTCATCATGCCCGAGCCCTCCTTGCGGGACCTCTCGGTGAGGCTGAAGTTGAACGCGGTGGGGCCCAACCTGAAGGACCGGAAGGTGGTCCTGGTGGACGACTCCATCGTGCGGGGGACCACCTCGCGCCGCATCGTGGACACCCTCCGCTCCAAGGGGGCGAGGGAGGTCCACTTCCGGGTCGGGAGCCCGCCCCTCGTCGCGCCCTGCTACCTCGGGGTGGACATGAAGAGCCGGGAGGAGCTGATTGCGGCGAGGAAGAGCGTGGAGGAGACGCGGGTCGCGCTGAACGCCGACACCCTCGGATACCTGAGCCTCAAGGCGCTCAGCAAGGCGGTGGGGATGGGGCCGGACAAACTCTGCACGGGGTGCCTCACCGGCGAATACCCGGTGGAGGTGCCGGGGGAGAAGTGCATGAGGCGGCAGATGAAACTCACGCAATTCGACGGGAAGGAGTAGCGCGAGGCATCCCGCTCAACGCTGCCCTACGCCACCAGTTCCCCGAGCCGCCTCTTCTGGAACGCGATTTTCACTTCCCGCGCCAGCCTCCTCCCGGTGGACATGGGCTCGTCCCAGGTGAAGGCCGAGTAGGGCGAGCCCGTGGGGTAGAGGTTGGTCCCCGCCACGATGCGCGCGCTGATTTCGAAGAAGGTGAACCCCCGGTCGGGGTGGTAGATGGACTCGAGGCAGAAGGGGCCGATGAGGCCCGGGGCGAAGAGAATCTTGGCCGAGGCCGCCACCTTCTGGCCCGCCGCCACCAGGTCCCGGAGGAACTTCTCCCGGACCACGACCGGCAGGTTCCCGGAGACCGTGAATTCCATCTCCGGCGGGTCGGGCCAGTTCCGGAGCCCCTCGTCCACGGTCTCGATGCGCCGGTCCATGGAGAGCAGTTCGGTCCGGCCGTAGAGGGGCGAGGCGAAGTAGTGGACGTAGTAGCGGACGCCGGTGAGGAACTCCTGGACCTCGGCGTGCTCCGGCGGGACGCCGGCCGCCGCGAGGCCCCGCAGGACCTCCTTGGGGCTCTTGGCGGTGAAGTAGCCCCGGCCCCCCCGGGCGCCGGAGAACTTCACGAAGACCTTGGACTTGACCTCCTTGGGCAGGAAGACCTTCGGCGTCTGGAGGCCCGCCTCCATGAGCCACTTCCGCTGCCTCTCCCGGGAGCCCTCCCACGACAGGGTGGCCCGGTTGCCGAACATCGGGACCTCCAGGGCCATCACCCGCTCCGGCCCCACATACTCCACGAAGGAGCCGTGGGGGACAAGGAGCGCCTGCTCTTTCAGCAGCGTCCGTTGGACCTCCGGCTCCGCGAGGGCGGGCCAGTCGGGGACCTCGATGAACCGCTCCGGCTTCGCCCGGGGGAAGGCGTCGTATATCTCCCGGTCCTCCTTCCGCCCGATGCCGATGGTCGGCAGCCCTTCGAGGCGCGCGCCGTGGAAAATCTGGAGCGCCGAGTGGCTCAGGAGGGTGGCGATGGCGGGGCGGTTGTATTTGCGGGCAATTTCCGTCGGGCCCATGGGGCGCGTTTGGAGCGGGGGCCCATAAGGTTTCGTCAGGTCCCCTTCCCGAACGCCACCTTCTTCAGGAACTTCATCTCGTGCTCCTGGGCATCCACGCGCCACTTGGGCACCGCCTCGGCCGCCCGCTTCCGCAACTCCTCCGCCTCGCGGAACAGGGCGTCGAACCGCGCCTTCTGGACCGACGTCTCCAACTGGTGGTGGAGCGCCTCGATCTCCCTCTCCATCTCCTTCAGCCTCCCGGCCGGGACCATCTCGGCCTGGAGGAGTCTCCGCGCCGCCTCCCGGAGCCTCTCCCCGAACTCGGGGGGGACGGGCGCGCGCCCGCCCCCCGGAGACGCCCGGACGACACTCTCGGCGGCCGCCCGGAGGTCCGCGCCGCCCCGGTCCGCCAGGAGGGCCCAGAGGGTGGCCGCGGCCCGGAGCTCCGACTCCCTCCTCCGGACCTCCGCGTCCAGCGCCTCCCGCGTCCGGGCCATGGTCTCGACCTCGGCCTTCAGGGAGGCGAGCCCCTCCACCACCTCCCGGATGGCCGCCTCCACCCGGGCCAGGTCGAAGGCCGGGGCCGCGGGGAGTCCGGGCCGGGGGGCCTCCGGGACAGGGCCGACGGCAGCCTGCTGGAGCCTCTGCATGAGGCGGGAGTATCGGACCCCCGCGGCGGGCGGGGCTCCCGGAGCCTCGGGCGCGGGGGCGCTCTCCGCGGGTTCGGCGGGCGCCCGCGCCCTCTCCTGCTCAAGCCTCTCCATCCCCCTCCGCAAATCCTCCAGGGCGTTCCGCCCCTTCTCCAGCTCCTTCTGGAGGTGCTCGAGGCCCGCCCGGACCCGGGCGAGGACCTCCGCCCAGGGGGCCCCGCGGGCCCTCCCGAGCCCCTTCACCTCCGCGTCGAGGAAATCCTTCTGCTGGCGCAGGGCCAGGACCTCCCGCCGGAGCGTCATCAGGCTCTGGAGGACCTCCTCCGCGGAGCCCTCCAGGGAGCCGATTTCGCGGTTCCGCTCCTCCGCCCTCTTCTCGGCGGCCGCGAGGGCCGCCTCGGCCTCCTTCTGTTTCCGGACCGCATCCACCAGGGCCCCTTCCGCTCCTTCCTGCTGCTCCGCGTAGGCGGCGAGGAGCGCGGCCGCCCGCTCGGGCGGGATTCCGGCCCTCCGCAGCCGCTCGACCTCCTTCCCGACCGCCTTCACCACTTCCGCCCCGAACCCCAGCCGCGCCAGCCCCGCCGCGGCCTCCTGGTAGGGCGCCATCGAGTCCCAGGAGACCCCCGCCCCCTTCAGCACCCGGGCCATCTCGCGGAGGGCCGCCGCCTCGTCGGCCCTGAGCCCGAGGGAGAGAAGGTCGGGCATCGCCCGCGCGGCCCCGGGGTCCATGGCGCGGAGCATCGGCGCGAGCCTCTCCAGTCCTTCGGGCCCCAGGACCCCCCGGAGGGCGGCGAAAGCCCTCAGGTCGTCGAGGGTGAGCCCGAGGGATTTCAGGGTCTTCTTGCCGTCCAGGAACTCCAGGACCTCCTGGACCTGGGCCTCGCGCCTCTCCAGGGCTTCCAGGGGCGGGACCTCCGGCCTCCTCGGCCGCCTCTTCGGAAAGGCCATCGGGGACCTTCTCCGGCCGAATCGAATAGTTTCCCCGCCCGCTTCAGGGGAGGCCCAGGACCCGGCGCGCCTCGCGCAGGTCCCGCGCCTCGAAGTGGGGCCGGGGGTGGTCCTTCGGAATCCCCTCCCCCTTCCGGTTCACGTAGAGCGTCCAGAGCCCCGCCGTCCGGGCGGGCCCCACGTCGTGGAGGGGGAGGTCCCCCAGGTAGGCCACCTCCCGCGGAGGGAGGTCCAGCCGGGCGCACGCCCTCCGGAAGAACTCGGGCCGGTCCTTGCGGATTCCCAGCGCCTCCTCCCCCAGGATGCGCCGGAAAGGCGCCCGGCCGAGGGCCCGCTCCGCGGCGCGGGCCTTGGCCGCCGCCCGGTCGCCGGTGGCGAGCACGAAGAGCGGGGCCTCGCCCTCCAGGCCCCAGCGGAGGAACTCCAGGGCGTCGCGGTAGAACCGGGGGCGCGTCGAGGAGCGGAGCGCCCCCCGCCGGAAGGCCTCCCGGAACCTCTCCGCCTCCCCCGGCCGGGCTCTCCGCCCCGCCCGCAGGGCCGCACGCTCCAGGTGGAAGGCCGGGTCCTCGTGGCGCTCCGGGAACTTCCGGTGGACCTCCTCCCGGTGGACCTCCAGCCAGAGGCGGAAGACCTCCCGCCCCGGGAGTTCCAGCAGCCCGTCGAGTTCCTCGGCGAAGACCGATTCGTGGTCGGCGAGGGTGCCGTCGAAATCCACAAGAAGCGCCTTCAGGACAATCATCGCGTCGGGTTCATCCTCCGGGCCATAGAGTTTCTCCATGGCCGGCATGAGGACCGCGGCCCTCGGGCGGACCGGCGAGCGGCTCTCGGTCATCGGGCTCGGAACGTGGCAGTGGGGGGCGCTGGAGTGGGGGTGGGGCCTCTCCTACGGCAAGAGGCAGGCGCTGGAGGCCCTCGACCGGGCCCTCGGCCTGGGCGTGAACTGGCTCGACACCGCCGAGATGTACGGCCCGTGGCGCTCGGAGCGGCTCATCGGCGAGGCGCTCCGGGGGCGGCGCGACGGCCTCTTCGTCGCCTCCAAGGTCATGCCCTTCCACTCCTTCGAGAATGCGTGCGCGGGCTCGCGGCGCCGACTCGGGGTGGACGCGATTGACCTCTACCAGGTCCACTGGCCCAACCCCCTGGTGCCGGTCCCGGTGATGATGCGGACGATGGAGCGGCTCAAGAAGAGGGGCTGGATTCGCCACATCGGGGTGAGCAACTTCTCCGCCGCGCAACTGCGGGAGGCGCGGGAGGCGCTGCCCCGGTCGGAGGTGGCCTCGAACCAAGTGAAATACAACCTCCTGGAGCGGGAGGCCGAGGCGAGCCTCCTGCCCGGGTGCCGGAAATCGGGCGTAACCCTCATCGCCTACAGCCCCCTGGCGCAGGGGGCCCTGTCGGGAAAATACGGCCCCGACCGCCAGCCGTCGGACTGGGTCCGCAGGAGCCATCCGCTCTTCTCCCGGGAGAACCTGCGGCGGGCCGCGCCGCTCATCACCACTCTGGGGGCGGTTGGAAAGAAACACGGAAGAAGCATCTCCCAGGTCGCTTTGAACCGGCTGGTGTGCGACCCGCGGGTGGTGGCCATCCCCGGGGCGAAGAGCGCGGCCCAGGCCGAGGAGAACTCGGGGGGCGGGGACTGGGCGATGACTCCCGGGGAGCGCCGGCGCATCGACTCCGCGGCCCGGGCACTCCGGCTCGCAACCGGGCCCCTGGAGAGTCTCGCCCGAATCCGGGAGTCGCTTCCCTTCTGAAGGTCAGCGCCGCTTCTTCTCGATGTGCTTGATCCCCTGCTTCTTGACCCGCGGCACCCACACCCTGTCGGGGAGCCACGCAGGGTGCCCGGGCGGGGCCCTCACCTTCTGGCGCGAGCCCTTGAACAGGTGGAGCTTCCTGGTGCCGCGCTCCCGCAGGGTGATGGAGGAGTAGCCCGCGCACGCGGCCTTGAGGGCGGCCTGGCGGGGGAACTTGCCGGTGAAGATGGCGACCTCCTTGCTCCCCTGGAGGAGGACGAAGCGCCTCTTGCTGCTTTTCCGGGCCATCCCGCTCGAAGGCTCGCGGGGGTGGTTTAAAAACTTTCGGGTTGCTGTTGCGGGTTTTGCGTCAGGGAGCCGCCAGTTCCGAGTCGAAGGCCTGCCGGAAGGCCGCCGCGGGCTGGGCGCCCACCAGGGAGATGTATCCCCGCTGGGGGCTGCCGATGAAGAAGGTGGGCGTCCCGCTGACCCCGGCCGAGAGTCCGTCCTGGTAGTCCTTCTCCACCTCGGCGGCGTATTTCTGGGAGTCGAGGCAAGCGTCGAACTTGGCCGCGTCGAGGCCGACCTCCCGGGCCCACTGCTTGGCGACCGCCGCGTAGTCGTCGTAGGTGACGGTCCCCAGGCCCTGCTTGTTCTGCTCGTCGAAAATCTTGTTGTGCATCTCGCGCCACCTCCCCTGGTCCCGGGCGCACTCGGCGGCCATGGCCCAGGGCCGGGCCCCCGGGTGGAGGGTGAGGCCCCGGGGCGGGTCGTAGAGGGGGAAATCGCGGTAGACGAGGCGGACCTTGCCCGTGGCGATGTAGTCCCGCTCCAGTTCCGGCAGGGTCCGCGAATACCACGACCGGCAGAAGGGGCACTGGAAGTCGGAGAACTCAATCATCACCACCTTGGCGTCCTTCGACCCGACGGCCGGGTCGTCGTCCTCGGAGACGTGGATGCGGCCCGGCGCGGCCGAGGGGGCGGGAGTCGCCGCGGCCCCCTTCAGGCTCCCGGCCAGGGCCTTCACCTGGGCCCCGGCCTCCCTCAACTGGCGCCCCGCCTCCTGGACCTTCGAGAGGTCGGGCGTCGTGGAGTCCGAGAGCAGGGCCGCCGCCGCCGACACCCGCTCGCCCAGCTGGGCGAACTGCTCGACCTGCGAGGTCGAGATGAAGCCCGCCGGGAGGTCCCCCGGGAAGAGCGCTGCGTGGAGGGCGAATCCCCCGGCGAAGCCGGAGGCGACGGCGATGGCGAGGAGGAGGGGGAGCGGGACCGCCACCGTCCGCTGCCAGGGGCTTGGGGCGGGCCCTCCCGGCTCCTCCCCGAGGGGCGCGGCGGGGGGAATCCCCAGGAGTCCCATGGGCTGCCCCGGGGGCGGCCGCTCCACCGGCGCGGGTCCTTGGGGAGGTCGCTCGCCGGCCATTCGAGGGGCCTTGGCCCCTCGCAGCGTAATAAGACTCTCCGGTCGTGACTTTTAAAAGGGCCCCCCACACGGGGAAGAGATGGCTCGGAGCAACGGGGGCCCCTCCGTCGAATCCCTGGTCAGCGCCCACGTCACCCACCGCTGGGCCACCGTGGACCAGTTGGAGATGGCGTCGGCCAAGGAGGCCCGCTCCCTCCTCCGGGCGGTGAGGGAGATGGGCGGGGTGGAGGAGTGCGCCCTCCTGAAGACCTGCAACCGCGTCGAGATTTACGCCGTCGCCCGCGACCCCGCGCGGGTCCGGGAGCGGCTCCGGGAGTTCTTCGGCGACTCGGTGGAGCCGGACATGGTCCGCATCTACACGGGCGGGGAGTCGGCCCGCCACCTCTTCTCGGTCGCCGCCGGCCTCGACAGCATGATTGTGGGGGAGGGGCAGATTCTCGGCCAGATCCGGGAGGCCTACCGGTTCGCCCGCAAAGAGGGGACCGTGGGGAGGACCCTCGACGCGCTTTTCCAGAAGGCCCTGAGCACGGGGAAGGAGGCCCGGACCCGGACCGCCATCGGCCGGGGCAACGTCTCCATCGGCTCCGCCACCGTGGAGCTGGCCCGGAAGCTCTGCGGGGGCTCCCTGGAGGGGCGCTCCGTGGTGATTCTGGGGGCGGGGGACATGGCCCGGGCCGTGGCCCGCTCCCTGGTGAAGCAGAAGGTCCAGGAGGTCACCTTCGCCAACCGGACCCTGGGCCGGGCCCGGGACTTGGCGGGCCTCCTGGAGGAGCGCGGCGACGGAGGCCACTCCGAGGCCGTCTCCCTCGCGGAGATGGCGGGCCCCATCTCCCGCGCCGACGTCCTGATTTGCGCCTCCTCCGCCCCCCACGCCGTGGTGACCCGGGAGGAGATGGAGTCCATCCTCCGGCGCCGCTCCCGAAAAAGCAGGCCGCTGATGGTCATCGATATCTCCAACCCCCGGAACGTGGACCGGACCATCGGGAAACTGCCCGGGGTCCGCCTCTACAACATCGACGGCCTCCGGGAGGTGGCCCGGAGGAACCTGCGGAGGCGGCGGGCCGAGATGGCGCGGGTGGGGGCCCTGGTGGACCGGGCCGCGGCCTCCCTCGCCGAGAAGGCGGCCCCCGGCGAGGACCTCCTGCGCCGCCTCTACCGGAGCGTGGAGGAGGTCAAGGCGGCCGAACTGGAGAGGTCTCTCCGCAAGATGGCCCTCGGGCCGGAGCAGGAGGAGGTCCTCCGGGCCCTCGTGGACAGCCTCGCCGGCAAGATTCTCGCCGGGCCCGCGGGGGCCATCCGCGAGGCCTCGGCCCGACGGGACGCCCGGCTCCTCCGGTCGGCGGAGCGGATTTTCAATCTCGGCGGCTAAACCCGAAGCAGCAGGGCCGCGGCGACCCCCAGGGCGGTGAGGGCCAGCGCGAGCAGCAGGGTGAACCGCAGGAGGCGCGGGTCGTTGCCGAGGGCGATGGGGACCGGGCCAATCATGACGACCCCGGCGCCCCGCAGACCCGCTCGCTCCGGGTCCCCGGGCTCCCCCGGCGCCGGGGGCGGCGGCTCCCGGAGCCTGCGCTCCCTCTCGGCGTCGGCCGCCGACCTCAGCAGCCGGGCGGTGGTCAGGGCGAAGAGGCCCAGCAGAAGGAGCAGGGCCAGCGCCGCGGCGGCGGGCGATGTGCCCACGGCCACCGGGACGGGGCCGATGAGCACCGCGCCCCCCGCCTGGCCCCCCGGGAGCAGGAAGAGGAGGACGAGGGCGACGGCTCCGAACAGGAGGGGCAGGAGGAGCATCCGCCTGCGAAACCGGCGGAGGTCCAAGGTCCTACCTCCCGAAGCCCAAAAAGTAGCGGTGGAGCCGCAGGTCCCCGGTCAGTTCAGGGTGGAAGGCGAGGGCCAGGAGGTTCCCCTGGCGGGCGGCGACGATGCGCCCTTGGTGGCGGGCGAGGGCCTCCACCCCGGGCCCCGCCGAGGCGATGGCGGGGGCGCGGATGAAGAGCGCCCGGCAGGGCTCGCGCCCCAGGGCCGGGAACTCCAGGCTCGCCTCGAACGACTCCCGCTGCCGCCCGAAGGCGTTCCGGTCGGCGGCGATGTCCATGAGCCCGAGGGGCTTGACCCGCTGGCCGTTTCCCCCGGTTCCGCGCCCGAGTTCATCGGTGATGGTTTTCGCCAGCACGATGAGCCCGGCGCAGGTCCCGAGGACCGGGACTCCCCGCCGGGCCGCCCGGACAATCTCCGGCCCGATTCCCTTCTCCTCGAGGAGCCGGGAGATGGTCGTGGACTCCCCCCCGGGGATGGAGAGGGCGCCGCAGGGGGCGACCTCCTCCTTCCGGCGGATGGGGACCACATCTCCACCCCCCCCGAGGGCGCGGGCAAAGGCCCCCATGTGCTCGCCCACGTCCCCCTGGAGAGCCACGACGCCTACGCGCATATGGCCCCGCTTTTTGTCGGGCGGCGGACAAAAGGTGCGCGTGGCCACCCCGAACCCGGAGGCGCTCTGCATGGGCGAGCTGCTGGTGGACTTGGTCGCCACCCGCCCGGGACCCGACCCCCCCGCGTTCCGGAGGTTCGCCGGCGGCGCCCCGGCCAACGTGGCCGTCGGGCTGGCGCGCCTCGGGGCGCGGGTCGCCTTCGTGGGACGTGTCTCGGAGGACCGGCTCGGCGGCTTCCTCGCTGCCACTTTGGAGGGAGAGGGGGTGGACACCCGTTGGCTGCGGAGGGGACCGGAGCCCACCGGCCTCGCCTTCGTCTACCTCGGCCGCGGCGGCGAGCGCACGTTCGACTTCCATCGGACCGGGAGCGCCGACATGGCCATCGGCCCGGAGGACGTCCCGGAATTCGGCCGGTCCCTCCGCCTCCTCCACTGCGGCTCGGGGCCCCTCCTCGCCCCCCGGGGGCCCGCGGCGCTCCGCAGGGCGGTGGTCCGGGCCGGGAGGCTCGGGGTCCCGGTCTCCTTCGACCCGAACATGAGGCGCGACCACCCCTTCCCCCGCCCCCTTCTCCAGTGGCTCCTCGCGCGGACCGACGTGCTGCTGCTGACCGAGGAGGAGGCCCGGCTCATCGCGGGACGGCGCGATGCGGACCGGGCGGCCCGCGACCTCCTGCGCCGGTTCGCTCCCGGGTGGCTCGCCCTGAAGCGCGGCTCGCGGGGCTCCACCCTCTTCCACGACGGGGAGCGGCTCGACCTCCCGCCCTTCCGGGTCCGCCCCGCGGACACCACCGGGGCGGGCGACGGATTCGCGGCCGTCCTCCTCTTCGGCCTCCTGCGGGGGTGGCCCGCGGCGAAAGCGGGCAAGTTCGCCAGCGGCGCTGGGGCGCTGGTCTGCACCCGCCCCGGGGCGATGACCGCCCTGCCGACCCTCCGGCAACTGGAGCGGTTCGTCGGCCGGGGAAAAGTAGAAGGTGGAGCCGCTCCGTAGGCGTCCCATGTCCGCGGAATCGGGGCGCCTGAAGGTTGTCCTGAAGAGCCTCGGCATGAGGGAGGACGAGGTTGCGTCCACCCTGCGGCTCGTGGAGCGGAACCCCGCCGAGGCCCTCGCGAAACTGCGCGCCATCCTGAAGCCGGCGGCCCCCGACGTGGTGGAGTTCCTGGAGCGGATGGCCCGGGGCGGGCCCGCG
>CAZANW010000033.1:0-21952 GCA_964486625.1 uncultured Halobacteria archaeon
CCAATGCCAGACCCTCCAGAACTGGACGACCCTCGGCGGCAAGTTCGTCAAGACCGGCGCGCTCGGCGGCACGGGGGTGAACCAGAGCGTCATCGACGTGCTGACCCGGTCCGCCGGGACCGGAACGTGGCTCGGCTACAGCCCGGCCTCCGCCAACGTCAATCCCAACACCGCGACCGTCCCTTCCCGAATCGCGGGCGTGGGCGCGACGGCCGCCTCGGGAATCGTGGCCCCCTACACCGCCGGGCAGCTCTCGCCCGCAATCAAAAACCTCGCTGTCGGCGACGAAGTGCGGTTCTCGGCCGGCGGATACGTGTTCAACCACTCGTCGGTTTCCCCGGCGGATTACATATTCGCGGGCGTGTGCCGCGACGCCGACTACGACTCGGCCGCCCGGACCTGCACCGGTGGGGTCGGCGGTTCCACCGTCCTGAACTGGTCCTACTACGCCGGCGGGACCTGCCCGGTGTCCGGGGGGTGCCAGGTGGTCTATCTTCCGGGCCTCCAGGGGGAGGTCCGGAACCGCATCGGCGCCAGGCTCGTCGCCGACCCCGACGACCTCCGGCCCGTCTTCAATCTGACCTCCCCGGGAGGGAACTGCTTCGTGAACGTGACCGTCAGGGACTGGAGGACCCAATACAATGTCTCGCTCCTCTGTTAGACCCCTGGAGAGGCGCAAGACGGCCTCCCGCCGCGGCGACGAGGGCGTCTCCGTGGTCACCGGCTACATCATGACCCTCTCCGTGGCCACGCTCCTGTTCACCATCCTCTTCCTGTCCAACCAGTCCTACTTGTCGGGGGTGGCCGGGACGACCCTCTACAGCAGCCTCTCCACACTGGGGAGCGACCTCACCCTCCGTGTCACCAACCTGGACCGCCTCATCAACAACTCGGCCTCCCTGGCGGGGAACCTCACGGGCTTCTCCCTGACCCTGACCCTTCCCACCACGCTGGCCGGGGAGCCCTACGCCCTGAACATCACGAACCAGTTCGTCCTCCTGACGCCGGCCACGCTGACCCAGTATGCGGTGCGGATTCCGATGAACCTGACCCACCCCGTGACGAACGCCACCCTCACGAGCAGCACGGGGAAACTGGTCATCGCCTACGACGAAACCACCAACTCCCTGGAGTTCGAGTCATGAACGCCCACCCGCAGGAAGGCCCGGGCCCGGACGAAACTGCTTTGCGACTGCGTCGCGACTCCACGCCTCCTTCAGACGAGGCCGTTTCCGAAGTGGTCGGTTACCTCCTTATTCTCACCCTCGTCATGCTCGCCATCGGCGTCGTCTACGCCGTGGGCTTTCCGGCGCTCAGTTCCGTCCAGGACGGCAGTTACCTCAGCAACGTCGAGCAGAGCATGCGCATCCTCGCTCTTAACGCCCATCGCATCGCCACCGGGTCCGCCCCCAGCCAGGCCGTCGAGGTGAAACTCAAGGACTCGACCCTCTCCGTGCTGCGGACGGGCACGCTGAACATCACGTTCACCAACGCCAGCGGCGGCAAGGTGACCGACTTCTCGAACCTCGACCTCCTGACCGTCGAAGCGGATTTCCGCGACCGCAAGATTGCGTTCGAGGGGGGCGCCGTCTGGCGGAAAGAGCCGGGCGGGACGGCGATGCTCCGGGAGCCGCCCTCGCCGCCTTTCACATTCGGAAACGTCACGGTCCTCCCCCTGCTGCTCATTTCAGGCGCGAACCACTCCCGGTCAGGGAGCGGGGTCGTCCAGGTCATCCTGGACGACGCCGGGCGGAGCCAGGGCTCCGCGGCCCCGGACGTGAACTCCTTCCGGAATGTGTCGAACCTGGTGCTCAACGTGACCAGCGAGTTCTGCCAGGGATGGAAGAGCTACCTCAACACCTCTCTCGCCATCCCCATCGTGGAGAACAAGGGCTGCTCCAGCAACAGTCTGGTCGTGAACGCGAGCGCGAAGATTCCGGGCAATACGACCCTTTTCATCATCAAGGCCGAGGTGACGGGGGACATCGAATGAACGTGTTGCCGCTCCACTTGCCCTCTTCATACTCCGTCGGCAACGGAACCGTCGTCCCGGCGAAACGAGAGAGTTCCCGAGAGGACCGGCGCGGGCCTCCGATATTGCCACGCGACGCGAAGGCGTCGCGGGGAAGAGGCCCGCGCCGACGGGACGAGAGGGTTTCCGAGGGGCCCGGGACTTCAGGAGGTGACACCGTTTCCGCCCGCCGCTCCGCGTGATGGAGCGCCGCGGTCACCCTCCGCCGAGAAATAAATGAACAAACGGACAATACCCCGGATGGTCCTGCTTCGCAACGACTGGGTCGCCTTCCGACTGCGTCGGAAGCCCCTTCCTCCTTCGGATGAAGGGGCCCAGGAAATCATGGGGGTGGTGATGCTGCTGGCCATATTCTCCATCGGCGTCTCCCTCATCTGGGCCGTGGGCTTCCCCGCCCTCCAGAGCGTCCAGACGACGGTCTCCCTGGAGCGGACGCTGCAGGCTTTCACGTCCCTCGATTCCAAGGTCAGCAAGGCGGCCCTCGGCGAGTCCCCCGCCCAGCAGGTCCAGTTCCAGCTCGGGACGCCGTCCGGGGCCTCTCCGCTGTCCGGGGGCCCCCTCAACCTGAACCGGAGCAGTTGGATGCTGGTCAACATCACCGATGACAACGGGAACTTCGTGGACTGCATCAACATCACCCTGGGGAGGGTCGAGTTCACCATGGAGGGCCGGAGCGTGGCCTGGGAGGGGGGCGGGGTGTGGATTTCCGAGCCAGGCGGCCAGTCCATGCTCTCCCCCCCGGAGTTCCACTACGATGGCCAGACGATGACGCTGCCCGCGGTGAATCTGAGCGGGACCGTGGGCACGTCTGGGTCGGGCACGGTCACCCTCTCCGTCAACTCGTCCAACACGCCCATCGTCCACTACCCGACGCCGTCGGGCAAGAACTGCAGGAACAGCCCCGCCCCGAACCGGCCCAATCCCATGACCGGGAGGAAGGTCAACGTGACCATCCACAGCCCCTACTACAAGGCGTGGGGGAGATACATGTCCACCCTGGCCTCGACGACCGTGACCTACGACGACGCCGGGCAGAACGCCACCGGCCGCTTCCAGAGCCCGGTGGTTCTCAGCCCCTTCGCCGGGGCGGTCTACGCGGCCGACAAGGTGGAGCTGAAGAACAGCGCCCGGATTTACAGTTACGACTCCACCGTCAATACCTGCAGCCAGGCCCCCACCCTGACGGACAACAAGGGGAGCGTGGACGCCGCATCGGAAATCAAACTCAACAGCGCAGCCGCCATCAACGGGAGCGCCAACTCGTCGAGCAAGATTGACCTGGACACCAACGCCAAGGTCTACGGGACCTGCCGGGGCTCCCCCATCACCCTGGGGTCCGGCGCCTCCTGCACGGGGGGCACGGCGGGGTCCGTCGTCATCAGCGCCCTCCCCTCCGTGGACGGGGAAATCAGCACCAAAATCGGCACATATTCCAACCCCACGAACAACGACAACGACAACGTCGCCGTGGACCCTGGAAACTGCATCCAGTCGAACAAGATTGACAACCCGGGCGGAGGCAGCGCGGCGGTGTGCACCATCACCGGGCCGGCCAACATATACCTCACCAAACTCCTCCTGGGCGGCGGCGCCAACGCCGACGAACTGCGCATCAATACGAACGGCGGCATCGTGAACATCGCCGTGTCGGCCTCCAGCACGTTCGACCTGGGTCAAAACGCGGCAATCACGATGTATGGCTCCAACCCCGTCCGGTTCTACCTCGGCAGCGGCGTTGCCCCGAGCCTCGGGAAGGACTCGTCCATCTTCATCAACGGCGGAGGGGACGACGCCAACCCCTCCCTCCGCAACACCTCCCTCATGCAGTTCTGGGTCTATTCGGGCGGCTCCGAGTGGGCCTTCGACAACGGCGTGAACTTCACCGGGGTCGTTTACGCCCCCCAGAAGGACCTCCGGGTCAAGAACGCGGCCCGGGTGTGCGGGGCGCTGGTGGGGAAGAAGGTCACCCTCGACAACAACATGGCGGTCAACTACGACGAGAACCTGAAGAACGTCCAGCTCTTCTCCGCGAACTTCGCCGTGGTGCAGTATCTCCTCATCTCGGAGAACCGGTTGAACGTCACCGCGTCCTGAAGCGGGACCGGGTTCCACACGGGGAGTAATGTTTTTTAACAACCCGCGCCGAAGAGGGGAGATGTGCCTGCGCTATGACGCCCTCGAGGAACTCGCCGAGGAGGAGGTCCTCGATGCCATCCGGTCGAAGGGCTCGCTGCGCCCGGCGCCCGCGGCCCGCCCCCCGGTCGCAGCGACCGCCTGAACTCCCGCGGCCCTGATGAATACCCCGAAGCGACCGCGCCCCCGGGTCGTCGCGACCATCACGTCCGAGGAGGAGGCGTGGCGCGCCATCGGCCTCGGGGCGGAGGCGCTGGAACTGAGGCTCGACCTGATGGAATCGCCCGCGGATGGGCCGGCCCTGCTGGAGCGCCTCCGCGAGACCGGGGCGAGCCTCACGGCGACCAACCGTTCCCGGAACGAGGGCGGGAAATGGAAAGGCGCGGAGGAGGCGCGGCTCGAATTGCTGTGGCGGAGCGCCCGCCACGCCGCGGCCGTGGACCTGGAGGCTTCCGCCGCGGCGACCCCGTTCGGCCGGGCGCTCTGCCGGGAACTGCCCCACACCCTCGCGCTCCTCATCCTCTCCCGCCACGACTTCCGCGCCACGCCCTCCCCCGCGACCCTCCGGTCGTGGTTCTCCTCCATGTTCCGGGCCGGGGCCGACGTGGCCAAGGTCGCTGTCACGGCCCGGCGCCCCGAGGACCTGCACACGCTCCTCGGGGTCCTCGAAGCCCAGCGGCGGCCGGTGGTCGGCATCTCCATGGGTCCCGCGGGGACCCCGTCGCGGGTCATGGCCGGACTGTTCGGCTCCATCCTGGCATACGGATGCGTGGACGTGCCGCGGGCGCCGGGGCAAATCCGCGTGGACGCGCTCCGGCGGATGGTGGAAACGCTCCACCCGGGAAGTTGACTCAGCCGGGAGAGAGGCCTCCCGCCGGGGGGACGGGGGGGAGCGCCGACGCGCTGGGAACGGCCGGGAACGGCTGGGGAAACAAGGCGGATGCGGACGGAAAGACGAGGACCAGCGCGAAGTTGACCAGGAACGCGATGAAGAGCACCGCGGCGGAGGTTTTGAGGGGCAGCCCGTGGTAGAGGCGAACCGCGCGGGCGAACAGAATCAGGGTCCACAGGACCACAATCCCGTAAACGAGAAGTTTGCCGAAGGGACCCTCCGGAAGAGCGGAGACCAGCAGAAGGCCCGCGGGCGCATGGGCGTAACAATACGCGGTCAGGGTCCTGCGCCAGTTTCGCACGCCGAACAGCCACAGCCACAGGTGATACCAGACCGCGCCCAAGAGGGCGCCCACGACCCCGAATACCATCATCTCCGCGAACGCGAAGATGCCGAGAACGGCCAGGAAACCGTTCCCCGTCAGGGTGCCGACGGCGAGAGAGTAGGCCCCGACCATGAGCGAGCCGAGGAACATCACGCTCACCAGGAACCCGGACGCGAGTTCGACCTGGATTTCCCGATTCTGGGACTCCAGGCGGGTCAGGGTCTCGACGGGCCTCACCAGCAGTCCGAGCCAGGTGGAGAAGAAGCCCACCGTGGTCTACCGTTGCGAGCGCTCGGAGGGCGCGAGCAACTCTGTAATTTTTCCGGCTGTCGCAGACATTTACTTGATCTTCTTCATCAACTCGTGGTAGGTCTTCTCCGAGATGACGCCGCGTTGGAGCATCTCCTTGAGGTGGGACCCCCGGGAAGGGCCCTCTTTGGGAGGGGGCGGGGGAGCAGGCGCCGCCGGAGTCTCGGCCTGGACCGCCGGAGCGGCAGGCCCGGACCGCGGGGTCCTGCCCTCTGCCCGGCGGGGCTTGGTCTTCCGGACGAATTCCCGGGGACCGTTGAAGAGGCCGTCAATCGTCTTCATGGCCGTCACCGAGGGGTGCTCCGAGAGGCCGTAGAGTTTGGTGACCCCCACCCGCTTGGTCATCTTCACCAGCCCGAGGGACTCCCACTCGGGGAGGATTCGATAGACCGAGTCCCGGGAGATGCCCGCCACCTTGGCCAGGTCGCTCTTGCTGATCTCGCCCCCATCGAGTCCGAGGAATGCGTCCATCATCCGCGCTGCGGCGCTGTCCCGGAAAAGCAGACTGAATGCCCGCATGGTTCTGTCTCGGCGGGCTGTCTGATTTTTCGGGTATTATCCCTTTCGTCCGAATCGGCCGGGGGGTATATATCCACCACCTCACGGGAGGGATGGTGCTTCCGCCCGACATCGACCTCGTCATTTTCGACGTCGAGGGCACTCTCATTGGCTCCATAGATGCCCCCCGGCTCCTGCCGGGGGCTCGGGGTCTTGTCGCCCGAATCCGGCGTTCCGGCAGGAAGGTCGCCCTCCTCAGCAACATCGGGCGCAAGTCCCACCGGCAGGTGCTGGGCTCGCTGCGGCGGGCCGGGTTTGGCATCGCGCCGGAGACCCTCATGACCGCGGGGCGTGCCACCGCACTCCACCTCCGGCGGCGCGGGGCACAGAGGGTCTTCGTCGTCAGCGAGGGGGGCGCGCGGGAGGACCTCCGCGCAGCGGGCCTCCACATCGTCCGGGGTCCGCCGGTGGACGCGGTCGTCGTGGCGGCCCACCGGGGCCTCACCTACCGCGACCTCAACGCGGCGACGCGGCTCGTGGCGGGCGGCGCGCCGCTCATCTGCTGCGGCGCGAGCCTCGTCTTCCGCGGGACCTACCGGGGCGATTCGGGCCTCTTCCTGGGCGAGGGCGCCGTCGCGCGCGCCATCGCCGCGGCCACGGGCGCGCGGGTCACGACCATCGGCAAGCCCGACCCGCGCATCTTCCGGGAGGTCCTGCGGGAGTTCCGGGTCCCGGCGGAGAGGACCGCCATGGTCGGGGACGGACGGGGCGACATGGAGGGGGCGGCCCGGGCGGGGCTCGGGCTGCGGGTCTATCTGGGGGCGGGAGAGGCGGACGCGGACCTCCGGGTCCGGGACATCATGGCGCTGAACAGGCGGTGGAGATGAAAAATCCTAAGCACGAAGCACTAAATCCTAAACAAATCCAAATTTCAAAATCCAAAATTCAAAACGGCCGTTTTGGATTTTGTGCTTTGGATTTCGAATTTGTTTGGGATTTAGTGGCCAGGTGACGAGAACCCCCCGGGCTAAAGCCCGGGGGGTTCTCGTCACCTGGCCACTAACCTTCACAGTTTCTGAGAAAACGGCCACCTCCGCCCCAGTGACGCAGGGAGGTTCTGGAGGAGGCGCTGCCCAGTCGGCCGCCCCCCGTACCACCCCCGGCTTCGAAGCGGCCCTCGCCCTCGCCGCCCTTCTAGCCGTCGCCCTTCTCGTAACGCGTAGGCGGTAGTCCAATTTCCGCAGGTAGTTTAGGGTTCTTCGACGGGCCGCGCGCTCGATGCGCTACGAGCGCCTCGCTCGGGCTCGGCGCTCGCCGGCGGCTGTAGCGCGCTTCGCGCGCCACTACTGCCGCCGACGGGCGTCTTCGCGCTTCGGCCCTTGCACGTGCAAGGTGCCTCAAAGAGGTGACAACATTTGCAGAAGGGGCGCTACGGAATCAGTTCGCGCAGCGCCTTCTCCGGGTCCGGAGCTTTCACCACGCCCGATGCGAGCAGGACCCCCGCGGTCCCCAGCGACAGGGCGGCCCTCACGTCCTCCGCCTTGGAGATACCCGCCCCGCACAGGACTCCCACCCGGGGGCTCCCGGCCCGGACCGCCTCCACGGCGGACTTCACCACCTCGGGCTTCGACTTCGACACGGGGATGCCGGAGCCGATGAGTTCCGGGGGCTCGATGGCCACGTAGTCGGGCTCCAGCCCCGCCACCGCCCGGGAGGCCGCCGGGGTGTTGGCGCAGATGATGACTTTCAGGCCCGCGGCCCGGGCCTCGCGGACCGCGGCGTCCAGCTCGTCGGTCCGGAGCCGCCGCTCGGAGTGGTTCAGCAGGGTCCCTTTGGCCCCCGCCTCCTTCGTCGCCCGCGCCGTCACGTGGCCGGTCTGGGCCCCCGGCGCCACGCCGTCCACGTGCTGGGCGTAGACCGGGATGGAGACCTTCGAGGCGACCCGGTGGAGGTCGAGGGGCTGGGGGCAGACCACCACCTCCACGCCCGCCTGCTTGCCCGCCCTCTCGGCGGCCTGGGCGAGCCGGACCGCCTTCTCGCCGAGGGACTCCTCGTAGGCCTTGAAATTGAGGACAATCAGGGGCTTCGCCATCCGAGCACCAGGGAAGGGGGGCGAAAAAGGTTTCCATTCCCCGCCGCCACGGTCGCGATGCAACCGGCCGGGCTCTACTTCGAGGACTTCGCGCCGGGCCAGGAATACGAGACCGCTCCCCGCCCTTTCCCGGGGAAGGAACTGGACGACTTCTGCCGCCTCACCGGCCGCAAGCACCCGCTCCACCTCGACGACGGGTTCGCGCGCAAGGCGGGGTTCAAGGCCCGGGTCGCTCCCGGGGTCTACACCCTCTCCCTCCTCAGCCAGTCCCTGGAGGAGAGCGGCCTCATCCGGAACCTGGTGGCGATTCTCGGCTTCGACCGGGTGCGGTTCCTCTCCCCCCTCTACCCGGACGCGACCGTGAGGTTCGCCTGCGAGGTGGCGGAGACGCGGCCCGTCTCGAAGCCCGACCGGGGAATCGTGGTCCTCCGGTGCCGCGGCCTCGACGGGAGCGGTGAGGGACTCTTGGAGGCGGACGTATCGGTCCTCATTCGGAAACGCCCGGCACCCTGAGAATCGTCCCGTTGCCGACGGGACGCGGACGATACCGGAAAGGAACGGCGAGGGCCTCGTCCCTTGATTGCCACGCGTGCCGAAGGCACGCGGGACCGAGGCCCTCGCCGACGAGGCATGGGGAGCGCGAGGGGAGCGGCATCAATTTCCGAGTGGAGCGGCAACTATTTCTTGAGCCAGAGGGCGGAGCGCCTCGGGGCCGGCGCCTCGCCCGGCGGAGAGCCGGAGGGCGCCCCCGGGGAGGCGGCGGGGGCGTGCGGCATCCCCGGCCCCTGGGTCTCGGGCCTCTTTCCGAGCCGGTCGAGGAGCCGGGTGCGGACCTTCGCGGTGTCCACCGGGGCCCCCAGTTCGGCCACCTGCCGGCCGGCGTGGGCCGCGTTCTTCTTGACCATGGTCAGGAGACCGTAGGCCATCTGCTGGCTGTCGAACCTGATCTCGAACCCTTCGACCCGGTTGCCGCGCTCGTCGTCCACCAGTTCCACCCGGAGGAGGAAGGGCATCCCCCCCTTTGGGGAGTCTCTGCAAATCAACCTGGGCAGGGGGGGACGGAGCGAAACCCATCCCTCCGTTCCGGTCTCGCGCCCCGACCTCGCGGCGGAGCCCGCCCTCTCCCGGGTCGCCGCCGATTTCGGCCTCAAGTCGGGGCGGTTCTCCTGGGAGGTCCTCGACGGGAAGAAAGAGAACATCTCGGTTCCCGGAGTCCCCAAGGAGGCCGAGATCGCCTTCGAGCGGGCGGAGGCGGTCCACGGGGACCCGTGGGGCCCCGACCCGGCGTGCCACCTGACCGACGGTGAGATCTCCGGCGGGGGGAGCGCGTAGGAATTCGGGGAGCGCGGCTACTTCACAACCAGGACCGGCACCTTGGCCCCCTGGACCAGGGCGCCGGAGACGCTGCCCAGGAACGTCCGCTTCAACCCGGAGAGTCCCCGGGAGCCCACGACCAGAAGGTCGAAGCCCCGCTTCTCCGCGAATTTGGCGATTTCAACGGCCGGGTGCCCCTCCAGAACGCGGGTCCGGACCTTCACCTTCCCCCGTCGCCCCAGGTCCTCCACCCGGCATAGCGTGTCCACGGCGCTCATGCGCGAGACCGCCTCGTCGGCGTGGTCCCGGAGGTATTTGGCCAACTCCTTGCTGTCCCGGAAGGCCTTGACGGGGTCCTCCTTCGCGGCCCGTATCGCCATCACCGCGGTCAGTGGGGCCCTGGCCGCTCGGGCGAGTGAGAGCGCGGCCCGGGCGGCGCGCATGGAATTGTCGGAGCCGTCCACCGCCACCACGATTTTCCGGGGCGGGGGGTCCAGGCCAGCCATTCACCTCACCACCAGGACCGACATCTTGGCTTCGTGGACCAGTGCGGTGGAAACGCTCCCGAGGAAGAGTCGCTTCACGCCGCCGAACCCCCGCGAGCCCACGACGAGCAGGTCGAACTTCCCCTTCCCGGCGAACTTGAGAATCTGGGAGGGGACGTGGCCTTCGAGAATCTGGGTCCGGGCCTCGACCCTCTGTCGCCGGGCCGATTCGGCAACCCGGCTCAGGGCCTTCCGGGCCTCGACAGTGAGGTGTTCCCGCAGTTCGCGGGTGTAATCGAAGGCGGCCCCCGGCACGAAGGCCCCGGCGCTGTAGACCGGGGGGGCGACGTGGACCACCGCCACCGCGGCGAGCGGGGCCCCGGTGACCCGGGCGATGGATGCGGCCATCTCCGCGGCCCGGAACGCGGGCTCGGAGCCGTCCACGGCGACCAGGATTCTCCGGAAAGGGGAAGCCCGGGCGGCCACGTCAACGCACCCCGAGCAGGGTCTCGACGATGGCGACGGTGAAGGCGAAGGCCGCCACGGCCGCGATGACGAGGAGAAACACCTCCCCCCAGGTCAGTCGGTCCTCCGGGGCGGTCTCCCACACCGTGACCGTTCGGGTCGGGAAGGCGGTCTCCATGATCATATGTATTTTTTCCGGGAATCTCCATAATGGCTCGTTCGTCATCGGGGAGAGTTACATCCCCGTCCCCGGTTGATGACTCGCTCCGCTATGGCCGGGGCCGGAGACCCGCCGAGGTCGGGCTGACATGGCCGGCTGAAATCTCATGCCGTCTGCGGAGCGACCGGCCTCTTCGCGGAGGGTCCACGGCGGTAGGTCAATCCGGTGTAGAGGAACGCCAATCCCAGGACCAGCACGAGGGTCTGCAGGATTGCGTAGAGCACGCCTGCGTGGTTCTCCGGGATGATTTCCATGCCCGCAAGAGCCGTGATTGCGAGAACGGAAACGACAATCCCCACAACGACGTACAACGCCCGGGCGGCGGTTTCATCGGCCATGGTCATTGAGAGTGGCGCCGGATTTCCAATAACCCCTGCTCTGTGATTCGCAAGGGGGACAACCCTTCCCGTCAGGCGGCGACGGCTTCCGAAGGCGGGACGAACCCCCCATAGGGCTCCCCGACCCCCGCCATCGCCCGATAGCACTCGCCGCAGAGCCAGAGGGGCCCCCCTTCCCCCCTCCAGACCCAGAGGAGCGGCGTGAACCGGCCGCACAGGTCGCACCAGCCCGGGACGGAAATCATGCCGGGACCGCCTCCCGCGCCGGGGTCCCGCGCTCCCGCAGATGCGCCCGCAGGGCGGCGATGGGGTGGAGCCACGCCTGCCACCGTGCCCAGGCGATGATGACGCCGAACGCGGCGTCCAAGGGGATGCCGAACATCAGCACCCCCCCGCCGCCCTCCGCGGCATGGGCATCCCGTGGGAAACGTCCACGGGCCGGAACAGGATGTAGAGGGGGATGATGGGCGCGGCGAGAGCCAAGACGAAGGCCGCGCCCATGAACCGGAGAGCGCGGACGACCGCTCTCCCGAACCGGGTCGCCATCCTTGCGAAGGTCTGAATCATTCCGCGCATGGTCGCTCATTCCTTCTCTCTCACGGACTCCGTATGGCGGTTTCTGCTGGCGATTCCGTAGGCTTGTGGATTCTACGTAGGCGGTATGTTCGGCTCTCCGGGGCGGGGCCGTCCCCGGGCTCATTTGACCACGAGGACGGAGGTCCCGGTCTGCTGGACCAGCGCGCCGGAGACGCTCCCGAGGAGCATCCGGTTCAACGCCGAGAACCCCCGGGAGCCGACCACCAGAAGGTCCGCCCGGCACCTCACCGCTTCCCGCGCGATTTCGGCAGCCGCTCGCCCCTCCCGGACGCGGGTTTCGACGGGGACCCCGGCCCTCGAGGCCGCGGCCGCCACCCGTTTCAAGGTCCGGTCCGCGAACTTCTGGACGTAGGCCCTCTGGATGCGCACGAATTCGAGGGGAACCCGGGGCACGTCCATCACGAAGACCGCCCGCAGGGGGCTTTTGCGGAGCCTGGCCAGGCCGATGGAGACCCAGGCCGCCCGCATCGAGGGGGCGGAGCCGTCCACCGCCACCAAGATTTTCCGGGGCGCCGGGGCGGTCGCCATTCACTTCACGACCAGCACCGGCGTCCTGGCCTGCTGGACCAGAGCTCCGGAAACGCTCCCGAGGAGCATCCGGTTCAGCCCCGACAGCCCCCGGGAGCCGACCACGAGGAGGTCGAATCCCCCCCTCTCGGCGAACTTGGAGATTTCGGTGGCCGGGTGGCCCTGGAACACCTTGGCGGTCACGTCGAGCCCCTCCTTGCGGGCCATCTCCGCGACCCGGGCCAGGGCCTTCTGCGACTCCTCCAGCAGGTAGGCCGCGACACGCTCGGAGAGCGCCCCGGCGTAATCAACGGGGACGGGAATCTGCATGACGGTGGCGGCGGTCAGCGCCGCTCCCCCGGCGCGGGCCAGTGCGATGGCGACCCCGGCGGCCTTCATCGAGGGGGCGGAGCCGTCCACCGCCACGAGGATTCTCCGGGGAAACGGAGCGCCGGTCATCCGAAATAGGGCTGGGGCGCGGGCTCCACGGGCGGCTGGGCCGGCCGGGACAGTCTCGCCATGGCGGCCTTCAGTTGCGCCTCGATGGCCTCCGCCTCCTTGTAGAGGGGCTCGGGGTCGATGGGGAGACCGGGCAGGAAGCGGTCGAGGATCTCGACCAGTTTCCCCGCGCCCCGGGCGTCGGGGAATTCGGCGTGGGTGGACGCGAGGAGGCAGGCCACGTCCATCCCCCGGGCGGCGCCCTCCAGCAGGAGAACCCCGCTCAGGCCCGCCACGATGCCCTCCTCCAGAAGTTCGACCTTGCGGGTCTTGAGCAGCTCCCGGGCCCGCGGATTGCTCCCCACCCCGACCACCTGGACGTCCCGGGGGTCTTCCTGGTGGACCCCCTCCAGGGTGGCGACGAGCCCGATCTCCTTCTGCCGGGACCAATCGAGGATGCGTTCGGCGAGGACTCCCATCAGTCCGATGGCCGGCGTGAACTCCGACACGATGACGACCAGCGGGCGGCACTCCTTCCCGCTCCCGCAGGTGCCCGCGTAGATGCGGGCGGGGGGGTGGGGGATGTGGTCCTTCACCAGCGCCATCGGCGGCAGGTAGCGGGAGCGGAGCCGGCCCACCATCCGGAACTGGAGGGCCTCAACCAAGTAGCGCGCTGCGATGGTGCTCACCATCCCGATGGCAGGAAAGGCGACGACGAGGATGGCGTCCTTCGCTTCGAAGGGCTCCAGTTCCTCAATCTGGACGTCTTCCTCGGGATTCTCCGGCCGCGGCCCGGCGTCGGTCATCCGCGGCCCCCTCACTCCACCGGGACCCTGCGGTTCGAGGTCTTCCTGTCCCTCCGCTCCAAGACCACCTGGAGAACCCCGTTCTTGTAGGTGGCCCTGGCGGAGTCGGCTTTGACGGGCGACGGGAGGGGCACCTCGCGATAGTACCTGCGCCCTTCCCGGTCCACCCGGAGGGTGAGCGACTCTTCGGCGGCTTCCAGCTGGATTTCCTCCTTCTCGACCCCGGGAATCTCGGCGGTGACGGTGAGGGTCTTCTTGTTCTCGATAACGTCCACCAGGGGCTCCCGCGCCCCGGGCTCGGCGGTCCGGGCGGGGAGGACCAGGCCGGGGACGTTGCCAAACTCCTCGAAGTGGGGCTTCCCGCTCTCGCCGATGCGGAAGGTCCAGCCGTAGATGTAGGGCCCCTCCTTCTCCGGCGGGGGCGCTTCGCCCCTCCGGGCGCTCTCCATCGCCCGCCCCAAATGGCGGCGCATCCGGGCGAACTGGTCGTCCACGTCGTCGAAGAAGTCCCGGAAGCCGAACAGGTCGTCGATGTCCCACTCGATGGGATGGCTCTTGGGGATTTTCCGGGGCTGCATGAAAGAGATTCTCTCTCCGGACTCCGAAAAGGGCTGTTCTGTCGCGCGGGAGAGTGACAGCTGGACCGGAAGTGATGGTGGGGCTGGTAGATTACGGCCCGCGACGGAATTTACCGCGGGAACCCGTTTGGGCTCCCCCTTTCTCCCTCTATTGATGCATGAACACCATCATCGTTCGGCGGTCCATCCCCCTTGCTCTCTCCGGCATTGCGGGCCCCGGGGTCTGGGCGCAGAGGGCCTCCCTCGGGGTGGGTATGACCGGGCTCGGGCTCCTCTTGATCTCGGCGCTGGGTCTGTGGACAAACCCGGGGATTTCCGGTTCAGCCTTCCCCCTCCCTCCTCCATGCGGAGAGGCTCCGGTATGCTCCACCCCCATCACCCGGGTCTACATCCTGCCCCTCATTGAGGGCTCCGGCCCCCCCTTCGGGACCGCTCCGGCCGCCCCGGTCCCGGCGGCGACCCCTCCGCCCCTGAACCGTTCCCTGCTGAGGGGCTGGATGGAGCGGGCCGAGCGGGCCCTGAGGAAACCCGCCGCTTCCGGGGAGCCCGCGCCGGAGTCCTTCGGGATGGCCGCAGACATCCTCGTCGTCACCTCCGCCCTCCTGGGCGCCGGTCCCCCTGGCGATGCCCTCACTGGAAACACCACGACGATGCGGGACCTCCTGATGACGGTCGGGCTCCCGTAGCACGCCCCCACCCGTCAACGGAATCTATGTAGACAATCCGCTCGGAGGGATTCTACGCACGAAGAGGGCTTCCGCTTCCCGCCTCCATGGTGGAAGGAGTGACCATGACCGCCGAAGCGATACCCCGGTCCGCAGAGCACCTCCCGCAGTTCGCCCCCGCGCTCCCCCTCGACCCCTTCGAGGAGGCGGTCCGTGCGGCCGGTGGCGACCCCGACCGCCTCTTCCTCGCCACGGTGGCGGCCCGGGAGGCGGAAACGCCCGAGGAGCGGACCTTCATCGCCGGACTCCTCCGCTCCGGGCGGGTCGGGGCGGCCTACGCCACCGGCGCGGTCCTGCGCGCGGTCTCCGGGGCCCGGGACCGGGCGGCGGTCCTGAGGCTCGCCAAGGAGGGCCACCTCGACGACGCGGTGGCGTATGCGCGCCTCCGGGCCCGAACCACGCGGACGCTCATGGACCGCGTCCCCGGGGCCCGTGAGGCCCTGGCTCCTGGGTGACCGCGGAATCTACCGCACCACGAGGACCGACACCCTGGCCCGGTAGACCAGGGCGGTGGAGACGCTGCCGAGGAAGAGGCGGCCGGCCCCGCTCAGCCCCCGGGAGCCGACCACGAGGAGGTCCGCGCCCTCCTCCTCGGCGTGGCGGGCGATGGCGGTGGGGACGTGTCCCTCCAGGACGGAGGGGCGCACCTCGACATCCTCCGGTTTCGCCATTCGTGCGACCTCTTTCAGGGCGTCCTTAGCCCGGAGCAGCAGGTGCTTCTTCACCTGGACGTCGAGGCTGCCCGAAGCGCCGAGGGCGATGGGCGTTTCGACGGCGACCACGGCCCCGAGGGACGCGCCGGTGGCCCGGGCGAGGGAGATGGCCAGCCGGGCCGCCCGCATCGAGGGGGCGGAGCCGTCCACCGCCACCACGATCCTGCGGGGCGCCGGGGTCGACCCCGCCATTCACCTCACGACCAGGACCGACATCCTGGCCCGCTGGACGACCGCCCCGGAGACGCTCCCCAGGAGCAGCCGCCCGAGCCCCGAAAGGCCGCGGGAGCCGACCACCACCAGGTCGAACTTCCTCTTCTCGGCGAACTTCAGAATCTCGGTCGGGACGTGGCCTTCGAGCACCCGCGTCTGGACGCGGACCCGGTCCTTTCGCGCCTGCTCCTCCACCCGGTGAAGGGTCCTCTCGGCCATGGACCGGAGTTCCTGCCGCAGGTCCTCCATGTATTCCAGGGGGGCCCGGGGGGGCTCCATGACCATGATGGCCGTGAGGGGGGACCGGGTCCCTCTCGCAATCCGGGCGGCGACCCTGGCCGCCCGCAGGGAGTGGCCCGAGCCGTCCACGGCGACGAGGATTCTCACGGTGGCCTCTCCGGCATGGCTCCGGTGGGCTATCCCCCGGGACTCCAAAAGGGCTGTTCTGTCATCCGGGAGGAGGACATGCTTTTCCTTCCGCCGCCCATGGAGTTCCATGGGCTCGGAAGCCCCCTCCCCCCTCCAGAAACTGCTCGACCTCGGCCTCACCGAATACCAGGCCAAGGTCTATCTCGCCCTCCTGAAAACGGGCTCGGCCACCGCGAGCCAGCTGACCTCCCAGTGCGACGTCCCCCGGACGCGCATCTACCCGACCATGGAGCAATTGCACGGGAAGGGGCTCGTGAAGGTCCTCCCCGAGACCCCCATCCGCTACCAGCCTGTCTCCATCCAGGAGTTCATCGAGCGGCGCGCGGAGGAGATGCGGAACCGGGCCGAGGAACTGGTCGCCCTCAAGGAGGTCTACGCCAAGAGCCTGCCCGTCCAGGGCGCCGGGGCCCCCGTCCCGGGGGGCTCCTTCGAGGTCTACCGGGGACGGGACAGCGTCCGCGAGAAACTGGTCCATATGTGGAACGGCGCCAGGAGCTCCATCGACTTCGTGGGCCTCGGCCACGCCCCCCCGCGGTTGATGGGCAAACTCTACACCATCGCCCGGGAGAAGCGCGAGGCCGGGGTGAAGATTCGCTTCCTCTTCCCCATCAAGACCCCCGACATGGGCAAAGTGACGAGCGCGCTCTCCGATTTCGAAGTCCGCTTCATCCTGGAGGCGCCGCCGTCGGAGGTGTGCACCGTGGACCGCCGGGAACTCCTCCTCATCCACCGCATCCCCGACGACCCCGACCCCTACCAGGGGCAGGACGCCGCCATCTGGTCGGACGACGGCGCCTTCACCGAGGGGCGGGTGAAGTTGTTCGAGGCCTCCTGGAAGGAGGCGTCCAGCCCCGACCACCCGACTCTCGCCATGGTCCCGTCGGCCCTCCGGGACTGGCTGGAGGTTCCCGGCGTGAAGCCCAAAAGCGTCCTCGAGGAGGTGGCCCGGACGCTGGGAGTCCAGATTGCCTCGGCCGTCAAGGGCGATACGGTCCCGGCCATCCTGAAGGAGTTGAACTCCATGTTCACCGAGAGCGGCTGCACCCACGTAGGCCGGGGGAAGGGGGGCCGGGTCGTCGTCCGGTGCCGCTACCACGACATCACCGGTTCGTGCCCGGAGTACGACACCTTCTGCCCGACCCTTCTCCAGACCATCCTCCGGGTCAAACTGGGGGAAGACGCCGTGGAGGAGACCGCCCACGACCCCGACGAGGGGTGCGTGATTCGGCTGAAATAGGCGCGGGCAGGAGGCTACGGCTCCCACGCCCGGAGGAACGGGGGCCGCTCCGGGGGAGCGCTTTCGCGGCGGGCGTCGTCGCGCACCGCCTCAATCCAGACGAGGACCGCGGAGAAATCGATGACCAGGAGGGCCGCCAAGAGCGGGACCGCCACGGTCCAGTTGCCGGCGCCGAACGCGAAACCGACCCCCACGGTGACCGGGGTTGCCACGGCGTAGAGGGCCGCGGCCAGCACCGCCTTGCGGGGGAGGGTCATCGCTTCCCGCCGTCCGAATCGAGGTGGGGCGCCAAGCACTCCAGGAGGTTCAGGAGGTTCATGAGATGCCGAACGTCCCCTTCGACCCTGGCTTGGCCGTTGAAGTAGGCGTTCCCCAGGGCCGAGGCGGGGTGGCCCGTGAGGACCTGTTTGGCGGCTCCGGGGGAGAGGACCACCCGGGTGTCCGCGGGGGCGTCGGCGGAGGTGGTGTGCGGCTCCCGGGAGAGCCGTCCCCGCCGGATGCGGACGCAGCCGAGGGTCTCGCCGTTGTCCAAGAGGAAGGCCACGTGGAGGTCGGGGGTCCGGGCGAGTTCCAGGCTGCAGGCGCCGTTGGGCCCGGTGCACCCCTCCAGCGCGTCCAGGAGCAACTGGAAGCCGCGCGAGGATGCCCGGTCTTCCCGGCGGATGGCCCGGGGCCGCTTCACCGGGTCCCGGGGGGCGCGCGGGGCCCGGGTCATGGGAAGTCCAGGGGAGAAGGATTGGGAAGGACCGGCCCCGGAGCGGGAGGGTGTGGAGAGGGACCGAAGCGTGTGGTCCCTGCGGGGGCATCGCATTTCCGGTGCGGGGAGGGGGGCTTCGCTTCCACCGGGGCCGGTTTTTTCCGGGAGTGTCGCCGTGCGGTCTCCATGGACTCCCAATGGGGTGGGACCGCACGCCATATGCCATCTTCGCTGTCCCCGGGGGGGATGACAGCGGGCGGAGCCCTGCCTCTGCAAGTTCGAGGGGCCTTGGAGGCGGTCGGTCATCCCCAGATGGACTTCACGATGGGCTGGCGGGCCGCGCGCCACGAGGGGTAGGCGGCGGCGAGGAGGCCGGAGACCACCATCGAGGCCGCGCCGCTGACCAGGAGGTCCTGCCGGAGGTCAGGAACGATGCCGCCCCCCATGGGCGCGGGGATGGGGAACCGCTGGAACACCTGGGCCATGACGAGGCTGATGACGGCTCCGCCGGCGATGCCGAGGATGCTGAAGAGAACCGCCTCGTAGAGGTAGATGCCGAGGACAACGCCGTTGGAGGCCCCGATTGCCTTCAGGACCCCCGTGAGGCGCCGCTTCTGGGCGGAGTTGATGTAGATGATGATGGCGATGGTGATGGCCACCGCGATGACGCCGACCCCCGAAGTCACGGCAGCCACCATCCCGATGGTCCCGCGGATCTGCTCTATGAACCCGGCCATGTCCTCCCAGGTCCTGACTTCGCCGCGGATGCCCTCGGCGAGGATGACATACTTGTAGTCCTGGGCGAGGCGAATGTCCGAGAGGCGCACCAGGACCTCGGTGGCCTTGTTCCGGACCTCCGGGTGGACGGCCTCCAGTTCCTTCCGGGTCAGATAGGCGCTGAAGTCCGGCGAGAAGCCCCCGGTTTTCACGATTCCCTTGACCCGATAGGACTGGACGACGCCATTGCCGAAGGTGATTTGCACACGCTCGCCCACCTCCACCTCCAACCCCTTTGCAAATGGAGTTCCGTGGACTCCCGCCCCGGTGGTGGCGATGCCGTCCCCGAGGACCACTTGGTCGGTGTCTTCGTCGCTCAGGAATTCGCCATCAATGATTTTGGACGGGACCTCGGAGACCGACGTGTATTCCGAGGGGACTGCCCCCACCGCCCGGGTCCCCGCCACGTTGGACTTGAACTGGATTTGCACCCCGGGGTCCTCCACCAGGGATGCGATGCCCACGATTCCGGGAATGAGGCGCAACTTGCTCACGACGGTGTCCACGTCCTCCACGTAGCGGTGGTCCTCCAGGGGGCCGATGTCCAGGTGGCTGGTCACGGTGGCGACCAGCCGGTCCCGGACGTAGGTCTCGACTCCGTACTGGAAGGAGGTGAAGAAGACGAGGTTGACGAAGGAAACGGAGAGGACGCAGACCACCAGCGCCGCGACCTTGGGGTCCTTGAGCGCGTCTTTGGACGCCAGGAAGAGCGCGGCGCGGGCGGCGCCCCGCCTCCGTCCCATCCCGGGAGCCGCAGGCCGGAGCAGCCCCTCCCGGACTTTCGGCGCGAAGAGTTCACCCATGGCGGCCCTTGGAAGAGGGTCTCATCCGCGCCCCCATGAGGGGTTCTCCGTCCCCCGGAGGAGTGACAGCCCCTCAGGCCCGGGGAGAGGTCAACACGATGGCGGCCACCAGCAGGAGGATGGCGGCCGCCAGGAGGATGGGCGCCATGAACCGGATCCAGAAGTCCCGGACGACCGTCCGGACGCCCTCGGTGGCCACGCGCAACGCCGCCAGGTATGGGACCTCGTAGGTCACGGCGGCGGGCGGGGTCATCTCACGCGGCGGCTTCGGCCGCCGTCACCTCCTTTCCGGGTTTCGTTCGCGGGGACCCTTCCGGCCTCGTGGCGAAAATGTCGAGGTTCTCCAGCGTCACCCAGGAGAAGGGGTCCTCGTGAGTCTCGTCGAACTGGGCGGCGCACTTCCCCGAGCAGAAGGCGCGGGCTTCGAACATGAAGCGCCGGGTGATCGGAGCGTAGGGGGGAAGCGTCTTCCCGCAATTTTCGCACCCGCCCTCCATCACGACATCGCCCCCCACGCTTCCGGGGTTCCCCACCGGGGGGTCTCCCGCATCCCCCGGATTCCCTCGGCAACGAATGCGAAGAGGCCGATGACGGCCCCGGCAGCCACCAGGACGGCGGCGGCGAGGAGGTAGAGCGGGACGGGAATCATCTCGCGGATTCGGATGGCCATGGTCATGGATATCTTGGAGCCGAACCGGATGACGGTTCCGAGAGTAGAATCCGCAGGCTTCCGTAGGCTACATAATCGGGGTCCATTCCCCGCGAATCTCGCATCCCGGGCGCGGGGAGGAGCCGGATTTCACCACCTCCGTGGGCTCCTCCCCCGGGTTGCAGGGCCAATCGCCCGGGAGCGGGAGTGCCGCTTACGCGGCCGCGGCGGCGGGGCCCATTGCCGGAGACCCGCGCACCATCGCGAAACAATCGAGGCAGAGACCCACGCAGTGCCCTTCGTAGTTCCGGGTCACGCGGGCGTTCGTCTCCTGGTTGCAGACGTCGCATTTCATGGCAATACTTCGGAGGGGCCGCCCAAGCCGGTTCCGGAAGTAGATTCCATCGAGTTCCGTAGGCTACGTCGCCGTGCGGTTGTTGCGGATACGGGCGGGGCCCGGCGGCCGCGGACGCGCCCGCGCTCCCGCTCCTTCCGTTGAATCAGGACCCTCTCCAGGCGGTCCAGCCCCTCCGATACGGCGTCGCGCAGGTCCCACCCCTCGCCCCGGGTGGCCCACATCCGGTCGGTCCACGCCCGGCACCGGACCGAGTATTTGGACCGCTTCCCCGTCTCCTCGTGCCGCTTCACATGGACGAGGAGGTACTGCGGCCGGGCCACCCTCGCGAGTTTCCGGGCCGTGTCCCGGAGCATTCGGTCCACGGTCTCCCGGACCGTGTCCGATTCGCGACCCGAGAGACCGGTGATCTGGAGATAGACGCTCTCAGCGGCCGGGGCGGGGGCGTAGTGCGCGAGGATGTCCCGGGCAGTGACGACGCCCACGGGAACGCCCTCCTGCACGATGATGACCCCGGAGGTCCGGTGGCGCTCCATGAGGGCGGCCACCTCGGCCATTGGGGTATCGGGCGAAGCGACTGCGGGGTCCCGGTTGAGCACCGTTGTGACCGGCAGGTCCATGGTGGTCCGCTTCTCCGCCTGGCCAGAGAACCAGGGAACCCTTTCCCGTGGCTTCACGGTGCGCAGGAGGTCGAAGAGGGTCACGACTCCCATGAGCCTGCCCCCGTCATCCACCACCGGCAACCGCGAGGCGTCCAGGTCGCGCATCCGCTTCCGGGCGGCCCCCACGTCCGCGTCGGGGGAAAGGGTCTCGACCGGAGTCATGAGCGCCTCGGCGGGGGCCCGGGCGAGCCTCCCGTTCCGGGCGGCGATGCCCGCGAGGTCGCTGACCGTGACGACGCCGACGAGACGGTCCTTCTCGACTACCGGGAGTTCCCGGAACCCGGTCCGGACCATGAGACCGGCTGCGTCATCGATGCCGTCGTCGGGGGATGCGCGGGGGCTCCGGACCATGAGGCGCGACACCTTGGTGACGGCGGGGTCGGGGACGGTCTTCTCCAGGAACTGCTTGTAGTGGACCAATCCCAGGACCCGGCCGCCCTGGACCACCGGCGCCTCGTGGATGTGGTGCCTCTCCATCAGGGCGATGAACCGGCTCACGCTATCTCCGGGCGACAGGGTCCGGACTTCCCGGCTCATCACGTCCCTCACGCGCATGTTTTCCCCTAAAGTTCGCCCGCCTCTTCCATGCCGCCGCTCGGCGGGCCGGGGGACTTGCTCATCGCCTTCGCGGCAATCACGTCGTCGATGCGGAGAATCATGATG
>CAZANW010000034.1:0-10650 GCA_964486625.1 uncultured Halobacteria archaeon
CGATTTCAGCGAAGAGGCAGGGGGTCGTGATGTCGCTCGGGCCGTGGTGGGTGCATTCGAGCGCCACTTCCCGCCCCGAGGCGCGGAGGGCGAGGGCGAGCGGTTTGAGGTGGCCCGGGGCGGCCGCGGCCAACTGGCGCTCCCTCCCGCCGAAGGGGGCCCCCTTCACGTTCCCGGGGAAGTGGAGGGCGTAGCAGGCGCGCCCCGCCTTCGAGACGTGGCGGGAGGCGAAGACCAAAGCGTCGAACTTGAACCCGACCTCCTTCAACTCGCGGTCCACGCCGTCCATCTGGAGGAGCGGGCCGTTCCGGACCGCCAGGAGGAGGCCGGGGCGCGACTCGACCTCCTTGGATTCGCGCTTCCAACCTCCGGCCTCCCGGAGGCGCTCGGCGATGTTGAGGCTGGCGGGGTCGGAAGTGGAACAGAGGATGGCAAGAGTCACGAGTATTCCGCGTTGATTTTCACGTATTCGGGACTGAGGTCGCACCCCCACGCGGTCGCTCTCCCGCGTCCGAGCCCGAGGTCCACCTCGATGCGGACCTCCTTCCGCCGCAGCCAGGGGCGCGCCCTCTCGCGGTCCCGGGAAAGTCCTCCCTTCGCCAGGAAGACCCGCCCCCCGGGGCCGGCGAGGGCGACGTCGATGCGCTCCGGCTTCAGAGCGACCCCGGCCCTCCCGAGGGCCGCCGCGACGCGCCCCCAGTTGGGATTGGCGCCGTAGATGGCCGCTTTCACCAGGTTGGAGCCGACGACCGCCCGGGCCGCCCGGGCCGCCTCCGCCTCGTTCCGCGCCCCGCGGACCTCGCACTCGACGAGTCGGGTCGCCCCCTCGGCGTCCCGCGCCAGTTGCCGGGTCAGGTCCACGCAGGCCGCCTCCAGCGCGCGCTGGAACCGGGCCGCCGACACCTTGGGGCCCCTCCGGGTGGAGAGGAGCAGCAGGGTGTCGTTGGTCGAGGTGTCCCCGTCAATCACGAGTTGGTTGAAGGAGCGCTCGGCGGCCCGCCGCAGGGCCCCCCGCAGGAACCCGGGCGGGACCCGGGCGTCGGTGGCGAGAAAAACGAGCATGGTCGCCATTCGCGGCGCAATCATCCCCGCCCCCTTGGCGATGCCCCCGATGCTCGCGCCGGAGAACCGGACCGCCGTCTCCTTCGGCCGGGTGTCGGTGGTCCGGACGGCCTCCGCCGCGGCGCGGCTCGACTTCGCCGAGGAGCCGAGTTCCAGCCTGCCGAGGAGGCGCTTGACCCGCCCCACGTCGAGCGGAACCCCGATGATGCCGGTGGAGGCGACCGCCACCTGCTCCGGCGGCGCTCCCAGGACCGCCGCGCCCAGGGAGGCCATCTCCCGGGCGTCCCGCAGCCCCCGCCCCCCGGTCATGCAGTTGGCGCACCCGCTGTTGGCCACGATGCCCGCCGCCTCGCCGCGGGCCGCCACCCGCCGGCTCCAGAGGACCGGGGCCGCCGCGCACTTGTTCGTGGTGAAGAGGCCGGCCACCGGGCCCCGCGCCTCGATGAGCGCGGCTCCATATTTTCCGTCCCTGGCCCCGCCGCACCGGACGCCGACCACGTTCGACAGTCCCCCCTTCCGGAACTCCATGGGCCCCCAGAGCCCGCCGGGTTTCTATGCCTTGCGGTGGAGCACGACCCCGCTCGCCTCCAGGGTCTCCAGGGTCCCCTCCTGCTCCAGGACCTCCAGGTGGCCGATGGTCTCGGCCAGGGCGAGAGTGACCTCGTTCATCTTGACCTTTGGGAAGACCCGCCCCGCAATCTCGTAGGCGGTGGCCCGGCCCCCCAGTCCGTCGAGGGCCTCCAGGATGGCCGCCTTCCGGGCCTCGTGGTGGCGGAGAATCCTCCCCACGACGCCCTTCCAGTCGTCGATGAACTCCCGGTGGCCCGTGTAGGCGATACGGGGCTCCAGGGCCTCCACTTTCTTCAGGGAGCGGAGGTAGGGGCCGAGGCCGCTCCCCCGCTCCCCCACCCCCGCGAAGGGGTTCGGGGTGACGTCCCGGAGGACGTGGTCGCCGCAGAAGACCGCCCCCGCGTCGGGGACGTCGAGGACGATCTCCCCGGGGCAGTGGCCGGGGGTGTGGAGGACCTTGAACTCCACGTCGTCCACCCTGAACCGGTCGCCGTCGTCGAGCGAGCGCTCCACCTCGACCTGGGCCGCGGTCTCTTGGATGGGCTCTTGGAACTTCAGCATCGTGTCGCCCAGGGAGCGCGGCATGCCAAACTTCAGACCCATCGCCACGATCTTCCGGGTCCATAGGCCGAAGGCGCTGTCGTAGGTTTCGACCCACTCGGTGTCCCAGGCGTGGACCCAGACTGCGGCCCCGGAGCGCTCCCGAATCTCGCGGGCCATGCCGAAGTGGTCCTGGTGGCCGTGGGTGATGACCACTCGCTCGATGGACTTCAGGGAGTGGCCCAGGGCCTCCAGCCCCTCCTCCAGGGCCTTCAGGCTGCGCCGGGTCCGGACTCCGGTGTCCACGAGGGTCAGGGGGTCCCCCTCCAGGAGGAAGACGTTGTTGGGCCCGATGGGGAAGGAGGAGGGGATGGCGAGGGGGTGGATTTTCATTGCCTCTGCTCGGCGACAAAGGATAAAAACGCGGGGGAGGGGGTCTTTCACAGTGGAAGGGGGTTACGCTCGGGGCGGTTTGGCAACCGTTGCGCGCGGCCGGATTCGAACCAGCGACCCCCGGCTTATAAGACCGGTGCACTGACCAGGCTGTGCTACGCGCGCCGAAGGACTTGGGGGGAGGAGGGGCTCAAGGCCCCTCCCCCCCCAGTCCTTTCGAAACCTTTCCCCCCCTCCACCCCTATGGTTTTTCTCGTTCTGAGTGCGGGTGGCTCCGGTTACGACTTGCCTTCTATCGCGGCCTTCAGCCCCTCGGCCTTCGATTTCAGGATTTCGACCGCCCTCCGCAGGACCTCTGCGGCGGGCAGGGCGCCGTCAGTCTCGAAGGTGAAAAGGAAGGAGTCCTTCTCCGAGGAGACCTGGACCGACCCCTTGGGGTCGCAGACCTTCTCGCACTCCCCGCAGAAGGTGCAGGCGAGTTCGTCCCGGAGTTTCCCGGGCTCGTCGGCGAAGACCTTGACCGGGCAGGAGGAAGCCACCCGCTCCCAGTTGGCCACGCCCTTCACCTTCACCCGGGGGAGCTCCTTGTAGCCCGCGGCCACCACCGGCTGCCACTTCGCGTGCTCCCGGCCCCGCCCCAGGCGGGCGAAGGCCTCGAGGTAGACCCGCTGCCCCTGCTTCAGCCGGATGAGGGGGATGCGGCCGTCGGCGGGGACGACCCTCGGGTCGCTGGAGATGAGGTCCTGGGAGAGGATGGTCTTGGGCCCGTCGGCGCTCAGGGTCAGGGTCACTTGGCAGGAGGGGCACCCCTTCCCCCCGCAGGAGCACTCGGAGGGGAGGACGAAGCCCTCGGTCGGGGTCTTCAGGGGGACCAGGGCGAGGCGGAGGGCGAGCATCTCGTCGTAGAGGGCCGAGTTGTTCTCGTAGACGTTCAGGTCGGCCACGGCCATCTTGGGGACCTCGGCCACCATGACGCGCCGGAGGGCGTTGGCGAAGGAGGGGGGGACCCCCTTCAGGATGAAGCGGGCCCCGGTCTCTTTCTGCTCGAGGAATTTCAGTTCCATCACACCCTCCGGCCCCGCCGCCCGCCCGGGGGCTTGGTCCCGTTCCGGGGGATGGGGGTCGCCTCCTCGATGCGGCCCACTTTGATTCCCGCCCGCAGGAAGGTCCGGATGGCCGCCTGGGCCCCGGGGCCGGGGGAGCGCTGGCGGTTGCCCCCGGGGGCCCGGACCCGGATGTGCAGGCCGGTGATGCCCTTCGCCTTCAACTGCTCGGCGAGGGCAGAGGCCATCTGCATCGCGATGTAGGGGCTCGCCTCGTCCCGCTGGGTCTTGGTCATCATGCCGCCCGAGGACTTCGCCAGGGTCTCCGCCCCGGTGAGGTCGGTGACCGTGATGAGGGTGTTGTTGAAGGAGGCGAAGATGTGGGCCACCGCCCACTGCACCTTGGCGCCCTTCGGAGCCTCCGCCTTGGGCGCCCCGACCGGCTCGGCGCCCTCTTGGGCCATCTACTCCTCCTCCGCCCCGCCCTCGGCGGCCGGGGTCGCCCGGAGCGCGGGCCGGGCCGGGTGGAGGTCGTTGCTCAGCGGGGACGCGGGGAAGTAGGCCAGGGCCCCCTCCTGGCCGCGCTCCAGCAGGAGGCCGGGGACCCGGACCCTCCGCCCTCCGACGGCGATGTGGCCGTGGACAATCAACTGGCGGGCCTGGGTGGGGATGCGGGCGAGCCCGCGGCGGACCACCTGGGTCTGGAGGCGGCGCTCCAGGAGGTTCTCGACGGTGAGGGAGAGGACGGAGTCGAGGGAGGCCCCCTCCTCCAGGAGGGCCCGGCGGTGGAGGGCGGCGAGGAGCTCCCGCGCCTGCTTCTCCCGGACCGGGCCGTGGCTCCCGAGGAGCCTGCGCGCCGCCCGCCGGTAGCGCCGGAGGATGGACTCGGCGCGCCACAGCTCCCGCAGCGTCTTGAGGCCGTATTTCCGGACCAGCGCCGACTCCTCGGCCATCCGCCCCTCCTCCCAGGGCCGGACCGGCGCCTCGTAGTGCTTGCGGGAGCGCCTCATGGCTTCTTCTCCTCCTTCTTGGCCTCGGCGGCGGGCGCCGCCTTGCCGCCGGCCTCGGCGGCCTTCGCCTCCTTCAACTTCGCGAGCTCCTTCTTCCGGACGACGCCCACCACTGCGCCGCCGCGGCCGGTGGACCGGGTCCTCTGGCCCCGGACCTTGTAGCCGAACTCGTGGCGGACCCCCTTGTAGGAGCGGATGCGCTTCATGCGCTCCACGTCCTCCCGGACCATGACCACCCAGTCCACCCCGATCCGCATCTGGTCCTCGCCGGTCGCGGGGTCGCGGGGACGGTTCAGGAGCCAGGGGGGCGCCTTCGAGGAGAGCTGCTCCACGGCCGCCCGGAGGCGCTCCACCTCCTCGTCCTTCAGGTGGCCCATGCGGCGGCCGGGCTCCACGCCGGCCAGGGCGGCCACGACCCGGGCGGTCCGGGAGCCGATGCCCTTGACCCCGCGGAGGGCGAACTCGACGGTCTTCCGGCCGTCGAGGTCGGTCTCGACGAGCCGGACGATGTGGCGGAAGTCGGCCTTGGGCGGGGTCCCGGTCTCAGCAGCCATGGCGCACCCTTCCCGGGACGTATATAAAGTTCATTTTTCTATCACGGTCTCCTCGACCTTCATCCCGAAGTGGCGCCCTCCCCCCGAGAGGTGGACGAGGATCTCGTCCCCCTCCTTCAGGCGGGTCACCGGGAGGGTCCCGCCCCCGGGGGCCACGAACTTGATGGTCTCGGCGTTCTGGACCAGGGTCTTCAGGAGCTGCCCGCGGGCCTCGGCCTCCACCAGGGTCAGGGGCCGCCGCTCGATCTTGACCCGGCCCACCACCGCGCGGCTGGAGCGGCCCTTGGCGTTCACCACCAAGACCTCGTCCCCCGCCTGGAGCTCGCTGAGGTACTTGGTCTTCTCCCCCAGCAGGGCGTAGGCGTGGACCGCCCCGGCATTCACCCGGAAGGGCCGGGCGGCCACGTAGGGCGACTCCTCGACCTCGGCGTGGACGAGGAAGAGCCCCTGGTTCTGGGAGCCCACCAGCATCCCCTCCCCCATGTTCAGGACAGAGGCGGTGTCCACGCAGACCCGGTCCCCCATCCCCACCGGCTTCACCTTCACGACGCGAGCGGGCTCCAGGGGGATGGTCATCTCCTGGCCCCGGGCCAGGGCGACCGCCTTCTGCATTTCAAACCGGTCGGAGGTGTCGAGGAGGACCCCAGCGGCCCCCACCTCGAGGGTCTCCAGGGCCACTAACGCCTCGGTGGCGTCCCGGGCCCCGGCGAGGACCGTCGCGCCGGTCGGCTGCAGTTCGGCGATGAGGTTCTCCAGGGGGATGATTTTCCAGTCGCCGCCGACGACGAGGACGGTCTTGGCGGCCTTCGCGGCGAGGGCGGCGAGTCGCTCGTGCTCCTTGGAGCGGATTTCGACGTAGGCCGCCCCCTTCCCGGGGAGGGACTTCAGGAGGGCGAGGTCGCGGCTCTGGGCCGGGTCCTTCGGCATCGGGCTGGAGCCGTCCCCCTCCCCGTTCTTGCCGACCACCAGGAGGTCGGCCCCGGAGTTTCCGTCGCGGTGGAAGGCGGCCACCGTGATTTTGCCCAGTTCCCGCACCTTCTTCACGTCCTCCTCGTTCACGAGGACCGCGTCGGCCCCCAGTTCGAGGGCGGAGGTGATGCGCTGCTTCCGCTCCTCCCAGGGCCCCTTGTCGGCCTTGATCCACACCGCTTTCGCCATGGCGGGTCCCTCTTGGTTCCCTGTCCCTAATAAACGTTAACGGGGGTCAGGCCCCGGGGGGCTTCCCGCGGGGAAAGCGGCGGATGGCCGGGTCGGTGAAAACGTCGCGCTCGTCGATGGAGCGGGAGGAGAACTCCGAGACCACCGCTCCCCGGGGGCCCGCCTGGAACCAGTGGAGGGTGTCGGGGGGGACCGTGAACTGCTCCCCGGGCCTCAGGACGACCTCGCGGGCGGCGGTGAACCAGTTCCCGGGGACGCGGGCCCTGGGCCGCTTCGGCCCCCGCCCCGGCACATGGAGGTAGACCTCCCCCCACCGGCACCGGAATGTCTCCTCCTTGCCCGGGTTCGCCGCGTCGATGGGCGGATGGCGGTGCTCGGGGCAGGTCTGGCCGGGGAGGAGGACCAGCTCCTTGGCGCAGTAGCGCCCGGTGTTGACGTAGACGTGAATCTGGAGGCCGATGGCGCCCGGGTCCCCGAGGCCGTAGTCGGCCGCCTCCATGCGCCGGAGTTCGGCGGGGGTGAGGAGGGTGCCGGACCGCTTCAGAATCGCAGCCGCCTTCCGCCGCGCCTCGGCCCCGGTAGGCATCGCTTCCCGGGGGCGCGTGGAAGAAGAGTTTTTCCGGCGCCGGGGAAAGCCTCATCCGTGGCCGCCCAGGAGACCCGCCCCGTTCCCTCTATGGATGAGAAGCAGCAGGCGCTGGAGAGGCGCCTCGCCGAGGCGCGCGGCCAGGGGGGCGAGAAGGCGGTCCAGAAGCAGAAGCAGGCCGGGAAACTCACGGCCCGGGAGCGGGTCGAAAAGCTGCTCGACCCGGGGACCTTCCGGGAGACCTACCTCCTGGCGGAGCACCAGGGAACCGAGTTCGACATGCCCGCGAAGAGACTGGCGGCCGACGGCGTGGTGACCGGCTACGGGAAGGTGGAGGGGCGGACGGTCTTCGTCTTCGCCCAGGACTTCACGGTCATGGGGGGCTCCCTCGGGCTCATGCACGCCCGGAAAATCTGGGACCTCCTCGACACGGCGGCGAAGGTCGGGGCCCCCGTCGTGGGGCTCTGCGACTCGGCGGGGGCGCGCATCCAGGAGGGGGTGGACGGCCTCTCGGGCTACGGGGGCATCTTCTGGCGGAACTCGGTCTACTCGGGGGTGGTCCCGCAAATCAGCGCGGTCATGGGGCCGTGCGCCGGGGGCGCGGTCTACTCTCCGGCCATCACGGACTTCACCTTCATCGTGGACAGGACCGCCCAGATGTTCATCACCGGGCCGGGGGTCATCAAGTCGGTCACCGGCGAGGAGGTCACCATGGAGGCCCTCGGGGGCGCGAGGGTCCACACGGAGGTCAGCGGCAACGCCGACTTCTTCGCGGCGAACGAGGAGGAGTGCGTCGCCCGCATCCGGGAACTCCTGGGGCTGCTGCCTTCGAACAACCTGGAGGGGCCTCCGCGAATCGAAACCGGCGACGACCCGGAGCGGAGGGAGGGGTCCCTCGCCGGGGTCGTTCCGGCCGACCCCCGGAGGGGCTACGACGTCCGTGACGTCATCCGCCCCGTGGTGGACCAGGGCTACTTCCTGGAGGTGAAGGAGGGGTTCGCCCGCAACATCGTCACCGCCTTCGCCCGGCTCGACGGCCGGACCGCCGGCCTCATCGCCAACCAGCCCCTGGTCTTCGCCGGGGCGCTCGACATCAACGCGAGCGACAAGGCGGCCCGCTTCATCCGGTTCTGCGACGCCTTCCACATCCCCCTGGTGACCCTTGTGGATGTGCCGGGATACCTGCCCGGGGTGGCCCAGGAGCACGGGGGCATCATCCGCCACGGGGCGAAGTTGCTCTACGCCTACTCGGAGGCGACGGTGCCCAAACTCACCCTCATCCTCCGGAAGGCCTACGGCGGCGCCTACCTCGCCATGTGCTCCAAGGACCTGGGGGCCGACCAGGTCTTCGCCTGGCCCACCGCGGAGATAGCGGTCATGGGGCCCGAGGGGGCGGTGGACGTGGTCTTCAAGAAGGAGATTGAGGCCGCCGCCCGCCCGGTCGAGGAGAGGGAGAAGCGCATCCGGGACTACCGGGCCCGCTTCGCGAACCCCTACTACGCCGCGGGCCGGAAGCACATCGACGCGGTCATCGACCCGCGGGAGACCCGGCCCGTGCTCATCCGGGCCCTGGAGATGCTGGAGAGCAAGCGGCTCTCCCTCCCCCAGCGGAAGCACGGGAACATTCCGCTCTGACCTACCCCGGCCTGAAGGCCGGGGTAGGTCAGGGGGTCTCCTCCCATGTGTTCGATGGTGAGTGAAGAGGAGGTCGAACTCACCAACCGGAGGCTGGCCCAGGGCGCGGTTTGGGAACGCTCACCTTGCGGTGTGGGAACAGGTGTGGAAGTCGGCGCTCCACCCTGCTGGGTGCAGCCGGAGACGAGGAGGGCGGCGGCGAGGAGGGGCAATACGAGGAGCCGGTGGTTCATTTGCCATCAAATGGCAACTTTCCATAAAAAGGTAACTATCTCCCTGCCATGTGGCCCAAATCCAGGACCCGTGGGAGGAGGTTCTCTACATCGCCGGGAGCCGATGCCGGAGGGCGGTTTTGGAGGCTCTGAACAGGCCCAGGACTCCCGGCCAGTTGGTCGCGGATACCGGGCTCTCCTTCCCCCACACCAGCCGGGCCCTGAGCGAGTTGGTCCGGGTCGGCCTCGCCGAGGTCGCCACCCCAGAGCAGCGGAGAGGCAAGGTCTATCGCCGAACGGAGAGGGGCGACCAACTCATCCAGGCCATCAAGCGGCGATGAATTTGAAGGCCTTAGGGCTTTGAGGGCCCCTACCGCTTCGGTCAGTCCTCTTCCACTGCGGCGGCTGGGACCTTCCCGTTCCACTTGGCCCCGCATCGGGGGCAGAACATCGGGGTCTCGGGCGGGATGAGGGTGAAGGCGTGGCCGCAGGAAGCGCAAAGGCTCTCCTCCACCCGGACGGAGCGGGTCCGGAGGTGGGGAGCGAGCCGGACGGTCTCCCCGACCTTCATCCGGTCCATCTCGCTCCAGTTCTTGAGGGTCCGCATGGTCCTCTCACAAGGAAGGTGGCCTGAGCCCTATTCCGCCGCAGCCGTGGCCCTGGCCGCCGGGGGCTGGGCGGGCCGGGCCTTCTTCGTCCCCTTCAACTCCACCAACTCGACCTCATACTGGGGCTCCACCACGCACTCGTCGGGGCTGGAGTCGAAGGCCTCCTCCAGGGTGCGGGGCTTGATGGCCTTTGCCATGGTCATCGTTCCACCCCGCGGACATATGAATCCTTCTCCGCGCGGCTGGCGACCCACCCCGTTTTCACTTCGTATCGCCCGTCACGCCGCTTTCGGACGAGGAGGGTCAGGTAGCGGCCCCCGCGGACCTTCCCGGTGAGTTTGTATTTCCCCTCGCCCCACCGCCTCTGGTAGTAGCGGGACTGGAGGAGGTCCCGGAGGTCCTCTTCGGTGATGTCGCGGCCCATCTCCTCCCGGATGTGGGCCAGGACCCGCCGGGTCCAGTAGATGCGGGGCTTCATCCCCCTCCCGGGGAGAGGCCCAAAAGAGGCTTCCGGAGGGGTGAAAATCCCCGAAAACGAGCGTTATCCCCCCGGAACCCTCCGGGCCCGTTCCCATCGAGGGAGAGCGAGCGCTTCGCGTCCACCGCGTCAAAATAAAAAGAAAAAATGGACCGCGAAACAGGTCCGAATCAGACGACCTGGACTTTGCCCTTGCGGGGGACGCCCAACTGCAGGGTGCCCTTGAACTCCCGGACGTAGGCCCCGGAGACCTCGAGGGTCTTCCCCTGGGTCACGCCGTTGCCCTGGTCGCCCCAGAGGGAGAGCTCGATGCTCCCCGAGCCGTCGTCCAGCTGGACCACGGTCAGGGTGTTCTCGCCGTACTTGGTCGCTACCTTGCGCGGGGGCTCCACCGAGGCCACGCTGGCCCGCAGGGTGATGTTCTCCGCGCCCGGCTTCAGGTCGGCGATTTTCATTCCTCGCTCTCCTCCGGCTTGTCGCTGTCGGCGGACTCCTCCTCGGAGCCGCCCCCTTCGGCCGGGGACTCTTCGGCGGGCCCCGCCCCTTCGGCGGGGGCCTCTCCGGTGACCCGCTCGCCCACGGCGAAGCGCCGCATGACCTGGCGGATGCGAACCTGGAGGTGCTCGCCCTTCTGGGCCCCGGGGACGAAAACCACGAAGTTCTCGACCCGGGCCAGTCCGTCGCCCTGCTGGCCGACCTCGGTCACGTCGACGTCGTAGACCTCGCCGACGCGGACCGGGGCCTCCGGAGCGGGCCGGGGGGGACCCCGGAAACCTCCGCCGCCGCGACCGCCGTAGCCGC
>CAZANW010000034.1:10750-21944 GCA_964486625.1 uncultured Halobacteria archaeon
CGCGACCGCCGCCGCGGAAACCTCCGCCGCCGCGACCGCCGTAGCCGCCGCGACCGCCGCCGCGGAAACCTCCGCCGCCGCGACCGCCGTAGCCGCCGCGACCACCGTAACCACCTTCTCTCATTCTTCCACCTCCTGTTTCGATTTGACCTTTCGGCGACGCCGGAATGATGCTCGAACCGACCCGGTGGGGCGGCGCCGAACCAACTCCAGAGCGCACGACAGGCAATCCCCCAGGCTCCCCGGGCGTTTATAAACGTTCCGCCTTTGTTGCCGCTCCCCTCGGGAACTTTCTCGTCCCGTCGGCGCGGGCCTCTATCCCGCGAGCCCTTCGGCTCGCGTGGCAGCCAAAGGGTGAGGCCCGCGCCGGTCCTCTCGGGAACTCTCTCGTCCCGTCAGCAACGGAGCCACTTAGGAGCCGTCCTCCTGTTCCGCGTCCCTCGCGCAACGAAGTCCCGGACTACTCCTTCTTTTTCTCGGCCGCCGGGGACTTCCGCGTCTCCACGGGGCGCATCAGGACCACGTCGCCCACGGCGGTGACCCACCGGAAGGGGACAATCACGCCCCGGCCCGGGACGTCGAAGAGGTCCCGGTTCACGTTGCCCACCGCGAGACCCAGGATGCGCTTGTCGCCGGGGTCGAGGACCACGTCGTCCACCCGGCCCACATACTTCCCCCGGGTGGTGTAGACATCGAGGCCGTGGAACGAGGAGACCTCCATCCGCATATCGGGAGGTGTCGGGAAACGAAGTGATAAACTTTCTTGTTGCTGAATTTCGCCCGCAACGGGTTTATGAGGCCCGCCACCCAACGCGCCCCAACATGCGCCCCTCCCGGGTCAAGGACCCGCGCCTCGCACCGGCGGGCAGGGCCCGGATCGACTTCACGGGGCGGAGGATGCCGGTCCTCCTCTCCATCCGGGAGCGGTTCCGCAGGGAGAAGCCCCTCCGGGGCCTCCGGGTCGCCGCCTGCCTTCACGTCACCGTCGAGACCGCCAACCTGATTCGGACCCTCCGGGCGGGGGGGGCCGGGGTGAGCCTCGCGGGCTCCAATCCCCTCTCGACCCAGGACGATGTCGCCGCGGCCCTGGCCCGCGAGGGGGTCTGCGTCTACGCCTTCCGGGGCCAGTCGGAGCGGGATTACTACAGGTGCCTCGACCGGGCCCTGGAGATGGAGCCCGAAATCATCCTCGACGACGGCGCCGACCTGATTGCGACCCTGCACCGGAGGGGCAGGGGGCTCGGCGGGGTCCGGGGCGGGTGCGAGGAGACCACCACCGGCGTCCTGCGGCTCCAGGCGCTGGCCCGCGAGGGGAAGCTCAAGTTCCCGGTCATCGGGGTGAACGAGGCCGAGACGAAGAAGATGTTCGACAACCGCTACGGGACTGGCCAGTCGGCCCTCCACGGCGTCCTCGACGGGACCAACTTCTTCTTCTCGGGGGCCACGGTCGTCGTCGCGGGCTACGGCTGGTGCGGTCGGGGCGTCGCCTCCAAGGCGCGGGGTCTCGGGAGCCGGGTCCTCGTGGTGGAGACCGAGCCGAGGAAGGCGCTGGAGGCCGCCATGGACGGATTCGAGGTCTCCGACATGGCCTCGGCGGCCCCCCGGGGGGACCTCTTCCTCACGGTGACCGGCAACGCCTCGGTCCTCCGGCCCGAGCACTTCAAGCGGATGAAAAATGGAGCCGTCCTCGCGAACGCCGGCCACTTCAACGTCGAGATTGACATCCCCGGCCTGCGCCGCATGTCGCGCCGGGTCCGGAGCCTGAAGGAGGGGCTCCAGGAGTTCGAGTTGAAGGACGGCCGCCGCCTCTGCCTCCTGGCGGAGGGGCGGCTGGTGAACCTCGCGATGGCCCAGGGCCACCCCCCGGAGGTCATGGACATGTCCTTCGCCAACCAGGCCCTCTGCGTCCGCCGCATGGCGACCGGGGCCCGCCTGGAGCCCGGGGTCCACCCGGTCCCCGCCGAGATTGACCGGGAGGTGGCCCGGCTGAAACTCCGGTCCATGGGGCTCAAGACCGAGCGGCTCACCCGGGCGCAGCGGAGATACCTCACGTCGTGGGAACTGGGAACCTGAAGAGACAATGCAAATTGCAAATCGCAAATTGCAAAAGTCAAAATTTTGCATTTTTCAGTTTGCACTTTGCCTTTTGCAATGGCCGTAGTCCCCTTCGAGTCCCGGGTCCGGGCCTACCTCCGGGAGCGATACGGCCCCTCGGCGCGCCTCCTCGCCGTCGAGGAGATTGGCCGCCGGGGCCGCGGCGAGATCAAGAAATTCGGCTACGGGAAGCCCCTCCTGCTCCGGTTCCGCGCCCGGGGGCGGGAGTTCGAGGCGGTCCTCAACACGGTGAAGCCGGGCCGCTTCGGCCATGAGTTCTTCTACGACCGGGCCGCGATTCTCCTCTTCCAGCACCGCGCCTTCAACTCCCTGCCGGGCCACGCCCGCGCCCTCGACGTGGGGTTCGCGACCCGGGGAGGGGCGCTGCGGTCGGCCGGGGGGGCGGAGGAGTTCTTCCTCCTCGTGGAGCGGGCCCCCGGGACACCCTACGCCGACGACCTCTTCCGCATCCAGGAGCACGGAGCTGGACCCTTGGACTTCGAGAGGGCGGTCGCGCTGGCCCGCTACCTGTCCCGCATCCACCGGCGGAAGGGACCGGCGAAGGAGCGTCAGGTCCTCTACGAGCGGCGGGTGCGCGACTTGGTGGGCCACGGCGAGTGCATCTTCGGCATGGCCGACGGCTACCCGCGCAGGTGGTGGAGGCGGCTGGAGGCGATGGAAAAGGATGCGGTGGAGTGGCGGTGGTGCCTGAAGGAGCGCGCGCACCGCCTCGCCCGGGTCCACGGCGACTACCACCCGTGGAACATCCTCTTCACCTCCGGGACCCGGTTCACCCTGCTCGACACCTCCCGGGGGGAGTGGGGGGAGCCCGCCGACGACGTGGCGAGCCTCGCCATCAACTACCTCCTCTTCTCGGTCCTGCGCCACCGGCGGTTCGCGGGCGACTGGCGGCGCCTCTTCGACGGTTTCCTCGGGACCTACCTGCGGGAGACCCGGGACCGGGAGGTGCTGGAGGTGATTCCCCCCTTCCTCGCCTTCCGGGGGCTGGTGGTGGCGAGCCCGGTCTGGTATCCGGGCCACCCGCCCGCGGTCCGGGAGGCGCTCCTGCGGTTCACCGAGACGATGCTGGCCGGGGACCGCTTCAATCCCGGGCGCATCAACCGTTACCTCCGGTGATGCCTTCGCAACCTACCCGCCGCTGACCACGCGCACGACGTGGATCTCCCCCGGGGCCGCCACCTCATCGTCCGGGACCGGAACCCCCTCCCGCAGGACCGCGACGGTCTCCGGGTTCACCCCGAGGGTGGCGAGGAGTTGGCCATAGGTGGTCCCCGGCTCTATATCCAGGAGCCTCTCCCCTCCCGGAAAAAGGCGAACGCGGAGGGCCACTCCCATCCTCCGCATGGCTCGAAAAACTATTTAAGGCACCCCCCCACTCATTCCCACGGCCATGGACAAGACGAAGGGCATCGGCGCCGTCCTGCTGCTGGTGGCGGCGGTCATTGCCCTCGGGTGGCTCTACGTCATGCTGCTTCGGGGCCCCGAGGCCCAGTTGCTTGCGATCAAAACCGTCGTGACGCTGGCCCTCCTCGCGATCACCGGCCTCGTCGGCTGGATCGGCTACACCATGGCCACCATGAAGGTCGAGGTCCCCGCCCCCCCGCCCCCGGCCCCCGCGCCCGGGGAAAAGAAATAAGAACGGGCTGTTGAAGTTCCGTTCGGTTGTCGTGACCCCCCCGTTGTTCCATCCGCAGGACTCGTAGCATGGTCCGCAAAGGCAGGGCCGCGAGCGACTTTCTCGCCTCCCCCACCCAGCGCACCCTCTTCCGCCGGGTCGGGGTCTCCCTCCTCCGCCCCGCCCTCAAGGGCGCCATGTCCTTCATCGACGAGAAGAAACTCCTCGACGGCCTCCTGAAGGCGGACCCCAAGGACCGGAGCGCCACGGCCCGCTACATGGACACGGTGACCGGGCTCCTGGAGGAACTGGGCCTCGAGGAGAGTCTCTTCTACGCCCTCTGGCTCTCTCTCGCGCGGGCGGCCCGGGAGGACGACGCCTTCTACGAGAAGGTCCACGAAGCGCTCCTCCGGGGGGCCCGGGAGTGGCGGGAGAAAACTAACCGCTCTTCTTCATCACGGCTTCGAGGCCCTTGACCCACTGGCCGGTCTCCCCCCGCAGCCACTTCACCAGGAGGGTCAACTCCTCGTCGGTGAGGACCGACTTCCGGACCTCGTCCAGTTGGGCCGAGATGTCCCGGAGCCTCTCCATCTGCTCGTCGTTGAGGCTGAGGCCCAGGGCGTTCAACTTGTATTTGATGGCGGCCTTCCCCGAGTGCTTCCCGAGGACAATCGTGCGCTGGGTCCCGACCTCCCGGGGGTCGAACACCTCGTAGGTCAGCGGGTTCTTCAGGACCCCGTCCACGTGGATGCCCGACTTGTGGCGGAAGACGTTGCCCCCGACCACGGCGTAGTTCAGCGGGACCGGGAGGCCCGTGGCCTTCGAGACATACTCCGACAGGGGGAAGAGCACCGTGGATTCGTATTTCGCGATGTTGTAGTGGCGCTTCAGAATCATCACCATCGCCTCCAGCGGGATGTTCCCCGCCCGCTCTCCGAACTTGTTCACGGTGGTGGAGACCCAGGTGGTGACCCCGGGAACCGCGGATATCTCCTCGGCCGCGGCGGTGGCGTTGGCGGCGCTCAGAGAGAAGTCGTCGTGGAAGTGGGTCTCGATGTCGATTTTCACCCGTCTGAGAATCTCCCGGACCAGGTAGCGGGCGGTGGTCGGCGTGAGGACCCCGATGGTGTCGCAGAGCCGGAAGCGGTCGGCCCCCGCCTCCTTCCCGGCCTTCACGAAAGCGACCAGGTCCTCCAGTTGGGTCCGGGTCCCGTCCTCGGCGTTGAAGCAGACGTAGACCCCGTGGTCCTTGGCGAACTGGACGCACTTCCCGAGGGTCTCGAGCAGCCTCTCCCGGGTCATTTTCAACTTGTATTTCAGGTGGATGTCCGACGTCGCGATGGAGATGGCGACGGCGTCCACGCCCTGCTGGATGGAGTCGCCGATGTCCTCCACCGCGGCGCGGTTCCAGCCCATGATTTTGCTCCGGCCGAACTTCTCCTTCGCCATCCGCCGGACGGCTTGGCGGTCCGACTCCTTGTAGGTCGCGAAGGTCTCGATGTGCTCGACGCCCAGGCGGTCCAGGAACCGCGCGACCTCGACCTTCTCGTCGGGGGTGAAGGTGACCCCCGGCATCTGCTCCCCGTCCCGGAGGGTGGTGTCCACCAGGTTCACGGGGCCCAGTTTCGGGTTCAGCGCGTCGTAGTGGGTCGCCGACTTCCGGTAGAGGTCCTCCCATCCGGCGTCCCCATGGTCAGAGGAAGGCATCGACGCCCTCGCCAGGGTCATGGTCCATCATCCTGTTGTCCGGCGCGCGGCGCCGAGCCCTGCTTCGGTCCCTCCATCGCGGTCAGGGAGGTCTCTCCCGCGTGTTGATATAGGCCTCGCCGAACCAACAATCATGAGCAATCCGGAAATCTGGGTCCTCCACCTCGGCCACCGGCTGGGGCGCGACGAGCGGATGACCACCCACCTCGGCCTGGTGGCCCGGGCATTCGGGGCGCGGGGGCTCCTTCTCGCCTCCCGGGACGCGCGGGTGGCGGCCTCCCTCGCCGCAGTCTCGGCCCGGTGGGGGGGCTCCTTCGAGGTCCGGCAGGGGGTGGCCTGGCGGCGGGAGGCCCGGGAGTGGAGGGAGTCGGGGGGCCGGGTCGTCCACCTGACCATGTATGGCGAGCCCCTCGACCGGGCCGCGGGGCGCATCCGGCGCCACCGCCGTCTCTGGGTCGCGGTGGGCTCGCAGAAAGTCCCCCCCGACATCTACCGGCTGGCCGACTGGAACGTGGCGGTGGGCCACCAGCCCCACTCCGAGGTGGCGGCCCTCGCCCTCTTCCTCGACCGCGCCTTCCGGGGGAGGCAGATGGGCCTCCGGTTCCCGGGGGCGAAACAGGCGATTCCGCCCGGGGGGCTCCCGGCGCGGGGCGAAAGGTAAAGGAGGCGTCGGCGTTCAGGCCCTCCATGGAGGAGATGGGTCTCTGCTCCCTCTGCCGCGCCCCCGGGAAGATGTACACCTGCCACCTCTGCGGCCGGAACACCTGCATCCGGTGCACGACCTCACAACTGGCGTGCCGGGAGTGCCTCGGGGGCCGGAAGTTCGAGCCCGGCTCCGACCCGTGGCGCCCGGTCCGGCGGCGGCTCCGAAGGTGAAAGGGAACGTCCGGCTGGTCGCCTTCGACATGGACGGGACCCTCACCCGCGACGGCTCCTCCTGGGTCACGCTCCACCGCCACTTCGGGACCCTCGGCGCCGGCGACCGGAACCTCGCCGCCTACGCGGCGGGCCGCATCGGCTACCGCGAGTTCGTCCGGCGGGACGTCCGGGCCTGGCTCCGGGCCCGCGGCCGCATCCACCTCTCCGAGGTGGAGGCGGCCCTGGGGAGCGGCCGCCTCGCCCCCGGGGCCGCCCCGACGCTGGAGGCGCTCCGCGGCCGCGGAGTCGAGACCGCTATCATCTCCAGCGGGGTGGACCTCCTGGCCCGGAAGGTCGCCGAGCGCCTCTCCATCCCCCACGTCCGCGCCAACGGCCTCGCCACCGACACCGCGGGCCATCTCACCGGCGAGCCCAACGGCTCCGGGGTGGACCCGAGGGGGAAGGACCGGGTCCTGCGGGCCCTCTGCCGGAGCCTCTGCATTCCCCCGGAGAGGGCGGTCGCGGTGGGGGATTCCCGATACGACTCCCGCTTCCTGGGGGCGGCGGGCCTCGGGGTGGCCATCGGGGGGGACCCGGAGTTGGCAAGGGTGGCGGACGTGAGAATCCGGAGGCTCGACGAGATTCTGAACTATCTCTGACCCCTCTCCCCCAGCCGCCTCAGGAAGACCTCCATCTCCTTCCCGGTCTGGAGGTCCCCGGTCCTCCCGCTCACTCCGATGCCCAGGGACCACGCCTCCCGCGCCTCGCCGGGCCTCCCCGCCCGCTCCAGCGCCTTCCCCCACTCCCGGTAGGCGGCGGTGTGGTCCGGGTTGAGGCGGACCGTCTCGGCGAACTCCCGCGCCGCCTCCTCCGCGGAGCCCGCCTTCAGGAGTTCCAGCCCGAGGCCGTAGTGGAGCAGCGGGTCCTTCGGGTCGGACTCCAGGAGTTTCCGGAACGCCCCGATTCGGTCGGAGGCCACGGGCCGTCAGGAGGCCAGGTGCTTCTCCAGCGCCTTCTGGATGAGGTTCCTCGGCAGGGCCCCCACCAGGCGGTCCACCAGCTTGCCGTTCTTGAAAACCAGCATGGTGGGGATGGACATGATGCCGAACTGCTGGGCGGTCCCGGCGTTGTCGTCCACGTTGATTTTGGCGAACGCGACCCGGCCCATCTCCTTGGAGAGCGCCTCGATGGTGGGGGAGAGGACCCGGCACGGGCCGCACCAGGGGGCCCAGCAGTCCACGAGGACCACGGGGTGCTTCTGGACGAACCCCTGGAGCTGGGAGCCGCTCAACTCGGTGACGGCCATGGGGCCCACTTTCACACCCCCCGTTAAAAGGCTATTTCGGTCGCGCCCAAGGTGGGCCGTGACCGAACCCATCCCCGAGTTGGAGGCGTTCCCGGCCGCGCGGGCCCTCTTGGAGCGCAGGGGATTCCGGCTCCACCCGCCCCAGAGGGAGGCGCTCCTGGCCGGCCTCCTCTCCTCCGACCGGAACCTCCTCCTCTCGATGCCGACCGCCTCGGGCAAGACCCTCCTGGCGGAGATGGCGGCGGCCGAGGTTCTGGCCCGGGGCTCGGGCCGGTGCCTCTACGTGGTCCCCCTGGTGGCCCTCGCGGCCGAGAAGGCCCGGACCTTCCGGAGGGATTTCCCCGGGGCCCGGGTGGGGCTCTCGACCGGGGACTACGAGGCCCCGCTGGGGCGCCTGGCGGACTACGACATCCTGGTCCTGACGGTGGAGAAGTTCGACGCCCTGACCCGCTCGGCGCGGGCCGAACCGGCGGGGACCGGACTCCTGGTGGTGGACGAGGCCCACCTGATGGCCGACCCCTCCCGGGGCCCCCGGCTGGAGGGGGCCCTCGCCCGGTTCCGGATGACCCACCCGGAGGCCCGGGTCCTCGCCCTCAGCGCCACCGTCGGCGACCCCGGGGGGTTCGCCAAGTGGCTCGGCGCGGACCTGGTGCGCTCGGAGTGGCGGCCGGTCCCCCTCCGGGAGAGTGTGGAGGTGTTCCGCGACGACGAGCGGCTGGTCGATTTCCTCCGGAAGATGGTCGCGGAGGGGGGCCAGGCCCTGGTTTTCGTGAACACCAAGAAGGGGAGCCAGGCCCTCGCCCGGAGGGTGGCCCGCGCCTTCCCGCCCCGGAAGGAGATGGTAGCGGTGGCCCGAAAGGTGGGCGAGGGGGGACTCTTCGACGACTTGGCGGAGATGGTGGAGCGCGGGGTCGCCTACCACAACACCTGGCTCCACCCCGCCCAGCGGGCCCTCCTCGAGGAGGCGTTCGTCGGGCGGAAACTGAAAGTCATCTGCTGCACGCCGACCCTCGCCATGGGCGTCTCGTTTCCGGCAAGGGTCGCAATCGTCCGGGACTACATGTTCTTTGACGCCGCCACCGGGACGCGGCGCCCCATGCCGGTCTTCTGGGTGAAGCAGGTGTTCGGCCGGGCGGGGCGCCCCGAGCACGACGACGAGGGGCTCGCCATCCTCGTGGCGCGGCGGGCCGACGAGAAAGAGTTCCTGGAGGAGACCTACCTCCGGGCCGAGCCCGAGCCGGTCCTCTCGCAGTTCGACCCCGACCTGATGAAGGAGCAGGTCCTCGCCACGGTGGTGGCGGGGGCCTCCCGGCCCGAGGAGGTGGAGGGGTTCTTCCGGGCGACCCTCTACGCCCACCAGGGGAACCGGATGAAGGTGGACCGCCTCCTGGTGGAACTGGAGAAGGAGGGATTCCTCGCGCCGCGCGACGGCCGGTGGGAGCCCACCCCCTTCGGGGCGCTCGTCTCCCGCCTCTACCTCTCCCCGGACACCGGGCTGCGGCTCCAGGAGGGGCTGTTAGCGGTGGACGGGGGGAACAGTTTCGACCTCTGCGCCCTGGTCTGCTCCGCCCGGGAGGTCCCGCGCATCGGGCCGAAAGGGAAGGACCCGGTCCCCGTCGCGTCGAACCTCGGGACCCCGGCGGCGGTCGAAGAGCTGTGGGAAGGGCTCGGGCCCGCGCTGCTGCTCCACGCCTGGGTCGAAGAGGTGGCCTACCCGGAGTTCCGGGAGAGGTTCGGGGTCTACCCCGGCGAGGTCTTCTCGGTGGTCTCGGCCGCCGAGTGGCTCGCCCACGCCGCCGCGGAACTCGCGCGCCACCTCCGCCACCCCGCGGCCCGGCCCCTCGACACCCTCCGGAGGCGCATCGAGGCAGGGGTCCGGGAGGAACTGCTCCCGCTGACGGCCCTCCGGGGGGTGGGGCGGGTCTACGCCCGGCGGCTCCACGACGCGGGCTTCCGGGAGGTGGCGGACATCCTCGACGCGCCCGAGGAGTCCCTGGCCCGCGTCTTCGGCATCGGCAAGGCGCGGGCGGCGAAACTGAAGGAGGAGGTGCGGAGGCTCGGCTACGGGGCGTTGCTGCGGGAGAAGCGGAGGCGCTGAATTTATCCCCATCCCGCCGAAGGGTCCATGTGGACCGGGTCTCCTTCGGCGTCTTCACCCCTCCCCGGGGCCTCGAAGCGATTTTCCGGACCGCCGAACTGGCCGAGGCGGGGCCGTGGGACTCGGTCTGGGTCCCCGACCACCTCGTCGGTTGGGGCTCGAAGCTGGACGCCCTCGACCCCTGGACCCTCCTCGGGGCGCTGGCCGCCCGGACGAAGCGCGTGGGCCTCGGCATCGGCGTCTCCGACCCCCACCGGCGCCACCCCGCGGTCTTCGCCCACCAGGCGATGACCCTCGACCAGCTCTCGGGGGGGCGGCTGCTGCTGGGCATCGGGGCGGGCGAGGCGATGAATCTCGCCCCCTACGGGATTCCGTTCGACAGGGCGGTCTCCCGGTTCGAGGAGTTCCTCCGCGTCGTCCGCGCCCTCTGGAGCCAGAGGATGGTGACCCACGCCGGGACCTACTACAAGTTGAAGAACGCGCCCCTCGGCCCGAAGCCCGATTCCGTGAGGCTCTACATCGCCGGCAACGGGCCGAGGACGATGGGGCTCACCGCCCGATTCGGGGACGGGTGGCTCCCCTTCAAGCGCTCCCCGGAGGTCTACCGGAAGGACTGGGAGTCCATCCGGGCCCAGGCGTTAGCGGCGGGCCGGGACCCGGACTCCATCACCCCCGGCTACCTCCTCTACACCGCCGTCTCCCGGAACCGGGAGGAGGCGCGGAAGATGGCGCTGGAGCAGGGGCGCATGCTCCTCGCGGTGTCGCCCCGCCGCATGAAGGAGATGGGGTTCGCGCCGCCGAGCGACAAACTGGACGCCCACCGCCTCACCCCGCTGACCGACCCCTCGGTGAGCCCCGAGCTGCCGAAGGTGATGAAGGTCCCCGACAGGGCCATCGAGGAGTCCTTCGTCTTCGGGACTCCGGAGGACTGCGTCGAAGGAATCCGGAGGTTCGCGGAGGCGGGGTGCCGCCACTTCGTGACGGGCATCCTGAACCCCGGCCGGGAGAGGGACGCGGCGATGGAACTCTACGCCAAGGAGGTCATCCCCCACTTCGCGGGGTGACCGGCGGGCCGGCGGAGAAAGTATATAGAGGGAGGCGGCCGGAGTGCCGGTCGGTGCCGGCGGAACCTATAAATGATGTATAGTCGGCGTAGAAAAGTTTATATTCCAATGCCGAGGAAGGGGCCAACCCCATGAGCCGAAAACTGGCCGCCCTCCTGGCGGTTCTCCTGGCGGCCCTCGCGGCCGCGAGCCTGACGGTGGGGCTCCTCTACTGGGCCCTCGACTCCGTCCGCCGGAAGCCCCCCTCCCCGGCCCCGGCGGCGGTCCACCGGGCCCCCGCTCCCAGGCAACCCGCACCCGACCGGCTCCCCTGGCACTGAGAGAGCGGGCGGGCTCGCGTGTAAAACTTTATATAGAACTTTTACTCCCACACCCCCCGACATGGCAGGCATGGGTGGAACCCCGGTCCTCATCCTGAAGGAGGGGAGCGA